>JBDTQF010000080.1:0-15681 GCA_039932275.1 Burkholderiales bacterium
CGATGACGGTGCGGTGCTTGTTGGCGCCGTCGTAGTTGGCGGTGATGCTGCCGGCACCAAAATTGACGCGCTCGCCCACCGTGGCGTCGCCCACATAGGCCAGGTGGTTGGCCTTGGCGCCCTTGGCGAGCGTCGAGTTCTTGACCTCGACGAAGTTGCCGATGTGCACCTCGGCGGCCAGCTTGGCGCCCGGGCGCAGGCGGGCGAACGGGCCGATCAGCGCGCCCTCGCCCACCTCCACGCCCAGCGCCTCGCCGTCGATGTGGGTGAACGGATGGATCACCGCGCCAGCGGCGATGCGGGCGTTGCGGATGACGCAGTTGGCGCCAATGCTCACGTCATCGCCCAGCGTGACCTCGCCCTCGAACACGCAGTTGACGTCAATCGCCACATCACGCCCACATTGCAGGCTGCCACGCAGGTCGAAGCGGGCCGGGTCGGCCAGGCGCACACCGGCCTCCATCAGCGCCTCGGCGCAGTGGCGCTGGTAGCGCCGCTCCAGTTCGGCCAGTTGCAGCGGGCTGTTGACGCCCAGCACCTCGGTCTCGCTGCTCGCCAGCGTGGCCACCACCGGCACACCCTCGGCCGCGGCCATCGCGGCGATGTCGGTGAGGTAGTACTCCTTCTGCGCGTTGTTGTTCTTCAGCGCGGCCAGCCAACGCTTCAGGTGCGCGGTGGGCACGGCCATCATGCCGGTGTAACCCTCGCGGATGGCGCGCTGCGCCTCGCTGGCGTCCTTGTGCTCGACGATGGCGCGCACGACCTCTCCGTCGCGCACGATGCGGCCGTAGCCGGTGGGGTCTGCCAGCAACACGGTCAGCAGCGCCAGGCGCTCGCCGCCGCAGGCCGCCACCAGCGCCTGGGCGGTTTCCAGCCGCACCAGCGGCACGTCGCCGTTGAGAATCAGCGTGACGCCATCGCCGCCCAAAACGGGCACCGCCTGCTGCACGGCATGCCCCGTGCCCAGTTGCGGTTCCTGGCGCACGAAGGCCAGGGGCGCAGCCGGCAGGGCGGTGCGCATGGCAGTTTCTACCTGGTCGGCACCATGGCCGGTGATGGTGATGAGCTTTTGCGCCCCCAGGGCACCGGCCATTTCGAGGACATGCTGCAATAAAGGACGCCCGGCCAGTGGGTGCAGCACCTTCGGCTTGGCCGACTTCATCCGGGTGCCCTTGCCGGCGGCCATGATCACGACGTCTAGCCTCATGTGCAGTTCCTTTGGGATCGGTCGAATGCGAAACAAAGGTGGGATTATCCCGAGCCAGCACCCCGCGCCAGGCCGCAGCGGGCGCAGCGGCGTGACGCGCGGCGCAGTCCGTGCCGTGCTGCTCACGATCGCCGTGCTGCTGGGCGCCTGCACCGCGCTGCGCTTCACCTACAGCCAGGGTACGACGCTGACGTACTGGTGGTTCGACAGCTATGCCGACTTCAACGCCGAGCAAAAACCCCGCGTGCAGGCCGCCATCGAGCGCTGGTTCACCTGGCACCGGCGCACCCAGCTGCCCGATTACACCGCGCTGCTGGAACGCGCCAGCCACGAGGTGCTGGCCGTTGCCACCCCTCGGCAGGCGTGCGACTGGTGGGACACGCTGATGCTGCGGCGCGATGCGGCAGTGATGCAGATGGCGCCCACCCTCGCAGAAATCGCACCCTCGCTGAGCCCTGAGCAGCTGCAGCACATCGACCGCAAGTTCGAACGCAACACCGAGAAGTGGCGCGACGAACACCTGCAGCCTGACCTAGGCAAGCGCGAACGCGAGGCCGTCAAGCGCGCGGTGGACCAGGCCGAAAAACTCTACGGCCGGCTCGACCGCGCCCAGCGCGAGCTGCTCGCCGAAGCGGTGCGCAGCAGCCCCGCCGACCCCGAAAAGACCCTGGCGCAGCGCGAGGCCCGCCACCGCGACAGCCTGAAAACCCTGCAGGCGCTGACGCAGCCGGGTCTGGATCGGCCGCAGGCAGAGCGCCTGACCCGCGCCTGGCTGACGCGCCTGTTCACGCCCACCGACGACGCCGCGCGGCACCACCAGGAAAAGTCGCAGGCCCATTGGTGCGCCGCCAGCGCCACCCTGCACAACCGCACCGATGCGGCCCAGCGCCGGCATGCGGCCGAAGCTTTACAGGGCTGGAAGGACGACTTGGCCGGCTTCATCCTGCCGCTGGCAGGACCTTGACCGAGTCAGGCGTAGGCCATCAAGGTGTCCTGCGCCACCGTCGCCAGGAAGACGCCGTGCTCGTCGTGCACGCGAGCGAGCGCCAGCCCCCGGCCATTGAGCGCGATGCCGCTCTCGCTGTCGACATGCAGCCAGTCGCTGACCTGGAAGGGCCGGTGGAACCAGATCGAATGGTTCAGGCTGGCGCCATAGGTCGGGCGTTGCGGGTCCACATGCGGGCCGCAGACGCTGTAGTTGGTCCACCAATCGGACAGGTAGGCGAAGGCTGCCTCATGCACGCGCCGGTCGGTGCTCTGCATCAGCGCCTTCATCCAGTAGCGCAGGCGCGGGCGGTCGAGTTCGGAGATGGTCTTGGCGCCGCCCACGATGCGGCAGTCGATGCAGGCGCGCACGCTGGTGGTATAGCTGCTCGCGGCGCGCAACGGCGGCCCATCGCGCGCCAGTTCGTTCATGCGCGGCAGCGACGTCGGCAACTCCTGCGCGGTGCTCGGCGACGTGTGGCCGGGCGAGGGAATGTCCAGCGCGAAGGTCACGTGCGCATCCAACACGAAGCGCCCGTTCTGCGAGGCCCGCACACCGCGCGATGAAAAGCGCCGGCCCTCCTGCAACACGGTGACCTCGAATTCCAGCGGCACATCCGGAATCGCCCCTTGAAGAAAGACCAGTTGCAACGCACTCGCCGGCCGGTCGGCCGGTACGCTGTACGAGGCCGCCATCAAGGCCTGCCCCAGCAACTGCCCGCCGTAAGACCGCCCGTTGTTGTTCGGGTCACCATGGCGACTGCGGAAGCGTAGCGGCGCCACGGTGTCGAGTTGCAGCAAGGCCGGGAGATCGGTGTCGTTCCAG
Source organism: Burkholderiales bacterium (assembly GCA_039932275.1). GTDB lineage: Bacteria > Pseudomonadota > Gammaproteobacteria > Burkholderiales > Burkholderiaceae_C > Sphaerotilus. The sequence goes on from JBDTQF010000080.1 coordinate 3,018, forward strand.
GGCGGCAGCAGCACTTCGGTCATGGGTGTTTCAGGTACGTTTGGGCGGGGGTCGAGGCACTGTACCCGGTGCGTGTACAAGGCCCGATGGATGGGCCTTGCAGGGAAGGCCCACCGCTGAAGCCCGCAAGGCCCAGCGGCGGGCCGGCGCCAGTTCAGCGCCGAGGCGCTTAGAACAGGTGCAGCGCGCCCAGGCCTTCAACCATCATGCTGAGCGCCGCCAGGCGGGCGGTTCCCGGCAGCCACAGGCGGCCCGGCACCCGGGTTCCGGCACCCCGTGCCCTGCCCAGATGCAGGGCGCGATGGATCACCCACCCCACCCAGCCGGGTGAATACAGCCGCAGGGCCACGCGTTCATAGGTCTGGTCGGTCCACTCCCGCTTGTCGATGCCGCTGTCACCGAGGAAGTCGTACTCGGTCGCGCCCTGCGCGGCATAGCGCGAGAGCGCCGCCACCGTCAGCAGCGTGCCGGGCCGCAGGCGTGCAAACGCGGCGTCGTAGCTGGTCTTCAGGCCGAGCACACGCTGGCCATGCCAGAGGTCGAGCCCATGGGCAGCCGGCCGGCCTTCGTGGAACAGCACGGTGCCCACCACCTGGCCGCTGGCGGCGAGGCGCTCGCACAGCAGGCGGAAGGTGCGCTCTTCCCACGGCCGCGCGCTGATGGCCGAGCCGGCGGCGTGTTTCCAGCTGGCCTGCTCGATCTGCAGCAGCAGGTCCATGAAGCGCGGCATCTGCGCCGGCTCGGTGAAATGCTCGACCCGCCAGGGGCCGTCGCCAGCCTCGGCGCGCTCCAGGGTGCGCAGCATCGACCGCAGCTTCTCGCGCACCCGCTTGGGCCGGCTGGCGACCACCGCCGCCCAGCCCTGGCGCAGGTCGAGCAAGGGCGTCTGGCCCACCGCCTTGACCTGCAGCGGAAAGCCTGCGCGCTGCGCGGCCTGCTGCCAGGCCGGGCTCAGCGCCTGCGAGGCCGGCAGGCCGTGCAGGTGAACCCAATGCCAGGTGCGCAGATGGCTGCGCAGCGTGGCCAGGATCAGTTGCGCGGACGCCGCTTCATCGAGTCGACTGAGCACGCCGCTGCGGGTGCAATAGGTGGACTGCAGTGGCTCCACCCAGTCGACACCGACCAGCCCCAGCCTGCGCCGACTGCAGTGCTGGAACGGCCACACCATCAGCAACTCGCCGGCACGGCGGGCCACCAGCACCTGCAGGCGGTTCACATCGAGCTGGTGCCCTTCGACCAGCGAACGGGCCCATGAAGGACTCAGGTCCGGGGCCGCGCCGGTGGCCTCCCACAACGCCTGCCACTCATCCACATCGGCCGGCACGAACCGGGACCAAGGGACGATGGCCACCTGCACATCGGGCAGGCCCAAAGCAACGGGGGCATCGTTGGCAACAGTGCGGGAGGCTTTCATGGTCTTGGCGCTGGGTTCGGCCCGAATTCTTCCCCGTTTTGATCCTTCTCCTTTTGCGCAGGTCGGCACAGACTGCGCTTTTCGAACCAATACGCCACATTTCCGACCACCACCACCGAGCCGGAAACCACGGCCGTCACTGCCGACACCGCGCCCATCGCCACCAGCAGCCCGAGGCAGCCTTCGTTGCGGCAATGCGCAATGGCCGCCACCTGCTGGTTGTCGAGCACCATCTGGCGGGTGACGATCTGGCACTGCGGGTCGTACACCGACACGGTGCGAGGCGCAAAGACGCAGCCGGTCAGCGCCCAGGCCAGCGCGGCCGCGGGCCAGCCAGGCAGGCGGGCCATGTTCAGCGCGAGGCGGGTGTCAACGGCACGGTGACACGGCGCTCGCCAGCGACCAACTGCGGAAAGCCCTGCAGCGCCGCGCCGAACAGGCTGGGCAGCAGCGCAGCGCCGCCGCCCAAGCGGCTTTCATGGCGCACATGGGCCTCGTACAGCACCTGGCGGCTGGCGCGGTCGACCAGCAGCAGGGCGATCTCGCTCTGGTCGTAGGTGGCGTCGTAGGGGAACATCGGGCCCGGCCCCCAGAACGGACCGCGCGGCCAGCCCGGGGGCCCGCCGCGCCAGCCGTAGCGGCCGGCGCCGTACCAGCCCATGTCGGCAGCCCAGGGATCGAGCACCCGGGCGCGCCGTGCGCCCACCTGCACCAGCACGTCGGCGCTGTCGCTACCGCTGGCGGGCTGGAAGCCGAAACTTTCGAGCGTCATGCGCGCGGCGGCCTCCACCGGCCCGTACACCGCACCGGCCTGCTGCTGCGAAGGCAGCCGGTCGATCGCATAACGCCCCGGCGCGCGGCCCTGTGGCCAACCGCCGAAAGCCGACACGTCGACGCTGACCTGCTGCACGCTGGCACACCCGGCCAGCCACACCAGGCCCATCAGCACGGCGAGCAGTCGAATGCGGGACAGCAGCAGCATCATGGTCGGCGACTCACAAACTGAAGGGGTTGATCGCTACCGGCGGCAATCGGCGTGCCGCAGACATCGTCTTCGTCGAAGGCCTTGTCGCCCTGTGGATCGGCCATGCCCGTCGGTCGGATCGACTGGAACGGGAACAGATTGCGGTCCATCAGGTGCGACGGCACCACATGCGAGAAGGCGCGGTGCATGTTGTCGATGCGGCCGGGGTGCTTGCGCTCCCACTCGCGCAGCATCTGCTTGATCTGCACGCGTTGCAGGTTCTCCTGGCTGCCACACAGGCTGCACGGGATGATGGGGAACTCGCGGTGCGCGGCCCAGCGTTCCAGGTCGGTCTCGGCCACATAGGCCAGCGGGCGGATCACAGTGTGCTTGCCGTCATCGCTCACCAGCTTGGGCGGCATGCCCTTGAGCTGGCCGCCGAAGAACATGTTCAGGAACACCGTGCCGAGGAAGTCGTCGCGGTGATGGCCGAGCGCGATCTTGCTGCAGCCCAGCTCGCCGGCAACGCGGTACAGGACGCCGCGGCGCAGCCGGGAGCACAGACTGCACATCGTGTCGCCCTCGGGGATGATGCGCTTGACGATGCTGTAGGTGTCCTGGTTCTCGATGTGGAACGGCACCCCGCGGCGCTGCAGGTACGCGGGCAGGATGTGGGCCGGGAAGCCCGGCTGTTTCTGGTCGAGGTTCACCGCCACCAGCTCGAATGACACCGGCGCACGCTGCTGCAGGCTCAGCAGGAGGTCGAGCATGGCGTAGCTGTCCTTGCCGCCCGACAGGCACACCATGACCTTGTCGCCCGCCTCGATCATGTTGTAGTCGGTGATCGCCTGGCCCACCAGCCGGTGCAGGCGCTTGCTGAGCTTGTTGGTCTCCAGCGCCTGCTTGCGGTCGTCTGTACGCAAGGCATCCAACTCGGTCTGCGTCTGGGCGTTCATACAGAGTCTTTCATGCGGAAGACTTCGACACCCACCGCCTCGCAGTCCGGGTACACGTCGGGCTTGCAGGTCGAGACCCGCACCGCGCGCACCTTGGGATGCGCCAGCATGGTGGCCACCACGTCGTCGCACAGCGTTTCCTGCAGGTGCACGTGGCCGCGCGCCACGCGTTCGGCGATGGTGCGGCGGATGAAGTCGTAGTCCAGCACTTCGTCGAGCTTGTCGGCGCGCGGCGTGGTCTCGGCCAGCGGCACATACAAATCGACATTGATCAGCACGCGCTGCTCGCCGCGCTTCTCGTAGTCGTGCACGCCGATGTTGATCCACACCTCGTAGTCGGTGAGGAACAGGCGGCGGCAATCCATCAGGCTCGGCTGGCTGAGGAAGGTGGTCATTCGGGGGCTTTCACAAGGTACAGGACATCTCGCGGCTGGGCGTTCAGGTGCTGGCCGCCATCGACCACCAGCGTGGTGCCAGTGATTGCCGGTGATTCGAGCGCGAAGCGCACGGTGCGCGCGATGTCGTCAGGAGTCGAGGCGCGCCCCAGCGGCGTGAGTTGGTGTGCCTGGGCAAATTCATCCGCCGTCATCGGCCCGGACGGCAGCGTCACGCCGGGCGAGACGCCGACCACCCGCACCAGCGGTGCCAGTGCCTGGGCCAGCATCACCCCGGCGGCTTCAAGCGCCGCCTTCGACAGCGTGTACGAGAAATAGTCGGGGTTCGGGTTGGCCAGCTTCTGGTCGAGCAGGTTGACCACGCAGCCGCTGGCCGGCGCAGCGCCGCGCTCCCGCAGATGCCGGTGCAGCGCCTGCGCCAGGATCACCGCCGGTGCGGTATTGGCGCGCCAATGTTTGTCCATCGCCGCGTGGCCGAAGGTTTCGGGTGCGTCGTATTCAAAGGTCGCGGCGTTGTTGACCACCGCATCCAGCCGCCCCAGACGTGCCACCACCTGCGGCACCAGGGCCTGGCAAGCCAGCTCGTCGGACAGGTCGGCGGCGAACACCTCGGCCCGCACGCCGTGGCCGCGCAGCGCGACGGCCAGCGCCTCGGCCTCGTCGCGCGACATGCGGCAATGCAGCGCCACGTCATGGCCTGCTCGCGCCAACGCTTCGGCAATGCAACGGCCGATGCGCCGCGCCGCGCCGGTGACCAGGGTCACCGGGCGCGCGGCTTGTTCGACGACAGAGAGGGGTACGGCAGCCATCGGTTTTCTACAATGTGGCGGTGCATCAACAACAGCCCGCCAGTGTAGCCAGCGACCCCGTTGCGGGGTCTTCGGTGGATGACGCCCTGGTGGGGCTGATTGGCCGCGAGATCGCCGCGCGGGGCGGCTGGTTGGGGTTCGAACCCTACATGGCGCTGGCGCTGTACGCGCCCGGGCTGGGCTACTACGCGCGGGATGCGCGCCAGTTCGGCTCGTTGCCCCAGGCCGGCAGCGACTTCATCACCGCACCCGAGCTGAGCCCGCTGTTCGGCCGCGCCCTCGCGCGCCAGGTGGCGCAGGCGCTGGCGGCCAGCGGCACGCGCGAGGTGTGGGAGTTCGGCGCCGGCTCGGGCGCACTGGCGGCCGAGCTGATGCTGGCGCTGGGCGACACCATCGACCGCTACACCATCGTCGACTTGTCGGCCACGCTGCGCCAGCGCCAGCAGGCCACCGTGCACACGCGTGCCCCGGCACATGCCCACAAGCTGCACTTCGCCGAGCGCTGGCCCGACGAACTGAACGGCGTGGTGGTGGCCAACGAACTGCTCGACGCCATGCCGCCAATGCTGCTGGCCTTCGACGGCACGCAGTGGCATGAGCGCGGCGTGATGCTTGACGCCACCGGCCGCTTCGTCTGGCAGGACCGGCCCACCGACCAGCACCCGCCGATCGACAACGCCGAGCAGGGCGGCTTCGCCCCTGGCACAGTGACCGAGCTGCCGCGCCAGGCCAGCGGCTTCGTGCGCAGCCTGGCCGGCGTGCTGCAGCGCGGCGCGGCCTTCTTCATCGACTACGGTTTTCCGGAGCGCGAGTACTACCACCCGCAGCGCAGCGGCGGCACGCTGATGTGCCACCGCGCCCACCGGGCCGACACCGATCCGCTGGCCGACGTCGGCGCCAAGGACATCACCAGCCACGTCGACTTCACCGCCATTGCGCTGGCCGGCCAGGACGCCGGGCTGGCCGTGCTGGGCTACACCAGCCAGGCCCGCTTCCTGTTGAACTGCGGCCTGGCCACCGACATGCAGGCCGCCAGTGAAGCCGGTGACTTCCGCACGCTGGCCGGGGCCCAGAAGCTGGTCGCCGAGCACGAGATGGGCGAGCTGTTCAAGGTGCTGGGCTTCGCCGCCGCGGCCACGCCGTTCGAGGCGATGGGCTTTGCAGCGGGCGACCGCTCGCACACGCTCTGAGGGGGCACCGCGATGCTGCGCTGGATCGTCCTGTTGCTGATCACACTGGTGGTGTTCGACGCGCTCCAGCCCTGGCTGCGCCGCGTCGGCCTGGGCCGGTTGCCGGGTGACCTGCATTTCCGGTGGCGCGGGCGAGAACGGTCGCTGCCGGTGGGCAGCGCCGTGCTGCTCAGCCTGCTCGGCTGGTTGATCGCCCGGCTCTGGTGAACCTCCGGCGAGATGCCAACAACTGCACAGTGTGCAGAGTGTTTCATCTTCGCCGGGCCGTTCGGGGCCTTCCTCCCTCAAGGCCCGGGATGGGACAGCGCCATCCAAGTCCCTAGCATCAACTCCATGCCGAAGAGCGCGGTGCTCTTCTCCCTGTACCTCCCGTCAGAGAACCTCCATGCAGCTGCGCAAACTCCTCCTCGCCACGGTCATCGCTGCTGCTTTCGGCAGCGCCCACGCCGGCGGCAACCTCAACTTCGCCAACGCCGTCGAATGGAACGGTTCCGGCTACGTGGGCAGCGACGGCATCACCGAGAACACCTACGGCGACACCGACGTGTACCAATCGGGTGTGTTGAACGTGCTGTCGCCCGCCGGCCTGACCGGCAACTGGAGCTTCACGCTGGCCCCCAGCGGCGGCTACACCTCGTACTTCCTCGACAGCCTGGTGTACGACCTCGACATCGGCGGTAGCAACCCTGCCGGGGTAACGGCCACCATCAAGCACGGCGTCACCACCGTGGCCACCAGCTTCGCCAGCCGCATCAACGGCAACGTCGGTCTGGTGGGCGTCGACCACTACGGCTTCGACTTCGGCAACACAGTGTTTGCCGCGGCCACGCCTTACACCCTGAGCCTCTCCGGCTTCACGGCCGCCAACCTGCTCGCGCTCAACCTGGGCGACCGGGGACAGGTCGGTCTGATCGCCACCGCCGTGCCCGAGCCCGAGTCCTACGCCATGATGCTGGCCGGCTTGAGTGCACTGGGCTTCATGGCGCGCCGCCGCAAGGCCCAGGCCAAGTAAATCCCAGCGATCTGACCCTTACCACCCAGCGAAGCCCGCAGGCTTCGGACCAGCGGGCTTTTACAGCCCGCTTTTTTCATGGCGCGGTGCTGTCGCGCGGTTCAGGCGGCGCATCGGGTTCATCGGGTTGCTGCCAGTGCGCGGCCAGCGCCTGCTGCCGGGCCGCACGAACCGCCCGCGCAATGGCATCGCCCGCCACGGCCTCAGTACCCCGACCCTGCACCGACGCGGCCACGGCCCCCACCGCCACGGCACGGGTCACCGCCAACGCTTCACTGAGCCGGGCCCGCTGTGGATAGGGCTGCGCGTCGAAGCCCAGGCGGCCGCGCGCGTCGCATTCGCAGGCCAGCAGCAGTTCCTCGAAGCGCTGCGGCCGCCGCCACGCATCACAGCGCTGCAGCAACCGCACCACGGCGGCGGCGCCGAAGGCCTGGCTCTGGTGCACAGCGGTGTGTTCCTTGGCCACCACCTCGGCCAGGGCACGGCAGTCGTTGGGCACCTTCAAGCGTTCGGCCACCGCCTGCAGCAGCCGCACGCTGCGCGCCTCGTGGCCGATGTGGCGCGGCAGCACGTCCCGCGGCGTGGTGCCCTTGCCCAGGTCGTGGGCCAGGCAGGCGAAGCGCACAGTCAGCGGCGCGGCCAGGCGGGCGGCCATGTCGAGCACCATCGCCACATGCACGCCGGTGTCGATCTCCGGGTGGTACTCGGCGCGCTGTGGCACGCCCCACAGGCGGTCGAGTTCGGGCAGCAGCCGGGCCAGCGCGCCGCAGCCACGCAGCACATCGAGCATGCGGCTGGGTCGCACTTCCATCAGGCCGCGCGCCAGCTCCTGCCAGACCCGCTCGGGCACCAGCGCATCGACCTCGCCGTCGGCCACCATCTGCCGGCACAGCGCCAGGGTCTCGTCGGCCACGCTGAAGTCGGGCCAGCGCGCCGCAAAGCGCGCCAGCCGCAGGATGCGCACCGGGTCTTCGGCAAAGGCCGGGCCGACATGGCGCAGCAGCCGCGCCGCCAGGTCCTGCGCGCCGTGGTAGGGGTCGATCAGCCGGCCCGCTTCATCCTCGGCCATGGCGTTGACGGTGAGGTCGCGGCGCGCCAGGTCGTCTTCCAGCGTGACCTCGGGCCCGGCGTGGAAGACGAAGCCGTGGTAACCGCGCCCGCTCTTGCGCTCGGTGCGCGCCAGCGCGTATTCCTCCTTGGTATCCGGGTGCAGGAAGACCGGGAAGTCGCGCCCCACCGGCAGGTAGCCGGCGGCGCGCAGGGCCTCGGGCGTGGTGCCCACCACCACCCAGTCGCGGTCGCGTGCCGCGCCTTCGGTGGGCTGCCCCAACAAGCGGTCACGCACCGCACCGCCGACGAGATACACCTGCATGCGGTCAGTGTAGGCCGGCCGCCGCAGTGGCTCAGCGCCCGGTTCGGTAGGGCTCGTTGAAGGCGAGAAAGTCCTGTTCGGCCAGCGCGTCGCGCACCCAGGCCGCCACCGACGGGCGCTGGAACAGCCGCTCGACGTACGCCGCTGCCTCGGCGGACACCGGCAGCCCGTAGGTACGGATGCGCCCGGCCACCGGCGCGTAGAACGCATCGGCAATGCCGAACGCGGCGCCGAACAGCCAGGGCCCACCTTGCTCACGCAGCTGGGTGGTCCACATCGCATCGATGCGCGCCAGGTCGGCCGCCACCTCGGGCTGTTCGGCCAGCAGCCGCCGGCCCACCTCGGGCAGGTGCGCTTCGAGGTTCTGCGGGCAGGCCCCACGCAGGGCGCGAAAGCCGGCATGCAGCTCGGCACACAGGCTGCGCGCACGGGCACGCTGCGGTGCGTCCCGCGGCCAGAGCCGCTTGTCGGGATGGCGCTCGGCCAGGGTCTCGGCAATCGCCAGGCTGTCCCACACCGCGTGCTCCGAGCCGTCGGCCAGGCGCTGCACCAGCACCGGCACCAGCGCAGTGGGCGCAATGGCCTGCATGCGGCGCTTGAAATCGGCGTCGGGCGTGAAGGCATCGAAACGCACCCGGTGCTCGGTGAACGGGATGCCGGCATCCGTCATCAGCACCCAGGGCCGCATCGACCAGGACGAGTAGTTCTTGTTGCCGATGTAGAGCGTGTCCATCGCGTGCCTTGCGCCCTGCCGTTCAACGGCCTGCGGCACGGCGCCAGCGGTCCATCTCTGCGGGGCCTTGGGCCAGCACGGCCGGCATCACCGAGGCCAGGCCGGCCGGATGGATGCCCAGTTGCGCCAGGCCCGGCAGCGTGCCGCTGGCCACGTTGGGCGTGCGCATCGAGGCCAGGTTGTCGGCCGACATCAGCGGCTCGCCGGGCAGCAGCGACAGCAGCGCCGCCTGCACGCGACCGAGCGCCATCGGCAGCGCAATGATCGGCCGGGCGTGACCGGACCACTGCCCGGCCAGCGCAACCAGGTCGCGCAGGCGGTACACGTCGGGCCCGGCGCATTCGCAGGTCTGATCGAAGGTGCTGCGGTCATGCAGGCAGCGCAACAGAGCTGCCGCCACGTCTTCCACCCAGACCGGCTGGAAGCGCGCATCGGCACCGGCCAGCGGCACGAACGGCGACCAGGCCTGCAGTGCCGCAAACAGGTTGATGAAGCGGTCGTCGGCCCCAAAGATCACGCTGGGGCGCAGCACCGTCACATCCAGCCCGAACTCGGCCGCGGCCGCATGCAGCACGGCCTCGCCGCGCGCCTTGCTGGCCAGGTAGTGCGACGGCGCCTGCTCGGCCTGCGCCGGCACACCCAGCGCGCTCACATGCAGCAGGCGGCGCACGCCGGCGGCATGGCAGGCCCGCGCCAGCTTGCGTGGCAGCTCGACATGCACCTGCTGGAAGCGCGTGGCATGGCCATGCAGCACCGCCACCAGGTTGACCACCGCATCGCAGCCGGCCAGCAGCCGCACCAGCGTGGCTTCATCGTGCACATCGGCCGCCAGCAGCTCGACCCCCGGCAGCATGGCCAGCGCCTTGGCGCGCGCCGGCCGGCGGCTGGGGACGACCACCCGCGGACCGGCGCCGTCCGCGCTCAGCCGCGCCACCAGGCTGCGGCCAACGAAACCCGTCCCGCCCAGCACGAGCACGCGGCTCGGTGACACGGCCACACGGCCCGGGATCACGGCAGTTCCTTGTTCTCGGGCGGGTCGTTGGGCGGCCGCGGCCCAATCGGGCTGCCCAGGCGGGACTTGAGCGTGGCGGTATCCCGGCCGGCCATCAGGGCGGCGTAGTAGCTGGCGTTGGACAGCACCTTCTTGACATAGTCGCGGGTCTCGTTGAACGGGATGTTCTCGGCCCAGGCCGCCACTTCGAGCGTCGGGCCGTCGCGCCAGCGGCGTGGCCGGTTCGGGCCGGCGTTGTAGCCCGCCGTGGCCAGGGCCGCGGAGCCTTCGAAATCGTTGAGCAGGAACTTCAGGTAGGCGGTGCCGAGCTCGAGGTTGGTGGCACGGTCGGTGATCTGCCCGGTGCCGCTATAGCGCAGGCCGATCTTGCGGGCCGTCCACTGCGCCGTCGCCGGCATCAGCTGCATCAGGCCGGAGGCGCCCACGCCCGAACGGGCATCGGTGATGAAGCGCGACTCCTGGCGGATCAGGCCGTAGACAAAGGCGGGGTCGAGGTTCGCCTTGCGTGAAGCCGCCAGCACCTCACCGCGGAACGGCGTGGGAAAGCGCTGCGCCATGTCGATCTCGCTGCGGGTGCGTTCGCTGGTGTTGATGCAGCGGTCCCAGATCTCGCGGTCGCAGGCGCGCTGCGCGGCGGCCAGCAACTCGCGGTCGGCGGGCAGATCACGCAGCGCGAAGTTCCATTCGCGCACGCCCTCGCCGCGTAGGCCCAGCGCGATCAGCGCCAGCGCACGGCCCAGTGCCGGGTTCTGCCCGGCCTGGGCGCGCTCCTGCGGCGTCAGCGTGGCGGGCACGGGCGGCAGCGGCTGGGCGCGGCCGAGGTCGTCGCTGGCCAGCTTGCCGTAAAAGTTGATCTGGCCGGCCAGTTGTTCCTGCAGCGCGCGGGCCGCCAGCCGGGCCTCGTCGCCCTCGGCACCGGGCCGGGCCGTGGCCACCAGCGCACGCGCCTTCCAGTACTGCCAGGCGGGCTCGCGCTGCTCGGCCGGGCTCATGGCATTGATGGCCGCGGCGACGCGGGCCCAGCGCTGGTCATCGGTGGCGCGCAGCGCGGCGCGCGCGCGCCAGCCCAGCGTCTCGTCGTTCCAGACGAAACCACGCGGCTTGCCCTGCGCCTCGGCCCGGGCAAACCAGCCTTCGGCCTCGGGCATGAGCTTCTGCGCCGCGTTCTTCGCGATCGCCGACCAGGCCCAGGCCGCGGTGTCGCCGCCCAGGCGCTGCATCGGCGCCTGCCAGCGTTCATCAAACTGCGCGGCGGCGGCGACCGGGTCGCTGGCCGACCAGCGCACCAGCGCCAGCGCGGTGAGCTCGGCACTGCTGCGGCCGGCCGCGTCGGCCTTGCGGGCAAGGTAGCGCTGTGGGTTGTCGAACAGCTCGCCCACCGCCGCGCTCTCGACCTGGCTGAAGATGGCAACCGATTGCTGCGCGGCCCGCACCCGGTTGTTTTCAGCCGCCAGCCGCGCGCGGGCCCACAGATCATCGAGGCCGAAGCGGCGCGCCTCGAACATCGTCGCACCCAGCAGCGCGCAGCCGTCGTCGCCGTCGCGCTGCGCCAGCCAGGCGCTGCGCGCGGCATCAAGCACGTCTTCGCCCTGCAGCTGGCGCGCCACCAGCGCATAGCAGCTGACCTGACGGTCGTCGTTCATGCGAAAGCGGGGGTAGTCAGCGGCGAAGTTGCGCCAGTCGCGCCGCCGGCCCAGCTCGAGCAGCCAGTCGTTGCGCAGGCGGTCTTCGACATAGGTGCCCGGCCAGCGGGCATAGAAGGCATCGAGGTCGGGCTGGCGCGCGGTGTCGAGCCGGTTGCCCAGCTCCCAGTAGTCGGCCCAGGGTGCCAACGGGTGGCCGGCCGCAACCAACGCATCGCGCTGCGCGGCCAGGCGCGCGCGGTCGCGCTTGCGCAGAGCGTCATTGGCATCGAGCACGCGGACATCGTCGGCCGACAGGGCTTGCAGCGCAGAGGTCACGGGCGCGGCACAGGCGGTCTCTACCTGGAACAGCGTGCCCAGCGTCAACCACAGGGCCAACGGGATCAGTCGGTTTCGCTTCATGTGCATTCAAAACGGAGGACAGGGCGCTGGCGCGGGCAGGGCCCGGGCGCCTTCGGGCCATGCTACGCCGGCCGCGATGTGCGGCGCTTCGACGCGGGTTTTGTGGCCTTCTTCGCCGCGCGCTTGGCCACCTTGCGGGCCGTTCTGGCCGGCGCCCGCGCGCGCAGCGCGGCTTCCAATGCCAGGCGGGCCCAGGGCTGCATCAGCGCCGGAGACTCCATCGCGTCTTCCGGCGCACTCCAGTACGACAGGCTGACCCGGTGGCCTTCGTGCGTGGCATAACTGAAGGCCTCGCAGCCCGCGGCCTCGAAGCGGGGCCGGCTGACGGCGTCGGTCTTGAGGTAGAGCTGCTCGCCGGCCAGCAACGCGATGAACACGTCGTCCACATAGAAGCCGCGCCCACCGAACATGCGGCGCACCCGCACGGACCCCATCGGTGCGAGCAGCTCCATGCAGTGGTCGACAAAGTGATCGGGGAGGGCCTTGGACATGGGCACGGTGGCACGGCATCGCGGCGCATCATGGCCGCAGCGCATTGTCGCCATGCACCGGGCCGCGGACAATGTGGCGGCCCGCCCATCATCCGCCCACTGACCCGCCCGGAAGCCGCCGATGCCCTTCAAATCCTTCAAGATGCCCGAGCCGCCGCGCGACAAGCCCACGCTGCGCAAGCAGCTGCAGGCAGAGCGCATGGCGATGTTCGACCGGCACCGCCGCGCGATGGAGCTGCAGGAGGTGCTGCGGGTGTTCCTGGTGACGCGG
>JBDTQF010000081.1:0-15547 GCA_039932275.1 Burkholderiales bacterium
CGAGTGGCTGGGCGCGCAGCAGGAGTACCTGGCGGTGCGCGCCACCGGTGACGCCGCGCTGGCGCAGGCCGCGCGCCAGCGGCTGCTGTGGCTGGGCATGCCGGCCGCGTTGGTCGAGCAGGTCGACAAGACCGGCCGGGCCCAGGCGCTGCAGACGCTGACCGCGCCCACCAGCGGTGTCATCACCGAGCTGGCGTTGCGTGCAGGCATGACGCTGGCGCCGGGCATGACGCTGGCGCGCATCAACGGCCTCTCGACGGTGTGGCTGGAGGCCGCGCTGCCCGAGGCGCAGGCCGCGTTGTTTGCCGGCGGCGTGCGGCCCGGCCAGCCGGTGCAGGCGCGCTTCGCCGCGCTGCCGGGTGAGGTGGTCAACGGCAGGGTGACCGCCGTGCTGCCCGAGGCCGACCGCGAGACCCGTACGCTGCGCCTGCGCATCGAGCTGCCCAACCCGGCCCGGCGCCTCACCGCCGGGCTGTACGCCCAGGTGAGCCTGCAGGGCCCGCAGCGCGAGGTGCTGGTGGTGCCGGCCGAGGGTGTCATTCGCACCGGCCGGCGGGCGCTGGTGTACGTGGCCGACGCCGGTGGCCGCTACCGGCCGGTGGAGGTGCAGCTGGGCGAACAGATCGGCGACAACCTGGTGGTCCGCAGCGGGCTGGCCGAGGGCCAGCAGGTGGTGGTGTCGGGCCAATTCCTGCTCGATTCGGAGGCCAGCCTGCAGGGCCTGTTGGCGCGCGGTGCGTCGTCAGCCCCGGCCGCCGTGGTCAGCTATCGGACCCGCGGCGTGGTGGTGGCGGTGGAGGCCGATGGCCTCACGCTCAAGCACGAGGCCATTGCCGCGCTGAAGTGGCCACCGATGACCATGCCGTTCCAGCTGGCCGACCCCGGTCTGGCGCGCGGCTTGGCGCCGGGGCAGGCGGTGGAGTTCACCTTCATCCAGCGCGGTGACGAGCATGTGGTGACGACCATCGCACCGGCTGGCGGGAGCGCACGGTGATCGCCGGGCTGATCCGCTGGTCGGTGGCCAACCGGCTGCTGGTGTTGCTGGCCACGCTGCTGCTGGCGGTGGCCGGCGTGTGGGGCCTGCGCGGCATGCCGGTGGACGCGCTGCCGGACCTGTCGGACGTGCAGGTCATCCTGCGCACCAGCTACCCCGGCCAGGCGCCGCAGATCGTCGAGAACCAGGTCACCTACCCGCTGGCCACCACGATGCTCTCGGTGCCGGGGGCCAAGGCGGTGCGCGGCTTCTCGTTCTTCGGCGACAGCTTCGTCTACGTGCTGTTCGATGATGGGGTGGACCTGTACTGGGCCCGCTCGCGGGTGCTCGAATACCTGAACCAGGTGCAGGGCCGGCTGCCGGCGGCGGCGAAGACCGCGCTGGGCCCCGATGCCACCGGCGTCGGCTGGATCTACCAGTACGCGTTGGTCGACCGCAGTGGCCGCAACGATCTGTCGCAGCTGCGTGCGCTGCAGGACTGGTTCCTGAAGTACGAGTTGAAGAGCCTGCCCGGCGTGGCCGAGGTGGCCAGCATCGGCGGCATGGTGCGGCAGACGCAGGTGGTGCTCGACCCGACCAAGCTCATTGCCTTCGGCGTCACGCTGGCACAGGTGCGCGAGGCGCTGCTGGCCGGCAACCAGGAAAGCGGTGGCTCGGTGCTGGAACTGGCCGAGACCGAGTACATGGTGCGCACCAGCGGCTACCTGAAGACGCTGGACGACGTGCGCGCGCTGCCGCTGGTGGTGCGCGGCGGCGTGCCGGTGATGCTGGGCCAGGTGGCATTCGTGCAGCACGGGCCCGAGATGCGCCGCGGCATTGCCGAGCTGGACGGCGAAGGCGAGGTGGCCGGCGGCGTGGTGCTGCTGCGCTCGGGCAAGAACCCGCAGGAGACCATTGCTGCGGTGAAGGCCCGGCTGGCCGAGCTGCGGCCCAGCCTGCCGCCGGGCGTCGAGGTGGTGCCCACCTACGACCGCAGTGGGCTGATCGAACGCGCCATCAGCAACCTCTCGCACAAGCTGCTGGAGGAGTTCATCGTCGTGGCGGTGGTGTGCGCGCTGTTCCTGTGGCACCTGCGCTCGGCGCTGGTGGCCATCATCGCGCTGCCGCTGGGGGTGATGGCGGCCTTCCTGCTGATGCGCTGGCAGGGGGTCAATGCCAACATCATGTCGCTGGGCGGGCTGGCCATTGCCATCGGCGCAATGGTCGACGCCGCGGTGGTGATGATCGAGAACGCGCACCGCCGCATCGAGGCCTGGCAGCATGCGCATCCGGATCAACGGCTCGAAGGCAGCGAGCGCTGGCGCGTGATCACCGAAGCGGCAGAAGAGGTGGGCCCGGCGCTGTTCTTCTCGCTGCTGATCATCACGCTGTCGTTCATCCCGGTGTTCACGCTGCAGGCGCAGGAGGGGCGGCTGTTTGGCCCCCTGGCCTACACCAAGACCTACGCGATGGCGGCGGCGGCCGGGCTGTCGGTGACGCTGATCCCGGTGCTGATGGGCTACTGGATCCGCGGGCGCATTCCGGACGAACAGCGCAACCCGATCACGCGGGGGCTCATTGCCGCCTACCGCCCGGCGCTGGAATGGGTGCTGCGCTGGCCCAAGGCCACGTTGGCGATTGCGGTGGCGGTGCTGGCCACCACGGCCTGGCCGCTGCTGCACCTGGGCGGCGAGTTCCTGCCGGCGCTCGACGAGGGCGACCTGCTGTACATGCCCTCGGCGCTGCCGGGCCTGTCGGCCCAGAAGGCGGCTGAGTTGCTGCAGCTCACCGACCGTTTGATCAAGACCGTGCCCGAGGTGGCGCGCGTCTTCGGCAAGGCCGGCCGCGCCGAGACCGCCACCGACCCGGCGCCGCTGGAGATGTTCGAGACCACCGTGCAGCTCAAGCCGCGCGAGCAATGGCGCGCGGGCATGACGCCGGAGAAGCTGGTCGAGGAACTGGATCGCGCCGTCAAGGTGCCGGGCCTGTCGAACCTGTGGGTGCCGCCTATCCGCAACCGGCTCGACATGCTGGCCACCGGCATCAAGAGCCCCATCGGCGTGAAGGTGAGTGGCACCGACCTGGCGGCGATCGACCTTGTGGCGCAACGCATCGAGCAGGTGGCCAAGGCCGTTCCGGGCGTGTCGTCGGCTCTGGCCGAGCGGCTCACCGGTGGGCGCTACCTCGACGTGCGGATCGACCGCGTGGCGGCAGCGCGCTTCGGCTTGAACATCGCCGACGTGCAGGCGGTGGTGGCGGGCGCCGTCGGTGGCGAGAACGTGACGGAGACCGTGGAGGGGTTGGCGCGCTTCCCGGTCAACCTGCGCTACCCACGCGAGTGGCGCGATACCCCTCAGCGGCTGGTCGATCTGCCGCTGCTCACGCCCACCGGCCAGCAGATCACGCTGGGCAGCGTGGCGAAGGTCGCGGTCACTGATGGCCCGCCGATGATCAAGAGCGAGAACGCGCGGCTGTCCGGCTGGGTGTATGTGGATGTGCGCGGGCGCGACCTGGCCGCGGTGGCGCACGACCTGCGCGCGGCGGTGGCGCGCGAGGTGACGCTGGCACCGGCAATGAGCGTGGCGTACTCAGGCCAGTTCGAGTACCTGGAGCGCGCCAATGCAAGGCTGGCCTGGGTGGTGCCGGCCACGCTGCTGATCATCTTCGTGTTGCTCTACCTGACCTTCAGCCGCTTTGGCGAGGCGCTGCTCATCATGGCCACGCTGCCGTTTGCGCTCACCGGCGGAGTGTGGTTCCTGTACGGGCTGGGTTACCACCTGTCAGTGGCCACCGGCGTCGGCTTCATCGCGCTGGCCGGCGTGGCGGCCGAGTTCGGCGTGGTGATGCTGCTGTACCTGAAGCATGCGCTGCGCGACCGGCTCGCCCTCGGGGCCGAGGCATCGCCAGCGTTGGTGGACGACGCCATCCGCGAAGGCGCGGTGCTGCGGGTGCGGCCCAAGGCCATGACGGTGGCGGTGATCCTGGCCGGCCTGCTGCCCATCGTCTGGGGCAGCGGCACCGGCAGCGAGGTGATGAGCCGCATCGCTGCGCCGATGCTGGGCGGCATGGTCACGGCGCCGCTGCTGTCGCTGTTCATCGTGCCGGCGACGTATGCGCTGATGCGGCGGCGCAAGCCTGCCCCTTCGCTCGGCCATTCGGTGATCGAATGAGCGGGTTTGATCAATCCATTGGACATGGCGGCGTGAGCCGGCCCATCATGCAACCATGAGCGCTTCTGATTCCGACGTCGCCACTGTCTGCGTGCAGGCTGCGCTGGCCGCGCATGCCGGCCGCCCCGGCGCCCTGCTGCCCATCCTGCACGACGTGCAGCAGGCGCTGGGCCATGTGCCGCCAGCCGTGCTGCCCACCATTGCCGCGGCGCTGAACCTGTCGCGCGCCGAGGTGCACGGTGTCGTCAGCTACTACCAGCACTTCCGCAGCGAGCCGGCTGGCCGTTGCGTGGTGCAGGTGTGCCAGGCTGAGGCCTGCCAGTCGATGGGCAGCGACGCGCTGATGGCGCATGCTCAAGCGCGGCTGGGCTGCGCGTCGCACGGCAGCAGCGCCGATGGCCGCTTCACGCTGGAGCCGGTCTACTGCCTGGGGCTGTGTGCCTCGTCACCCGCGGTGCAGGTGGGTGCGCAGCTGCACGCACGCATGACACCCGAAAAACTGGACAGAGCGCTTCAGACTGCGGATCACCTGGCGGCTCCGCAGTAACCCTAGCAACCCAGCAATGGGCACACACGATACTGTGCGCCCGTCAAACCATCCCCTACTTCCAGCCATGGATGCTCGAAACGCCGTTGTTGTACCGGAGGCGAAATTGTTTCGAGAGGGTCTGCCCTTGCACACGCACGAACAGCGCGTGGCACTCGCGCGTCGGCGTTTTTTCGAGGACGGCGAGGGTCTCGCTGGGGTGGTCCCGAGCGCCGTGCTGCAGTCCTGGGACCGTTGTGTGCGCGCGGGGGTCCACCCGCATAGCCGACCTGAACCAGAGTACGCCAGCGCCTCGGAACTGCGTTTGATGATGGAGCGCAATCGAACATTGCTGGAATTCGCGCAACCCGAGCTTGATCAACTCGATCTCATACTGGCCGGCACGCCCTGCAAGGCGATGCTCGTCGATCCCGATGGGACGATCCTGCATGCCAGCCCGCCGCAGCATCGGCATGGTGAATTGCTGAACAAGGGCACCCGTGCGGGATCGACCTTGCGCGAACAGCTGGCCGGCACGACGGCACCCATGCTGTCAGCCGTCACCGGCTGCAGCACTACGGTGCTGTATGGCGAGCACTTCTACGACATGCTCTTGCACCTGCACTGCGCCGCGGCGCCGCTGCGCGACCAGCACGGCCAGGTGTTGGCGGTGCTGGATGTCTCGGTCGACGGGCAGCCTTTTTCCTTCGACGCTTCGACCGTCGTGCGACTGGCGGCTACCGCCATCGAGAATCGACTGCTGGTGGCGCAGGGTGACCCGTGCCTGGTGGTGCGTTTCCACATACAGCCGAGCTTGCTCAACACGGCCTACGAGGGAATGCTCGGTGTGAACGAGCGCGGGGTGATCGCCTGGATCAACGATGCGGGTGCGCAGCTGCTGCGGCTTAAGCAGAGCGCGGGGTCCGGGTTGATGGTGGAAGAGGTGCTCGGCATGACGTTGCATGGGTTGCTGGGGCGTGTGGGACACGGCTCACCCGGCATCACGTTGGCCCCAGGCGGCATGAGGTTGTGGCTGGACGTTCAATGCGCGCCAATTGGCCACAACAAGCCGCCGCTGCCGATGGTGGCTGCGTCTGCCGACCCGCCTGACCGTGGCGCCAGCAAGCCCCTTGTGCTGGGCGAGCCGCTGACTGGGAAGGAAGTGAGGGTGCTGAGGCTCCTGGCAGACGGGCATTCCGACATGGCCATCGCGGACAAGCTCTGCGTCTCGATCCATACGGTGCGCAGCCACTTGCGCAACCTGTACTTCAAGCTCGACGCTCACAGCCGCATGCAGGCCGTACTGGCCGCGCGCCGAGCCGGCATCATCTGAGAGTCGGAGCGAAAGCCAGCCATGACGACCATCGTTTGTGTCCCGATGGACAGCGGGGCGCTGGCCGTCGGCGCCGGGGCGGTGGCCGAGGCCATTGCGTCGCAGGCGGCGGCGCGTGGTCTCGATGTCAATATTCGCCGTACCAGCTCGCGCGGGTTGTTCTGGCTGGAGCCGCTGGTGGAGGTGGTCACCGAACACGGCCGCATCGGCTACGGCCCCGTGGGGCCGGAGAACGTGCCTGACCTGTTCGAGGCCGACTTCCTGCAGGGCGGCCTGCATGCGCTGGCGTTGGGCCGGGTGGACGACATCCCCTACCTGGCGCGGCAGCAGCGCTTGACCTTCGCGCGCGCCGGCGTCACCGAGCCGCTGTCGCTGGCCGACTACGCCGCGCATGGCGGCTGGGCCGGGCTGCAGGCGGCAGTGACATTGCCGGCAGATGCGGTGTGGCAGCAGGTGCTGGACTCGGGCCTGCGCGGCCGGGGCGGCGCCGCCTTTCCGGCCGGCATCAAGTGGCGCACCGTGGCGCAAGCCAGCGCGGAGCAAAAGTACATCGTCTGCAATGCGGACGAAGGCGACTCCGGCACCTTCGCCGACCGCATGCTGCTCGAAGGCGACCCCTACCTGTTGATCGAGGGCATGGCGATCGCGGCGCTGGCCTGCGGCGCCACCGAGGGCTACGTCTACATCCGCTCCGAGTACCCGCGTGCGGTGGCGGTGTTCAGTGAAGCCATCCAGCGTGCCACCGAAGCGGGCTTCCTCGGCGACGACGTGCTGGGCAGTGGCAAGCGCTTCCGGATCGAAGCGCGCATGGGCGCCGGCTCGTACGTCTGCGGTGAAGAGACCGCGATGCTGGAAAGCCTGGAAGGCAAGCGCGGCATCGTGCGCGCCAAGCCCCCGATCCCCGCGCTGCAGGGCCTGTTCGGCCAGCCCACGCTGATCCAGAACGTGCTGACCTTCGCGGCGGTGCCCACCATCCTGTCGCGCGGGTCTGACTTCTACAAGGAGTTCGGCATGGGCCGCTCCACCGGCACGTTGCCGTTCCAGGTGGCGGGCAACGTCAAGCACGGTGGGCTGGTCGAGCTGGCCTTTGGCGTGACGCTGCGCGAGCTGGTGTTCGGCTACGGCGGTGGCAGCGCCAGCGGCCGGCCGGTGAAGACGGTGCAGGTGGGCGGGCCGCTGGGCACCTATCTGCCGCCATCGCAGTGGGACACGCCGCTGGACTACGAAGCCTATGCCGCAATGGGCGCGGTGGTGGGCCACGGCGGGTTGGTGGTGCATGACGACACGGCCGATCTGAGCCAGCTGGCGCGCTACGCGATGCAGTTCTGCGCCATCGAGAGCTGCGGCAAGTGCACCCCCTGCCGCATCGGCTCAACCCGCGGGGTGGAGGTGATTGACCGCATCACCCGCAACAGCGGTGAGGTGAAGCAGCAGCAGGTGGCGCTGCTGCGCGACCTGTGCGACACCATGACCGCCGGCAGCCTGTGCGCGATGGGCGGCATGACGCCGTTCCCGGTGCTGTCGGCGCTGGACCACTACCCGCAGGACTTCGGCCTATGAACCATCCGGTCATCAAGATCCACGAGATCGATTACGGCACACCGAAGATCGAATCGGATCAGCAGGTGACGCTGCAGATTGATGGCGTCGGCGTCACTGTGCCGGCTGGTACCTCGCTGATGCGCGCGGCGATGGACGTCGGCGTGCAGGTGCCCAAGCTCTGCGCCACCGACAGCCTGGAGCCCTTCGGTTCGTGCCGGCTGTGCCTGGTGGAAATCGACGGTCGCAAGGGCACGCCGGCTTCGTGCACCACACCGGCTGAGGCCGGCATGGTCGTGCGCACGCAGAGCCCGCGGCTGCAGCAGTTGCGCAAGGGCGTGATGGAGCTGTACATCAGCGATCACCCGCTGGACTGCCTGACCTGCGCGGCCAACGGCGACTGCGAACTGCAGGACATGGCCGGCGTGGTGGGCCTGCGCAATGTGAGGTATGGCGTGGGTGAGCAAGCGGTGGCAGGCGTCAGCGGTGCGCACCACCTGGGCCTGGCGAAGGACGAGTCGAACCCCTACTTCACCTTTGACACCAGCAAGTGCATCGTCTGCAACCGTTGCGTGCGGGCTTGTGAAGAGACGCAGGGCACCTTCGCGCTGACCATCTCGGGCCGCGGCTTCGAGTCGCGCGTGTCCGCCGGCATGGACGAGCCGTTCATGGACAGCGAATGCGTCAGCTGCGGCGCCTGCGTGCAGGCCTGCCCGACCGCGACGCTGCAGGAAAAATCGATCATCGAACTCGGCCAGCCCGAGCACAGCGTCATCACCACCTGCGCCTACTGCGGCGTGGGCTGTGCCTTCAAAGCCGAGATGAAGGGCAACGAAGTCGTGCGCATGGTGCCGTGGAAGGACGGCCAGGCCAACGAGGGCCACAGCTGCATCAAGGGCCGCTTTGCCTGGGGTTATGCCACGCACAAGGACCGCATCACCACGCCGATGATTCGCAACAAGATCACCGACCCGTGGCAGCCGGTGAGCTGGGACGAGGCCATTGGCCACGCCGCCAGCGAGTTCAAGCGCATCCAGGCCCAGCATGGTCGCGATGCGGTGGGTGGCATCACCTCCAGCCGCTGCACCAACGAAGAAACGTACCTGGTGCAGAAGCTGGTGCGCGCGGCGTTTGGCACCAACAACGTCGACACCTGCGCGCGGGTCTGCCATTCGCCCACCGGCTACGGCCTGGGCCAGACCTTCGGTACCTCGGCGGGCACGCAGACCTTCAAGTCGGTCGAACACGCCGACGTGATCATGGTGATCGGCGCCAACCCGAGCGAGGCGCACCCGGTGTTCGGTTCGCGCATGAAGAGGCGTTTGCGTGAGGGCGCGAAGCTGATCGTCATCGACCCGCGCCAGATCGATCTGGTCAGCGCCGCCCACGTCAAGGCCGACCATCATCTGCAGCTCAAGCCCGGCACCAACGTGGCGGTGATCAGTGCGCTGGCGCATGTGGTGGTCACCGAGGGCCTGTTGGACGAGGCCTTTATTGCCGAGCGCTGCGACCCGAAGAGCTTCCGGCAATGGCGCGATTTCATCGCCCAGCCCGCGAACTCGCCCGAGGCGCTGGAAGCCGCCAGCGGCGTGCCGGCCGCGCAGTTGCGCGCTGCGGCGCGGCTGTATGCCACCGGCACGGCGGACGGGACTGCCGCCAGGTTGGCGAAGGGGCGCCGGCCGAATGCCGCCATCTACTACGGCCTGGGCGTGACCGAACACGCCCAGGGCTCGACCATGGTAATGGGCATCGCCAACCTGGCCATGGCCACCGGCAATTTGGGCCGGGAAGGCGTGGGCGTGAACCCGCTGCGTGGCCAGAACAACGTGCAGGGCTCGTGCGACATGGGCAGCTTCCCGCACGAGCTGCCGGGTTACCGCCACATCTCCGACACCACCACGCGCAGCCAGTTCGAGGCCGCCTGGGGTGTGACGCTGAACCCCGAGCCGGGCCTGCGCATCCCCAACATGTTCGAGGCCGCACTGGAAGGCAGCTTCAAGGGCCTGTACTGCCAGGGCGAAGACATCGCGCAGAGCGACCCGAACACGCAGCATGTCTCGGCCGCGCTGGAGGCGATGGAATGCATCGTGGTGCAGGACATCTTTCTGAACGAGACCGCCAAGTTCGCGCACGTGTTCCTGCCGGGTTCGTCGTTCCTTGAGAAGGACGGCACCTTCACCAACGCCGAGCGCCGCATCAGCCGGGTGCGCCAGGTCATGCCGCCGCTGGCCGGGTTGGCCGACTGGGAGGTGACGGTCAAGCTGTCCAGTGCACTGGGCTACCCGATGCACTACACCCACCCCGAGCAGATCATGGCCGAGGTGGCGGCGCTCACGCCCACCTTTGCCGGCGTGAGCTACGAGAAGATCGAGCGCCTGGGCAGCGTGCAGTGGCCCTGCAACGACGGCACACCGGAGGCCGGCACCGCGACCATGCACGTCGACCATTTCGTGCGCGGCCAGGGCCGCTTCATCATCACCCAGTACGTGCCCACCGAAGAGAGGGTGACGCGCAAGTTCCCGCTGCTGCTCACCACCGGCCGCATCCTCAGCCAGTACAACGTCGGCGCGCAGACCCGCCGCACCGCCAACAACCAGTGGCATGACGAAGACCGGCTGGAGATCCACCCGTTTGACGCCGAGGAACGCGGTGTCCGTGACCGCGACTGGGTGGGCATCGAAAGCCGCGCCGGCCAGACGGTGCTGCGCGCCGAGGTCACCGAGCGGGTGCAGCCCGGCGTGGTGTACACGACCTTCCACTTCCCCGAATCGGGCGCCAACGTCATCACCACCGACAGCTCCGACTGGGCCACCAACTGCCCCGAGTACAAGGTGACGGCGGTGCAGGTCGGCCGGGTGGGGCAGGGTGCCGGCCTGGATGCGGCAGCGCAACAGTCGCCCTGGCAGCGCCGGTACGAGACCTTCAGCCAGCGTCAGCTCGACCTGCTGCAACCAGCACGAGAGCCTGACACGGCAGGGTCATAGGCCCCCAGCGACAATCCGGCCATGAACCCGATCGATGCCTGCATTCATCCTGACGGCGGCGCCGCGCTGGTGGCGGCGCAGACGCTGACGGACGGCAACTTCGCGCCCACCGAGCAGTGGGTGGCCGAGGAGCGGCCGGTGGCGCTGGTCTACAACGGCGTCTCGCACGCGGTGATGCTGGCCAGCCCGCTCGACCTCGAAGACCTCGCGCTGGGTTTTTCGCTCACCGAAGGCATCATCGAATCGCCCGCCGAACTGCTCGACTTCGAGCAACACGACAGCGATGTCGGCATCACGTTGGACCTGCGTGTGACGCTGCGCTGCTTCATGCGCCTGAAGGAGCGCCGCCGCACGCTGGCCGGGCGCACCGGCTGCGGCCTGTGCGGCACCGAGAGCCTGGATGAGGCCATCCGCCCGGTGCGCCGGACGGTGTCGCCGCCGCCGGTGGGCCCGGCCGCGGTGCGGCGCGCGATGAACGATCTCGGCTCCTCGCAGGTGCTGCAGCCCAGCACCGGCGGCACCCACGCGGCCGCGTGGTGCGGGCTGGATGGCGCGGTGCGGCTGGTGCGTGAAGACGTCGGTCGGCACAACGCGCTCGACAAGCTGATCGGCGCCATGGTGCGCGCCGATCTCGACCCCACCGCGGGCTTCATCGTCGCGACCAGCCGGGCCAGCTACGAAATGGTGTTCAAGACCGCCACTGCCGGCGTCGGCCTGCTGGCCACCATTTCCGCCCCCACCGCGCTGGCGGTGCGCACGGCACAGACGGCCGGGCTGTGCCTGATCGGTTTCGCCCGCGGCACGCGCGGGGTGGTGTACAGCCATGGTGATGTGCTGTCGGGCGCCGCGGCACCCGTCCAGTCCAACGGCATCGGCTGAGCATGGACACGGCGAACCTGGTGCACATGGCCAACCGCATCGGCGAGTTCTTCGCCGCCATGCCTGAACGCGACGAGGCGCTGGAGGGCATTGCCACCCACGTGCGCAAGTTCTGGGAGCCACGCATGCGCCGCGCGCTGCTGGCCCATCTGGACGCCGGCGGCGACGGCCTGGCGCCGTTGGTGCGCCAGGCACTGGAGCAGGCGCGTACCGCGCTGACACCTGCGGCCTGATGCGCCCCGGCGGGCTCCTAGAATCGGCGCCCTGAAGAAGGAACCGGGATGACCATCAAGAGCGACAAATGGATTCGGCGCATGGCCGAACAGCACGGCATGATCGAGCCGTTCGAGCCCGGCCAGGTGCGCCAGTCGGCCGATGGCGACAAGATCGTCAGCTACGGCACCAGCAGCTACGGCTACGACATCCGCTGTGCGCCGGAATTCAAGGTGTTCACCAACATCTACAGCACCGTGGTCGACCCGAAGAACTTCGACGAGCGCAGCTTCGTCGACATGAACGAGGACGTCTGCGTGATCCCGCCCAACAGCTTCGCGCTGGCACGCACCCTGGAGTACTTCCGCATCCCGCGCAACGTGCTGACCATCTGCCTGGGCAAGAGCACCTATGCGCGCTGCGGCATCATCGTCAACGTCACGCCGTTCGAGCCCGAATGGGAAGGCTACGTGACGCTCGAATTCAGCAACACCACCCCGCTGCCGGCCAAGATCTACGCGGGCGAAGGCTGCGCGCAGGTGCTGTTCTTCGAGAGCGACGAGGTCTGCGAAACCAGCTATAAAGACCGCGGCGGCAAGTACCAGGGCCAGCGTGGGGTGACATTGCCCAAGACTTGACAGGAGACAGCCATGCGCTGGGACGGACAACGCGAGAGCGACAACGTCGATGACGTGCGCGGTGAAAGCGGTGGCGGTCGCGGCCCGGTGCTGTTCGGCGGCGGGCGCGGCATCGGCCTGGGCACGGTGGCCGTGGCGCTGATCGCGGGCTGGCTGTTCGGCATCAATCCGCTGACGCTGCTCAACATGCTCAGCGGTGGCGGCGAGGTGCCCACCCAGGTGCGCCAGGAGGAACCGGCCGCGCCGCGCCAGCAGGGTGCCGAGGACGCGCAGATGAAGTTCCTGCGCGTCGTGGCGGCCGATACCGAAGAGGTCTGGGCCAAGGTGCTGCCGGCCGCCGGCGTTCAATACCAGGACCCGCGCATCGTGGTCTTCCGCGGCAGCTACCCCACCGCCTGTGGCCAGGGCGAGGCGGCGATGGGCCCGTTCTACTGCCCGGGCGACCACAAGGTCTACATCGACCTGGGCTTCTACGACACGCTGCGCGAGCGGCTGGGCGCGCCGGGCGATTTCGCCCAGGCCTATGTGGTGGCGCACGAGGTGGGCCACCATGTGCAGAACCTGCTGGGGACCTCGGCCAAGGTGGATGCAATGCGCGAGCGGCTCAACACCGCACGCATGAACGCGCTGTCGGTGCGGGTGGAGTTGCAGGCCGACTGCTACGCCGGTATCTGGGCCTATCACTCGCAGCGCTCAAAGGGCTGGCTGGAGCAGGGCGATCTGGAAGAAGCGCTCAATGCCGCGTCGAAGATCGGCGACGACACGCTGCAGCGCCAGTCGCAAGGCCGGGTGGTGCCGGAGAGCTTCACCCACGGCAGTAGCGCCCAGCGCATGCGCTGGTTCAAGCGCGGGGCCGACAACGGGCGCCTGCAGGATTGCGACACCTTCCGCGCCGAGACGCTGTAGTCCGTTCAGTGGGGGTGGCAGCGGGCGAGCGCGCTGCACCGGCGAGCGTCAGCCGGTGTAGAGCTTGCCCAACGGGCTGGCCAGGCTGCTGTAGCCGGCGCCGTGGCCGGTGGTTTGTGCCGGCATCAGGGTCTCGAGCACGCGGTCCAGCGCCAGGCTGGCGCGGGTCACGCTGTCGCGCTGGCGGGCCACTTCGCCGCCGGCCCGGGCCAGGCGCTGGCGCAGCTCAGGCGGCAGTGCACCGTGGCGCGCCGCGAGGGTGAAATGATCAACCGCGGCACCCAGCGCCGTATGCAGCTCTCGGGCTTCGGCCTCGATGGCCGGGCTGTCGTGCCGGCGCAGCGCCGCACCCAGTGCGCCCAGGTGCTGCTCTACCCGCACCAGGCGCGATTCCAGCGCGTCGGCGCCGAAGGCCGCTGTAAAAGCGGCAGCGGCGCTCGCCGGTGCAATGGCAACGGGGCCGGGCAGGTTCATGTTCAGGAACCTTGCACCTTGCCCAGCAGTTCCTGGGCGTTGGCGATCAGCTTGTCGGCGATGGCGCCGGCGTCGATCTTGTAGGTGCCGTCGGAGATCGACTGCTTGATGCGCGAGACCTTGTCGGCGTCGAAGCTGCCATCCACCGAGCCTTCGAACAGCGCGCTGGCAGCGCTCGATAGCTTGACGGTGCTGCTTTCGCTTTCGCTGGCGGCGGCATTGCCCGCCTTGCCCGTGCCTTCACGGCCGCCGGTGGCAGCCGTGCCCACCGGCGCGATGCCGGCAGTTGCTGCTGTGTTGCCAATCTTCATCACATGCTCCTTGGTGCCGTGGCCGGCAGCTTGGCTGCCGAGGCCTGCTGCCCAGCGTTCGGTCGGCGCATTGTGCGCCACGGCCGCTCGCCAGTCAGCGAAGGGTCCGTCCCCATGGGGTCAGGGCCCTGCAACTGCGTGACACGCACCGTGGTGCCGCGCCGTCCCACAAGGTATCGGTGCAGTGCAACAAGACTTGAGGCGGGCGGTTGCATCCCGAGACCCTTGTTTCCGGGGTTCATGGCGGCGCGAAAATCCGGCAAAGGCGAGGAGAAAAGGGAGGTTGGTTCAAAGCTGCATCTCCACCTTGCGTTCACCCACCGGCTGGCCGACCACGATGCGGCCGCCTTCGACGCGGATGCGGACCGGCTGGCCTTCGATGCCGGGCGACAGCGCCTGGCCCTCGCCGGCCACTGCAAAACCTTCGCCGCGGGCGACGATGCTGACCGGGTCGCCGGCCGCAAACCATTGTTTGGCGCGCAGGCTGTCGGCGCGCAGCGGGGTCAGGGGCGCCACGGCCACGGCGAGGCGGCGCCCGACCAGCCGCGCTGGGTCGTCGAACGCCGGCGACGCGGCGGCGGCCAGGTCGACTTCGGCCACACGCAAATCCTGTGCGTTCAATTCCATGCCAGCGGCCAGCGGCGTCGCAGCCACCACGGCGCGGCCCCAGACATGCACCGTCAGCGGCAGGTAGACATTCCAGGCCACCGGGCCGCTGCTGCAGCGCAGGCCGATGCGGGTCTTGCCCCACAGGCGCTGGCCGGCGGGCAGGTAGGGTTCGATGCGCTGGCAGGGCGCCAAGCGCAACCGGGGGTCGAGGCTGCCCACTTCGATCTCGATGCGCGCACCGTCTGGCACCACGGTGTGCGCCTGTGTGAGGCTGCGCACCTGGGCCAGCGTGTCGGTGGGCAGTGCCACAGTGGCCGCGGTGTCTTGTGCACGCACCGGGCCGGCCAGCAAGGCCAGGGCCAGGGTGGCGAAGGTGAACAGGCGGTGGAGACAGTGATCCGTCATGGGATGCGACTCTAGGCGCTGGCGCGGCCTGCCAGCGCCGGAGATGCGGGGTGCAAGGGCCGCTTTTCCCGCTCATGTTGCCGGCCTGGGGCACCAAGAATCGGCCCCAACTGCCCTCACTCCAGCTTTTCCCGGCACCCGGGCGAGACGCAGACCTTCGAGGTGTGACATGTTGGACCGACTCACCGATACGCTGAACGTACAAGCCCAGGCGCTGCTGCTGCGCTCGGAGCGCCAGCGCATGCTCGCCAGCAACATCGCCAACGCCGACACCCCGGGCTTTGCCGCCCGCGACATGGATTTCGCCCAGGCGCTGCGCGACGCCACCCGCGGCCCCGCTGCGCAGGCCAATGGCAGCAGCGGTGGCAGCCCGATGCTGTCGTTGGCGCAGGGCGGCAGCACGGGCGGGTTGGCGATGCTGGCCACCACCTCGGCGGCGCACTTCCCCACCGTCATCGGTGAACAGGCCGAACGCAAGCTGCTGTACGCGCAGCCGGCGCAGTCGAACCTCGACGGCAACTCGGTGGACATGGACCGCGAGCGCGCCAACTTCGTCGACAACGCCGTCAAGTACGAGGCCACGCTGC
>JBDTQF010000082.1:0-15537 GCA_039932275.1 Burkholderiales bacterium
CGAGCTGGCGCTCCATCAGCCACGGCATGATGTGCACCACCGTGACCTGCATGCCGCGCAGCATCAGGCCGTTGGCCGCTTCCAGGCCCAGCAGGCCGCCGCCGATGACCACCGCATGCTTGTGCGTCTTGGCGGTCTCGATCATCGTGTTGGTGTCGGCGATGTCGCGGTAGGCGATCACGCCGGTCAGGTCCTTGCCCGGCACCGGCAGGATGAAGGGGTGCGAGCCGGTGGCGATCAGCAGCCGGTCGTATTCGGCCGAAGTTGTGGCGCCATTGCCGTCTTCGGCGTAGACGATGCGCTTGGTGCGGTCGACCTTGACCACCTTCTTGCCCAAGTGGAGGTGGATGCCGTGCTCTTCGTACCAGGTCAGCGGGTTGAGGATGATCTCGTCCACCGTCTGCTCGCCGGCCAGCACCGGGCTGAGCAGGATGCGGTTGTAGTTGGGGTGCGGCTCGGCACCGA
The DNA here is from genome assembly GCA_039932275.1 of Burkholderiales bacterium. Taxonomy (GTDB): domain Bacteria; phylum Pseudomonadota; class Gammaproteobacteria; order Burkholderiales; family Burkholderiaceae_C; genus Sphaerotilus. The sequence continues at coordinate 466 of JBDTQF010000082.1, forward strand.
ACACGGTGATGTCGTAGATCTCGGGTGCGATCTTCAACAGCTCTTCCAGCGTGCGCACGCCGGCCATGCCATTGCCGATCATCACGAGCTTCATCTTCTTCATCGTCTACTCCTTCAAACGCGTTGCGTCAGCAATGCAATCACAGTGCCAGCGCCCGTCGCCGCGGCGATCGGGGCGGGCAGTTTCATCACAGCCTCGTTCACAATGCGCGCCTTTGCACCAGGGCGACGCACGTCATGAGCTTCGATGTCGAGATCGGTCAGAACAGCAGTGCCGGCGCGCGCGAACGCAACGAGGACTGCGTGGCCGCGCAGCGGGCGCCGGCGCACGAAAGCGAGCGCGGGTTGGTGGTGGCGCTGGCCGACGGGGTCTCGGCCGGCGGCCTGGGTCTGGAAGCAGCGCAGACCACCGTGCTGGCGCTGGTGCAGGAGTTTCATGCGGCCCCCGCGACCTGGGAGACCACCGTGGTGTTCGACCGCCTCATCGGCGCGCAGAACGCCTGGCTGGCCGACCACAACCGGCGCCGCAGCGGCGTCGGTGGCGAGCACCGCGCCGGCCTGACCACGCTCACCGCGTTGGCGTTGCAGGGCCAGACTTGGACTGTGGCGCATGTGGGCGACAGCCGCGCCTACCTGCTGCGCGACGGTGAGCTGCTGCAGCTCACCGACGACCACTGCCTCGACCATCCCGACCTGCGCAGCCAGCTGACCCGCGCGGTGGGGCTCGACCGCACGGTGCATGTCGACTACTTGCAGGGCGACCTGCACACTGGTGACTGCCTCGTGCTCACCAGCGACGGCGTGCACCAGAGCCTGAGCCCGGGCCGCATGGCCACGCTGCTGCAGGCCGGCAGCGCGCAGGAGACCAGCGCGGCGCTGGTGCAGGCCGCGCTCGATGCCGGCTCGCGCGACAACGCCAGCGCCGTGGTGCTGCGCGTGCACGGCCTGGCGCCGCAGCGCATGGCCGATGCCCGCCTGCGTGCGCAGACGCTGCCCGTGCCGCCGCGGCTGAAGGTGGGCGGCGCGCTCGACGGCTACATCATCACCGCACTGGTGGCCGACACCGGCGTGCATCGCCTCTACCAGGCGCGCGCGGTGGCCAGCCGGCAGCTCGTGGCGATCAAGACGCTGCACGAATCGCGCGCCAGCGACCCGGAAGAACGCGCCATGCTGGCCCACGAGGCCTGGTTGGGTGCGCGCGTCACCGAACGCCAGGGCCAGGGCTTCGTGCGTGTGCACGACAACCCCGCGGCGAGCGCTTGCTACAGCGTGTTCGACTGGCATGCCGGCCAGACGCTGGAGCAGCTCATGGCTGGCGGCCGGCGCTTCGATGTGGCCGAGCTGGTGCAGGCTGGCATCGCGGTGGGCCGGGCGCTCGGCCGGCTGCACCGGCAGGGCGTGGTGCACCGCGACATCAAGCCCGGCAACCTGCACCGCGGCGACGACGGCCAGTGGCGGGTGCTCGATCTCGGTGTGGCCGTGTCCGGCCAGGAGCCGGCCGCGGTGCGCGAACTGCACGCCGGCACGCCCAGCTACATGAACCCCGAGCAGTGGGAAGAGGGTGGCCGCGCCGATGCCGGCAGCGACCTGTTCGCGCTGGGCGTCACGCTGTACCAGGCGCTCACCGGTCAGCTGCCCTACGGCGAGATCGAGCCCTACCAGGTGGCGCGCTACCGGCGCGACCCGCGAGCGCCGTCGCGCCTGCGGCCCGACGTGCCGATCTGGCTCGACCATGTGCTGTGCAAGGCCGTGGCGCGCGACGCCCGCCTGCGCTTCGAGACCGCCGAAGAATTGGTGCTCGCGCTGGAGCGCGGCGCCTCGCGGCCACTGGGCGCCGTGGGCCGCACACCGCTGGCCCGGCGCGACCCGGCGGTGTTGTGGAAGGCGGCGCTGGCCGTGTCCCTCGGCTTCAACGTCCTGCTGGTCATCTGGCTGCTCTTCCTGCCACGGTGACAGCGCTTGCGCCGCAGAAGGGGGGCGGTGTGTCACGACCATTCCGCCTCAGACCACCCGGCGTGCGGCGCGGGGCTGGCTGCTGCCGTGGTGCGAAGCACCTTCGGTCGGGGTGGGTCGGGCTCGCCCGCCTTTTTCTGCCCAGGTACGGGTCCAACGGATCTGGACCACACGCAGCATGCCAAGCATGGCCAACGCCAGCACCGCGAAGGAGACGAAACCCCAGAGGTAGCTGCCGGCGTACTGCTTGGAAAGGCCCATCGCGTTCGGCAGGAAACCGCCGCCCAGCGCACCCACTTCGCCGATCATCGAACCGGCCACCGCGGTGGCCAGCGGCCAGCGCAGCGGCACCAGTTGGAACAGCGCGCCGTTGCCGGCGCCCAGGGCGGCAAAACACAGCATGAACAGCAGCGTGGTGATGGTCAGCGAGGTGCCGGCCAGACCGCACAGCACCAGCGTGCCGGCCACCAACAGCAGCACGCCGGTGAGGGTGTTGATGCCACCCAGCCGGTCGCTCACATAGCCGCCCAGCACGCGCACGCCCGATCCCATCAGCGTGGCGAGCATGGTGAGCTGGCCGGCCTCGACCTTGGTGACCTTGAACTGGTCGTAGTAGTAGGTGGGCAGGAAGCTGGCCAGGCCGATGAAGCCGCCGAAGGTGATGATGTAGATCAGGCTGAAGGCCCAGCCGTCCTTCTCGAACAGGCAGGCCACGTGTTCCCGCAGGCTCTGGTGCTCGCGGTCCGGCGGCTCTTTGGCAGCGAACCACATCACCACCATCGGGAGCAGCATGGTCAGCGCGGCCAGGCCGTAGACGACCTGCCAGCCGAACTTCATCGCCAGCGGCGGTGCGAACAGCACGGCCAGCACGGTGCCCGAGTTGCCGGCACCGGCAATGCCCATCGCCAGGCCCTTGTACTTGGGCGGATACCAGCCGCTGCCCAGGCTCAGCGCCACGCCGAAGCTGGCACCGGCAATGCCCAGCAGCACGCCCATCGCCAGCACGCTGTCGTAGCTGTCGACGAAGAAGTAGCCGAAGATCAGCGCTGCGATGATCAGCGCCATCTCGACCATCGCTGCGTTCTTGCGGCCGATGTACTGCGACAGCACGCCCAGCGGAAAGCGCATCAGCGCGCCGGCCAGGATCGGCACCGAGATCATGAAACCCTTTTGCGCCGGCGAGAGCTGGAAGGCCTCGCTGATGAACGGCCCCATCGCGCCGTTGAGCACCCAGATGGCGAAGCAGAAGTCGAAATACAGGAACGAGGCGAACAGCGTCGGCCAGTGGCCCGCGCGCAGGAAGGTCTTGAAGCCAGACATGATCGGGGCCTTAGTGCCGGGCCGGCGCAATGCGGCGGCTGACGAACAGATGGGGGACGGGTGTGGGAACAGGCGAGCTGCTCATGTGATCCTCCAGGGATACGGCTGGCCGCTGTGTGCGGCCGGGAGGCACATGACTGCGCACGGCTGTGTGCGCATGACCGGGTGTGCGGGGGCACCGGGCGAGACGGCGTCGTTGACGTCTCGTGTGCAGTGCAGCAATGACCGTGCCAAGCGTGCGCGTGACACCGCCAGGCTGGCGTGCGACGTGCTTGCACCGAAACGGTGGCGCTGTGCGCACGTTTGCGGCGCAGGTGCCTAGCCGCAGGAACTGAAAGCCGTTGTGACCCCTGAGCCCCTGAAGACGCGCCTTACCGCCCTGGTGGTGGCGCCGCCCGTACCCGATGCGCCCGACCTGGTCGCCGACCTCGAAACGGCCGGCGCGGAAGTGATCGAGCGCTGCCTGTGCGCTGAAATGGTGCGCAGCGCCGTGCGTCATGCACCTGATGTGATCGTCTGCTGGTTTCCCCAAGCTGGTGAGCTGTTCTTCGATGCGGTGCGACTGCTGAACCAGGCTGCACCGACAGCGGTCCTGGTATTCACCAGCGACCTGCGGGTCGAGGTGATGGAGCGCTCGCTCGACTGCGGCATCGCGTCGTGGGTCGTCAACGGCTACGCCCCCAACCGGCTGCGCCCGCTGCTGCAGTTGACCTGTGCCCGCTTTGTACGCGAGCGCAAGCTGCGCGCCGATCTCGAAGAACTCTCCCAACGGCTGGAGGAGCGCAAGCTGGTGGATCGCGCCAAGGGCATCCTGATGACGGCCCGCCAGGTCAGCGAGGACGAAGCCTTCCGGCTGCTGCGCTCGGCATCGATGCAGGCCAAGCGGCGCATCGGCCAGGTGTCGCAGCAGGTCATCGCCGCGGCCCACTACGGCGAGGCCGTCAACCGCGCCGGGCGCCTGCGCTTTCTGTCGCAGCGGGTGGTCAAGCTGTATGCGCTGGCGATGGCCGGCGTGGACGAAAGCGGTTCGCGCGCGCTGCTGGCGGCCTCGGTGGCGCAGATCCAGGACGTGCTGGCCAACCTGATCAAGACGCTGTCCCAGCCCACCTTCGGCGACCTGATCGTCTCGGCCCAGCAGGCCTGGAGCGACCTGCACGAACGGCTTGAAAGCGGCCTGGCCGTCGGGCCCGGGAATGCGCTGGCCGTGCTCAGCAGCCTGGACGAGGCGGCCGAGCGCCTGCTGACGCGGGCCGAGCAGCTGACGATGGTGCTGGAGGACGCCGGGCTGGCGCCCACGCTGCACGTCATCAACATTGCGGCCCGGCAGCGCATGCTGTCGCAGCGGCTGGCCAAGTTCGCGTTGCTGACTGCGGCGATGCCGGCCGGCCTGCCGGCCTTCGCGCCGGAGGTGGCCAGCACTGCCGAGGCTTTCGAGCGCAGCCTGGCCTACCTGCGCGACATCCCGCTCAGCACCGCCGCCACCCGCGAGGCCCTGGCCGCGGCCGAGGCCGCCTGGCAGCGCATGCTCGACGGCGCCCGCCATGCGCGCGAGGGCACTGGGCGGCAGGAAGTGGCGGTGGCCAGCGAAGAACTGCTGGTGCTGTTCGACAGCCTTACGAGCGAGTACGAACGCAGCATGCAGGTGCTGATCGGCTGATCAGTCTTGCGCGGCCTCGACCCGGTTGCGGCCCAGGCGTTTGGCTTCGTAAAGGGCCGCGTCGGCGCGCTCTAGCCGGGCCATCGCATTCTGGTCGTCGGCTGTTGCGACACTGGCAGCGGCCTTGCCGCAAGCAGCTGCGACAGTGCAATGGCGCCATCGTCGTCTGGCTCGCTCGCCTGGGTATCATGAGCCATCCTTGTTTCTCCGCGGCACCTGCTGGGGCCGCATGCCGTGATGCCTGACCAGCCGGACTCCGTCGATGCCGCCGCACTGAACGCTGGCCTGCTCGACCTGCTGCAGACCTCGGGTGCGCTTGTGTGCCTGAAGGATGCGGCATCCGGCCGCTATCTGTGGGCCAACGACCGCTACCTCGCCTTCGTTGAGCGCGGCCTTGAGCAGCTCACCGGCGCCACCGACCTCGACGTGCTGCCGCTGGCCGATGCCACTGCCGTGCAGGCGGCCGACCAGCGCGCCGTGGGCGCGGGCATGCCGGCAGCGGGAGAACACCGCTTCGAGCGGGCCACTGCCAAGCTCGATTTCAGAACGCTGCGCTGTGTGGTGCCGGGTCCTGACGTCGCGGTGCCGTGGGTGCTCAACCTGTGGTGGGACGATACGGCCTCACGTCTGCAGGCTCACCAACTGCAATCGGTGCTGGGTCAGCTGGAGCGCCAGCAAGCCTCTTTCGATGAACTTGCGCGGCAGCACCGCGAGGGCCTGGACCGCCCGACCGAGCTGTTCCGCGGCGAGCAGTTCGAAAACCATCTGCAGCGCGAGCTGGCGCTGTCCACCCGCGAACACCGCGAGTTCGCGCTGGTGCTGCTGGCCATCGACGCGCCCGACGCGCTGCGCGCTGCGCACGGCGATGCCGGTCTGGCGCAGGTGGCCAACGCGGTGGGCCATCTGCTGCGCGCCAACACGCGGGCGATGGACATCATTTCCAATGTCTCGCCGGCCCGCTTCGCGATCCTGCTGTCTGGCGTCGGCCTGGCCACCGCGCACACCCGCATGGAACAGATGCGACGCCAATGCGCTACCCATGTGGTGGTGCATGGCGGCCAGCCGATGCAGTTCACTGTCACCGTCGGGCTGGCGAGCTTCCCCCACACCGCCGACTCGCTCGACACCCTGAGCCAGGCGGCCGAACAGGCCCTGGCGGACGCAGCAAAGCGCGGTGGCAACCGGGTGGCGCCCGCCGCCATCGCACTCGCCGCCCGAGCGCCCGGTAGCGCGCCGGACTGAGAGCACCCCGGCGGTTCCTGGAGAGCGCCCCCAGACGACTGCGATGCCGCCGTCGCCTTGCAGGCCGCGCCGCCCACCAGCGGCCGGCCCTTCGCCAGGCAGGCCCAGTCCACCGGACTGTGCCTGTCCGGGCTCAGCCCCCCGAGGGGGTGAGTCAACTTGGGGCGGCCCGGCGTTGACTTATAAGAGCTTCAGGCCTTGTCGAGCAAGGCCACGACAGTGCGCCATTCCTGCGCGGTCACGGGCGTGATCGACAGGCGATTGCCTGGCCGCAGCACCTGCATCGGGGCCAGTGCAGGCGCGGCGCGCATCTCGGCCAGCGACAGCAGCCGGGTCTTGCGCGCCAGCTTCACGTCGCGCAGCAGCCAGCGCGGCTGGTCATGCTTGGATTTGGCGTCGAAGTAGGGGCTCGCCGGGTCGAACTGCGTCGGGTCGGGGTAGACCTCCGAGACCACCGTGGCCAGCCCGGCAATGCCGGGCTGCGGGCACGACGAGTGATAGAACAGCACGCCGTCGCCCACTTGCATCTCGTCGCGCATGAAGTTGCGCGCCTGGTAGTTGCGCACGCCGGTCCACGATACCGTCTGGTGCGGCAGCGAGGCGAGGGTGTCGATCGAGCACTCGTCAGGCTCGCTCTTCATCAACCAGTGGCGTGGTGCGGGCATGCGATGTCGAAGAAGGTGTCCGCCGCGTACCGAAGGCCGCATTCCTGAACCCAGGGGATTCAGGTGGGCCAGGTCAGCAAGGCTTCGGGTTCATCTGACGCGAGACGATCACACCCACCAGGCAATGTTCCAAGCCCAAGCTCATATGAGCATCGGTTCAAGGAAATAAAAGCCTTCGCGAACGCGACGGACGAAACCATTCTAGGGCGCGGTGGCGAGCAAACGGGTGTGAAGTCGTGCCCACGAGTAAGGTGATCTGCAGCGTGATGCGCGCCTTGCACGCAGCGTGTTTACAGCAGCTGGCCGTCGCGGCCCAGCGCGGCGTCGAGACGCCGCACCAAGGCGGGCAGATCGACGCTGTCGTCGCCCGCCGCGTCATGGCCAGGTGCCGGGGCCGGTGCGGCTGGCGCGCTGGGCGCTTCGGCCAGGACATAGGCCAGGTTCAGCGCAGCCAGCACGGCAATGCGCTCGCGTGCCTTGACCTTGCCGGCGTCGCGGATGGCGCTCATCTCGCGGTCGACGCCGCCCACCGCCTCCAGCAGCTGCGTCTCCCGGCCTTCGGGGCAGGCCAGGATGTAGCTCTGGCCCATGATGGTGACTTCGAGCTGCTTCACAGACTGCCTCCCGGGCGGGTGGGTGCTTCGCCCTCGGGCGGGGTGTCGCCGGTGTTCGTGGGCAGCCGCTCGATCAGCGTGTCGATGCGGCTGCGGGCGGCCGACAGCCGCGAACGCAGGCCATCGCGTTCGGTGACCACCGCGGCGAGCTGCTGTTCCAGCAACGCGTTGGTGCGCTTGAGTTCTTCATGCCGCAACAGCAGGCGTTCAACCCGCTCGGCCAAGTCTTCGAGGATGGACATCGCGCTGGTGGTTCCGGGTCGCAGAGGGCTGACGAAGTGGCATCACCGGGCGGGTTTCGAAGCGGTGGTGCAAGGGGTGGGCGCCGATTGTAGTGGGGCACTCTGTGCGTTCTGCCCGCGCCAGGGCGCAAAGGCAGCGGCTGCGAAGGCCGTTACGCTGGGGTGAGCGTGGTGGCCTGGGGGTTGGCCTTCAGCTGAACGGCAAAGGCGTCACAGCAATCACTCACGGCGCAAACGCCGCAGCGTGGTGAGCGGGCGGTGCAGACGTAGCGGCCGTGCAGGATGAGCCAGTGGTGCGCATCGGCCCGGTAGCGTGGCGGCACACGGGCCAGCAGTTGTTGCTCGACCTCGAAGGGCGTGCGCCCGGTCGCCAGGCCGGTGCGGTTGCCGACGCGGAAGAGGTGCGTGTCCACTGCAATGGTCTCTTCGCCGAAGGCCACGTTGAGCACCACGTTGGCGGTCTTGCGGCCCACACCAGGCAGGGCTTCCAGCGCAGCGCGGTCGCGCGGCACCTGCCCGCCGTGGCGCTCGATCAGAAAGCGGCAGGTCTGCAGCAGGTGGCGTGCCTTGGTGCGGTACAAGCCGATGGTGCGAATGTGGCTGGCCAGTCCTTCTTCGCCCAGCGCCAGCATCCGGGCCGGGGTGTTGGCGACCGCGAACAGGCGCCGGGTCGCCTTGTTGACACTCACGTCAGTGGCCTGGGCCGACAGCAGCACGGCCGCGAGCAGCTCGAACACCGAGCTGTAGACCAGCTCGGAGGCCGGTTGCGGATTTGCCTGGGCCAGGCGCTGGAAGAGGGTCTCGATCTGGAGCGGGGTCATCGACGGGACTGGGTCAGCGAATCTGACCGTCAATGTAGTACCAGCGCCCCTGCTCGCGCACGAAGCGGCTGCGCTCGTGCAGGCGGTGGGCCCGGCCACCGAGCTTGCTGCGGGCCACGAATTCCACCTCGGCATGGTCGGCGTCGATGACGCGGTGTTCACGCACCTGCAGGCCCAGCCAGCGCAACCCGGGTTCATCGGGCGCCAGCGTGGCGGGCCGTGTGGTGGGGTGCCAGGTGGCCAGCAGGTACTTGGACAGATGCAGCACGAAGGCGCTGTAGCGCGAGCGCATCAGCGCCAGGGCATCCGGCGCCTGCAGTGCCTGCAGGCCCGTGTGATAGCGGCCGCAGCAGTCGGCATAGGGCAGGGCGCTGTCGCAGGGGCAATCGGGGTTGGAGGTGGGGTTGGAAGCGGGCGCGGTGTGCACGCAGGCATTGTCGATGGGCCGGGATAATCGGCCGGCCCCGCGCCTACCCGGTTGTATCGATCTGCCTGCCGACCCACCATGCTGCTGCTGATTTCGCCTGCCAAGACACTCGACTACGAGACCCCGACGACGGTGCGTTCGCGTGGTGAGCCGCATTTCATGGCGCAGGCCGCCGGCTTGATCGACCTGCTCAAACCCCAGACACCGGCGCAGATTGCCGCGCTGATGGACCTGTCGGACCCGCTGGCGGCACTCAACGTCGGCCGGTATGCCGCCTGGTCGCCGCGCTCGACACGCCGCAACAGCCGGGCCGCGGTGCTGGCCTTTGCCGGCGATGTGTACACCGGGCTGGACGCCCCCAGCCTGGCCGCGGCCGACCTGGCCTGGGCACAGGATCATCTGGTGATCCTGTCCGGTCTGTACGGCGTGCTGAAGCCACTGGACCCGCTGCAGCCCTATCGCCTGGAGATGGGCACGCGGTTGGCGAACCCGCAGGGCAAGGACCTCTACGCCTACTGGCGAGCGCAGATCGCGGCGTATCTCAACGACCGCCAGGCCGGCAAGCGCCAGCCGGTGGTGGTGAACCTGGCCTCGCAGGAGTACTTCAAGGCGGTGGACCGGCGCGTGCTCGCCGCCCGTGTGGTGGAGTGCGTGTTCGAGGACTGCAAGGCCGGGCAGTGGAAGGTCATCAGCTTCTGGGCCAAGCGTGCACGCGGCGCGATGGCGCGCTTCGTGATCCAGCAGCGGCTGCGCGAGGTCGATGGGCTCAAGGCTTTCGACGCCGACGGCTACATCTTCGACGCCGCGGCGTCGGAGCCTGACCGCTGGGTGTTTCGCCGCCGCCACACCCCCGTGGCGGCCTGAGCCGGGGCGGGCGAATCTCACCTGCCGGCGCTGCGACAATCCATCCATGAGCAGCCAGACCCCCACGCCGGAGCTGCGGCAATGGATCGTCGAGCAAGCCCGCGCCGGCCATGCACCGGAGGTGGTGCTGAAGGCCATGGTCAGCAGCGGCTGGCAGGAAGACGTCGCTCTGGCCACGCTGGAAGACACCTTGCAGGGCTTCCTGGCCCAGCAGGCCCAGCCAACGACCACGGAGACGCCAGCCGCGACCCCGCTGCCCGACCTCGACCTGCGTGATGCGCCCACCGTCGTGCGTGCCTTGGACCGCGATGTGCACGTGCTGATGGCCATGCAGAACCCGCGGGTGGTGGCGCTGGGCGGGCTGCTGGACGCGCAGGAGTGCGACGAGCTGATCGAGTTGGCGCGGCCCCGGCTGGTGCGCTCCGAAACCATCGACAACGCTACCGGCGGCAGCGAGGTCAACATCGCCCGCACCAGCGACGGCATGTTCTTCTCGCGCGGCGATGGGCTCCTGATCACCCGCATCGAGGCACGCATCGCGGCGCTGCTGAACTGGCCGGTCGAGAACGGTGAAGGGCTGCAGGTGCTGCGCTACCGGCCCGGTGCCGAATACAAGCCGCACTACGACTACTTCGACCCGGCGCAACCCGGCTCGGTGCCCATCCTCAAGCGCGGCGGCCAGCGTGTGGGCACCCTGGTGATGTACCTGAACACACCGGACCAGGGTGGCGCGACCACCTTCCCGGATGTGCAGCTCGAAGTGGCGCCGGTCAAAGGCAATGCCGTGTTCTTCAGCTACGACCGACCGCACCCGGCGACCCGCAGCCTGCACGGCGGCGCGCCGGTGAGGGCGGGCGAGAAATGGGTGGCCACCAAGTGGCTGCGCGTTGGTCGGTTCGATTGATGCCCATGCTTGACGGCACTTTCTTGTTCCACTGATTTTTCCCGGAGGAGACCTTTGATGAAACGCCTGATCGTTGTCCTGGCTACCGTTGCCCTGACCGGCGCCGTGAACGCGCAATCTGCTGTCGCCACGGCCAAGCCGCCGCCTGCGCCCACGCCGCTGCCCCAACCGATTCCGGCCCTCGCCGCGCCGGCAACGCCCGCACCCACCGCGGCACCACTGGCTGCGCAGGCACCCATGCCGAAGCAGCCCGCTGCCACTGCCGTGGCCAAACCGGCTCCCACGGCGGCAGCCGATACGGCGACGCCCAAGAAGCCGTCGAAGGCCGCCAAGGCGCATGGCAAGACCGCCAAGGGTGCCACGGCCAAGAAGGGCAAGAAGGCGACGGCCCAGGCCAAGAAAGGCGCACACAAGACCGTGAGCCACCAGACCAAGGGCAAGAAGGCCAAGAAGAAGGCCGGCGCCAAGCCGGCCTGACGGGGAGCGCGAAGAAGGACGCCGCTCAGACCGGCACGGTCGCACCGTGCGGGGCAACGCGGACCTTCCAGCCCAGTTCTTCGTCGATGCGGATGCGCAGCGCGTCGGCGGCATCGGCGTCGCCGTGCACCACGTAAACCTGCTGTGGTGGCTGCGCGAGCCGGCGCATCCACTGCAGCAGCCCGTTGGCATCGGCATGTCCCGAGAACCCCTCCAGGTGATGGACCGCGGCCTTCACCGCCACGTACTGGCCGTGGATCTTCACGTCGCGGGCACCATCCACCAGCTTGGCGCCCCGGCTGCCGGGCACCTGGAAGCCCGGGAACACGATGCTGTTGCGCGGATGCGGCGCCAGCGAGGCCAGGTGGTACAGCACGCGCCCGCCGGTGGCCATGCCGCTGGCCGACAGGATGACGCTGGGCCAGCGCTGGCGCACCAGCTTCTCGGAATCCTTGGGCGTGACCACCGCCGTGACGTGGTCGCACAGGGTGCGTGATTCGGCCGCGGGCAGGCGCAGCAGCTTGCGATGGGCCAGGTAGATGCGCGTGGCCTCCTGCGCCATCGGGCTGTCCAGGTAGATCGGCAGGTCGGTGGGGATTTCGCCCGCCTGCCGCAGCCGCTGCAGGATCAGCATCAGCGCCTGCGCCCGTCCCACCGCGAAGGTGGGCAGCAGCACCGTGCCGCCGCGCGCGATGGTGCGGCGGATGATGTCGCCCAGGCGCTGCTGCACGTCCTCATCCGGGTGCAGGCGGTTGCCGTAGGTGCTCTCGACCAGCAGCACGTCGGCGCTGTCGGGCACCTGGGGTGGTGGCATCAGAAGGTCATCGGTGCGGCCGACGTCGCCGGAGAACAGCACGCTGTGTTCGGCGTTGCGCACGGTGATGGAACACGCCCCGAGCAGGTGCCCCGCCGGGGTCAGGCGCATCTGCAGATCGGCGCCGATGGCCACGTCCTTGCCGCTGGCCACCGGCTGCAGGTGGGCGATGGCCCGCTGCGCGTCGCGCGTGGTGAACAGCGGCAGGGTGTTGTTCGTGTCGACGCGAGCATGCCATCAAGCCGCCCCCGAACTGGAAGCAGGCCGCCGGCAACTTGCGCCACATCAATTGTTGGAAAAGTGCCGATCTGCGGGAGCTGAGAAAAGCAGACTGCGGGCGGCACCCAAACAGGGTGTGGTGTCCTGCTCCGAGGTCGCCTATAAACGGCCGCCCCGTGCGGCACTTCACGCACGGTTAACTGTTTGAGTCAGTGGGACGCGCATGTCTATCAGAGCCGGTGTTTGGGATGAACTGCAGGTCGCCGATGCGACGCCCAGCGAAAGCGATACGCGTCCGGTCCGGCTGGCCGATTGGGCGCGTGTCAGGCGCCTGATCCGCGCCCAGTTCCCGACCCTGCCGACGGATACCGTCGGCCGCCTGGTGCGCAACCAGGGCTATGGCGCCCATGTGCTGGTCGTCAAGGGGCGCATCGAAGGGTTCTGCAGCGTGACCCTGCGTGCGCGCGGCGACTTGGCCTGGCTCGACTGCGTGGCCGTCGATGGTGCCTCGCAGGGCCGGGGCCTGGGCCGCACGCTGATCCGGCAGGCCGAGGACCATGCCGTGGCCCATGGCTATGCGCGCATGGCCTTGCTGGTGGCGCAGGACAACGTCCTTGCCATCCAGCTGTATGAGCGGCTCGGCTACCAGCGCAGCGGCACGGCGGAGAGCAGCCGCGAGGGTGCGCAGGTCCGGTACGAAAAACCGCTGTCGCTGGCCCGCTCGGCGGGTGCCTTCAGGGGGCGCACTGCGCCCCCTTCAATGCCGTGGGGCCAGCGGCTGGCGCTGCGCCTGCTTTACCTGCTGCGGTTCGAATTGGCAGGCTGAGGACGCCGCGCCGGCCCGCTGGTGCTCTTTGCACCGGCGCCTTGGCCAGGACGCGAACCGGGGCGTTGCGGGGCACTTCGGCCGCCGCTGTCACCGCGGCTGTCACCGCGCCCATTGCCGCCGCGGCCTGCACCGCCACCACCTCCGCCGTTGAGGGTGCGCCGCCCCAACAGGATCGGCTCAGCCCGCTCGTTGGCGGGCGGCTCGAACCCGGCGATGGTCTCGCGCGGAATCGAGCGCTTGATGAGCTTTTCGATGTCGGCGAGGAAACTGTCCTCGTCCAGGCAGACCAGCGACAGGGCCTCGCCCTGGGCGCCGGCGCGGCCGGTGCGGCCGATGCGGTGCACATAGTCTTCGGGCACGTTGGGCAGCTCGAAATTGACAACGTGGGGCAGCTCTTCGATGTCGATGCCGCGGGCCGCGATGTCGGTGGCCACCAGCACCCGTAGATCGCCGCTCTTGAACTCCGACAGCGCACGCGTACGGGCTCCCTGGCTCTTGTTGCCATGGATGGCCATCGCGGTGATGTCCTGCTTGTTCAGGAACTCCGCCAGCCGGTTGGCGCCATGCTTCATGCGGGTGAAGACCAGCACCTGGTGCCAGTCGTTGCTCTTGACCAGATGGGCCAGCAGGTCCTTCTTGGCTTCGCGGCCCACTCGGATCACCCGCTGCGCGATGTTCTCGGCGGTGGTGTTGCGGCGCGCGACTTCAATCACCTTCGGCTGGTTCAGCAACTTATCGGCCAGGGCCTTGATCTCGTCGCTGAAGGTGGCCGAGAACAGCAGGTTCTGGCGCTTGGGCGGGAGCACCGCCAGTACCTTCTTGATGTCGTGGACGAAGCCCATGTCCAGCATGCGGTCGGCTTCGTCGAGCACGAAATGCTGGACATGCGACAGGTCGAGCGTGCGCTGCGAGAGGTGGTCCAGCAGGCGGCCCGGCGTGGCAACGAGGATATCAACGCCGCGGTTCAGTCGGTCGATCTGCGGCTGCAGGCCGACGCCACCGAAGATCACCATGCTGGTCAGCGGCAGGTGCTTGCCGTAGGTGCGCACGCTTTCCTCCACCTGCGCGGCGAGTTCACGGGTCGGCGTGAGGATGAGCGCGCGGATGGCGGTGCGGCCGCGGCGGTCTTTCACCGCCGGACTGCTGATCAGCTGGTGCAACAGCGGCAGCGTGAAGCCGGCCGTCTTGCCGGTGCCGGTCTGCGCGCCCGCGAGCAGGTCGCCGCCCGCCAGGACCATCGGAATGGCCTGCTGTTGGATGGGGGTGGGATGGGTGTAGCCCTCTTCGTGAACGGCACGAAGGATCGGCTGGGCCAGGCCCAGATCGTCAAAGGTCATGTGTGTGTTGGAGTGCGCTGTTGAGCGCACGACGCCCCGGCGCGCGAGCCCTCGGTGAGAGAGCCCCAGTCATCGAACCGGGCGGTTGGGGAAGGTCGGAAGTGACCACAGCGTGCCGACTGGTGGGCAACGCGTTGCCGCGATTCTAACCGGGCGGGGAATCGGGTCCAACCCGCTGATTCTCTGATGGCACCATGAATGAGCATTGGCACGACATGTGTGCATCAATTTGTCTGTTTGCATCTATAAGGTGCGCTATTGGCGAGTGTGTTGGGCGTTGAATGGCACCAAACAAGGTACATGACTTGCTTAATTGGTGCGGTACGCCCGCTGACTGTGCTGCAAGGGCGAGGGTCAACGTCGATTGAGGGCTGAATGGAGAATTTGAAACAAGGCGCGGACACGCTATTTATTCTGTTGGGCGCCATCATGGTGCTCGCCATGCACGCAGGCTTCGCCTTCCTGGAACTTGGCACCGTTCGCAAGAAGAACCAGGTCAATGCGCTGGTGAAGATCCTGGTGGATTTCTCGGTGTCGACCATCGCCTACTTCTTCGTCGGCTACGGCATCGCCTATGGCGTGAGCTTCATGACCGGCGCCGAGGGATTGGCGCAGCGCAATGGCTATGAACTGGTGAAGTTCTTCTTCCTGTTGACCTTCGCAGCGGCCATTCCGGCCATCATCTCG
>JBDTQF010000083.1:0-15426 GCA_039932275.1 Burkholderiales bacterium
GCTTATGGCGCAAAGCTTCAACCCAAGCTGGTTGCAGACCGTGCCATTGCAAGCCTCGGAGGCCTCGATGCAGGCGATGATTTACGGCACGGCACCGCGCACGCAAATCAAGATGGTGTTCCAAGTGGCAGGCTGAACCTTCAGCCGTCTCACTGTTGTTGGATACAACCGGCGTGGCCCTTCGGCGTGCCGCAACCTCAACAGGAGACGACAGATGATCAAGAAACTACTGGCCGCCGCGACTGCGGCCGTGGCCCTGCAGGGCTCGGCTCTGGCGCAGGAAACCATCAAGATCGGCGTGCCGCTGGTCGAGGCCGGGCCGATGGCCTTCGTCATGCCTTTCTACCAAGATGCCATCAAGGCGGCGGTCGACACGCTCAATGCGCAGGGCGGCGCGCTTGGCCGCAAGTACGAGGTGGTCATCCAGGCCCATGCCGGCACGCCCGCTTCCGCCATTGCCGCGGTGACCAAGCTGGCGCAGCAGGACGGCGCGCCGTTCATCATTGGCTTCAGCACCTCGCCGATGTCGATGGCGCTGGGCCAGCGGCTGGCAGGGTTGAACGCGCTGCAGATCGATGTCAGCTCCACCTCGGACGATGTCACCGGCAAGGGCTGCTCGGCCAACCAGTTTCGCACCACGGTCAACGATGCGATGCAGATCAATGCGTTGAAGGGGACGATAAAGAAGCTGGGCTTGAAGACCTGGAACATCATCGTGCCCGACTACTCCATGGGCCATGACTTCGCCAAGCGCTTTGCCGCCAGCGTGCAAGAGACCGGCGCTACCGTGCAGTCCACGCTGTTCGCGCCGCTGGGCACACCGGATTTCAGCTCCTTCGTCAACCAACTAGCGAGCAAGCCCGCCGAGGGCCTGGCGGTGGTGATCATCGGCGGGGATTCCATCGCCTTCGCCAAGCAGGCCAAGCAGGCTGGCCTGTTCGAGAAGTACAAGGGTGTGGTGTCAGCCAACTTCACCCACGATCTGGTGCTGGGCGCGCAGGGCGATGCCACCGTCGGTGTCTTCGCAGCGCAGGGCTACAGCTACCAGTTCCCGTCACCGCGCAGCGAGGCGATGGTCAAGCTCTGGAACAACCGCTTCAAGCGCAAGCCCAACCACCTGGACGCTGATGCCTACCTGGGCGTGGAGGTGCTGCATGCCGCCATCGTGAAGGCCGGTTCCACCGACCTGGCGGCGGTGCGCAGCGCGCTGGTGGGCCTGAAGACCAACACCGTCCTCGGCGATGTCGAGATGCGTGCTGACCATCAGCTCGCGCGGCCGATGGTGTCCGTGCAGATTGAACGCGCCGGCGAAGGCAAGGGCGCCTCGATCTTCAAGAATGTGGAGCCGACGGCCAGCGTGATGCCGGCGGTCAACACCGAGTGCAAGCTGTAAGGGTTGCTTGAAGCTGCCCAAGGACAGGACATGACACCCGCTACCCCCGTGCGCAGCCCGCGGCATGCCGCGTCGTTGATCCTGCTGCGCGATGCGCCCGGCGGCCTGGAAGTGCTGCTGCTCAAGCGCCATGGCCTGTCCGACGTGCTGGGCGGTGCGTATGTGTTCCCCGGCGGCAAGCTCGATGCGGCCGATGCGTTGCTCGATGCCGCGCTGCTGGACGCGCCGCATGACCGCCTGCATGCGTTGCTGGGCGAACCGGACCTGGTGCCGCAGACCGCCGCCGCGCTGTTTGTCGCCGCGCTGCGCGAGGCCTACGAGGAGTGCGGCGTGCTGCTGGCCGAAGGCGGCGTGCTGCCCACACGCGGCGGTGCGGCCGTGGCGGCTTCCGCCTTCAACGACACGTTGGCCGACGGCGGCCTGCGCCTGCGGGTCGGCACGCTGCTGCCGTGGTCGCGCTGGATCACCCCGGTCGCTTCGCCGGCCAAGCGCTTCGACACGCGCTTCTTCGTGGCGCACGCGCCGGCCGATGTGGAAGCCCGTCACGACGACCATGAGACCACCGAGGCGGTCTGGTTGCCGCCGCGCCAGGCCCTGCAGCGCTACTGGGACGGCGACATCAACCTCGCGCCGCCGCAGATCATGACGCTGGCCCATCTGGGCCGCCATGCCGGCGTTGACAGTGCGCTGGGCGAGGCCCGCGGGCGCCGGCCGCCGCTGGTGCTGCCCGAGCTCGAGGGCGAGTTCGGCCACCGCCGGCTCTACTACCCCGGCGATGCCGCGCACTCGGTGCGCGAGCGGGCCATGCCGGGGCCGACCCGGCTGCTGGAGCGTGAGGGGCGGTTCATGCCGGAGGCGGGGTTCGACGCGTTCTTCGCCTGAGTGCTGCGTCGTCAGCAGCGCAGGCCGGCCGCCCTCGGCGCCGCGTCGCGCTTGTACGCCACAACATGGTCCAGTTCGAGGCGGATGCCGATGCGCTCGCCGATGGCATGGTCGTGGTGCGAAGGCACCAGCGACAGCACCGTGGCGCCGCTGTCCAGCGCCAGCGTGTAGAGGAACTCGGCACCGCGAAAGGCCTTGTGCAGCACCCGCGCCTGGGTGGGCGCGCTGTCGTCGTGCACCACGTCGTCGGGGCGCACCAGCACATCGACCGCACAGCCGCTGCCGCACAGGTCGCCGTGTTCGGTGCAGCGGATGGCGTGCTCGCTGTAGGCGGTGCCCAGTTCCATGTGCACGTGGTGGCCGTCCACCACTTCGCCGGGCAGGAAGGCGCCCTGGCCGATGAAATCGGCGACGAAGCGGTTGGCCGGCTCGTGGTATAGGCGGTACGCGCTGGCCCACTGCTGGATGCGCCCATCGCGCATCACGCCGATCTCGTCGGCGATGGCGAAGGCTTCGTGCTGGTCGTGCGTGACCAGCAGGGCGGTGGTGTCGGTGGCCTTGAGCAGCGCGCGCAGTTCGGCACCGAGGCGCTCGCGCAGTTCCACGTCGAGGCTGGAGAACGGCTCGTCCAGCAACATCAACCGCGGTGCCGGTGCCAGCGCGCGGGCCAGCGCGACGCGCTGCTGCTGGCCGCCCGAAAGCTCGTGCGGGTAGCGCTGTGCGGCATGGCCCAGGCCCACGGTGTCGAGCATCTCGGCCACGCGCTGCGCCGACCGGGCCTGGCCCTGCAGGCCGAAGGCCACGTTCTGTGCCACCGTCAGGTGTGGGAACAGGGCGTGGTCCTGGAACACCATACCGATGCGACGTTGCTCGGGCGCCAGATGCACACCGGGTGCGCTGACGAGTTCGCCGTCGAGCCGCACTTCGCCTGCCTGTACGGTTTCGAAGCCCGCCACCGCCCGCAGCACGGTGGTCTTGCCGCAGCCCGACGGGCCCAGCAGGCAACCGATGCTGCCGCGCGCCAGCTGCAGGTCCAGCCCTTCGACCACGGTCTTGCGGTCATAACCCAGCGTGACGTGATGCAGGGCGAGCCAGGGCGAGGCGGGGGCGGGGGAACTCATCAAGGGGAGGCGTTTATTTGCGACAACACAAGTGTCGGCGCTTTTGTGCCGATGATAATCATTCGCATCGACTTTGCTGATCAAGATCAACGTGCCACTGGCCCCCGGCGCAACCCCCGACCTGATCCCTGCGGTGCTGCCGCTGCATCCGCCGCCGCCAGCGCGCGCACGCCGCGGCGCCGGGCCGCTGCTGCTGTGGGTCGCCATGCTGGCGGCGCTGCTGGTGGCGGCGCCGCTGGTGTCGGTGGGGTTGAACGTCTTCAGCGGCGGCACCCAGGCTACTTGGGCGCACCTGGCCCAGACGGTGCTGCCCGACTACATCGCCAGCACGCTGTGGTTGTGCCTGGGGGTGGGGCTTGGGGTGGCCGCGCTGGGCGTGGGTTCGGCCTGGCTGGTGACGCGCTACGAGTTCCCGGGGCGGCGCCACTTTGAGTGGGCCCTGGTGCTGCCGCTGGCCATGCCGGCGTACGTGATGGCCTATGCCTACACCGATCTGCTGCAGTACGTCGGCCCGGTGCAGACGGCTTTGCGCCAGGCCTTCGGCTGGCGGCGTGCCGACTACTGGTTCCCCGACGTGCGCACGCTCGGCGGCGCGGTGGTGATGTTCGTGCTGGTGCTGTACCCGTATGTCTACCTGCTGGCGCGCACGGCTTTCATCGAGCGCGCCGGCGGCATGACCGAGGTGGGCCGCTCGCTCGGCCTGTCGCCCTTTGCCGCGTTCCGGCGCCTGAGCCTGCCGATGGCGCGCCCGGCCATTGTCGGCGGCGTGGCGCTGGCGCTGATGGAGACGCTGGCCGACTACGGCACGGTGTCGTACTTCGCGGTGCAGACCTTCACCACCGGCATCTACCGCGCCTGGTTCTCGCTGGGTGACCGGGTGGCAGCCGCGCAGCTTGCGTTGGCGCTGCTGGCCTTCGTGATGCTGGTGCTGACGCTGGAGCGCCTCAGCCGCGGCCGGCGGCGCTTTCACGACACCACGCTGCGGCAGCGTGGCGCGCAGCGGTTGCCACTGGGCCCTGGGCGCGCCGCGCTGGCGGTGCTGGCCTGCGGGCTGCCGCTGGTGCTGGGTTTCCTGCTGCCGGCGGGGGTGCTGCTGGAGATGGCGCTCACCGAAGGCGACGCGCAGTTCGGGCCGCGCTTTCTCACGCTGGCGCGCAACAGCGTGACGGTGGCCGGGCTGACGGCCGTGTGCGCGGTGGCGCTGGCGTTGCTGATCGCCTACGCGGCGCGGGTGCATCGCGGCGCGGCCACGCGCTGGGCGCACCGGGTCGTCGGGCTGGGTTATGCGTTGCCGGGCTCGGTGATTGCGGTGGGCGTGTTGATTCCGGTGACGCGCCTCGACCACGCCCTTGCGGCGGCGTCGCAGCAGCTGTTCGGCAGCCACCCTGGCCTGGTGTTCACCGGCGGCATCGCGGCCCTGGTGTACGCCTGCCTGGTGCGCTACCTGACGGCCGCGCTGCAGTCGGTGGATGCCGGCCTGGCGCGCATCACGCCCAACATGGACCACGCCGCCCGCAGCCTGGGCCTGACCGCCGGCCAGACGCTGCGCCGCGTGCACCTGCCGCTGCTGCGCGGCAGCGCCCTGACGGCGGGGCTGCTGGTGTTCATCGACGTGATGAAGGAGCTGCCCGCCACACTGGTGATGCGGCCCTTCAACTTCGACACGCTGGCCACGCAGGCCTACACGCTGGCCTCCGATGAGCGGCTGGCCGAGGCCTCCACCGCGGCGCTGGCCATCGTCGTGGTGGGGCTGCTGCCGATGGTGGTGCTGTGCCGGGCCATCGCGAAGGGCGAGACACTACCGGCAGCGAGCTGACTACTTCCAGCCAGCCCGGTCGAACGCCCGCTGCGCCGCCGCAGCGTTGCGGGCCAGATCGCCGATGGGCAGCACGTCGGCCTTGAAGGTGCCCAGCGCCTCCAGCTCCCGCGTCACCGGCACACCCTTGACCACCGGCCACTCGTTGTTGCCGTTGGCAAAGTAGCCCTGGGCTTCGTTGCCGGCCAGGTATTCGAGGAACTTGATGGCAGCGTCCTTGTTGGGCGCGTACTTCAGCACCCCGGCGCCCGAGACGTTGACATGCGTGCCCCAGCTCTTCTGGTTCGGCCAGACGATGCCGACAGCGCGCATCGCCTCCTGGTCCTCAGGCTTGTTGGAGCGCAG
Source organism: Burkholderiales bacterium (assembly GCA_039932275.1). Lineage (GTDB taxonomy): Bacteria > Pseudomonadota > Gammaproteobacteria > Burkholderiales > Burkholderiaceae_C > Sphaerotilus. The sequence goes on from JBDTQF010000083.1 coordinate 5,558, forward strand.
CATGCGCGCCAGGTAGTAGGTGTTCGACAAGGCCACGCCGCATTCGCCGGCGGCCACGGCCTTGATCTGGTCGGTGTCGCCGCCCTTGGGCGCGCGGGCGAAGTTGGCCACCAGGCCACGCGCCCAGGCCTCGGTCTGAGCCTCGCCGTCGTGGGCGATCAAAGCGCCGCCCAGCGACAGGTTGTACGGATGCGAGCCCGAACGCACGCACACCTGACCCTTCAGCGCCGGGTTGGCCAGGTCTTCGTAGTTCTGCACCTGCTCACGCTTGAGCGCGACCTTGTTGAACACGATGACCCGTGCGCGGGTCGAGAAGGCGTACCAGTTCGGCGTGCGCAGGTGGGCCGGGATGCGCTCTGCCAGCAGCGCCGACTTGACGGGCTGGAACAGCCCCATCTGGTTGGCCACTTCCAGCCGCGTCGCGTCCACCGTGATCAGCACGTCGGCCGGACTGGCGCTGCCCTCGTTGCGCAGCCGCTCGACCAGCTCGTCCTCCTTGCCGTCGAGCCGGTTGACCTTGATGCCGGTGGCCTTGGTGAAGTTGACGTACAGGGCCTCGTCGGTCTGGTAATGGCGGGCAGAGTAAAGGTTGAGCACCTTCTCCTGAGCCCAGACCGGTGTGGCGGCCAGCAGAGCGAGGGCGACCCCCGGCAGGGCGCGGCGAACGAAGGTGCGTGCAGTCATGAAATCCTCGTGGACAGGGGGCGGCGTGGCGGCGGAGCCAGCTGGGCCGGCCTGTGGTGCGCTGCAATGTTAACAATAATGGTTCTTATTCGATCCTGTCGACGAGACCCAGGAGCATTGATATGCCGCAAGTAAATTCATCCATGACTTGCGTTGATTCATTGTAAATGAGAACGAATCGTATTATCATAAACGCATGATCAATGAATCTTCTCCGTGCCCCGAGGGGGCGTTGCCGGTGGATCCGGTGGCACCAGGGTTGGCATGCCGTCCTGCCGGCGTGCCGCCGCGGCTGCGCAGCGAAGACCTTCTGCGGGGCGGGAAGGAGTTGGAGATCGAACACGGTGGGGCCGTGTACCGGCTGCGCCTCACGGCCATGGGCCGCCTGATCCTGACCAAGTAGGCGCGCCCGCCGCACCGGCCGATCGCGGTCTTCAATGAATCCCGGGGAGGCGCGGCCATGTCGATGATGCGGCGGCATCACATGCCGGCATGTCCCGCGCGACATTTTTGATCTGACACAGAACTTTATAAATAAGAATCGTTATCATTACACCGTGTCCAAGCCAGCCGCCAGGACCTCAGCAATGCGCCAACCCGGCGCCCACACTGAACCGACGACAACAGGACTCCCTCTATGGCTCGGCACAAATTCGCTCCCTCCCTTCCCAAAAAATCAGCTCCCGCCGCATCGACAGGCGCTGCCCTGTCATCGCGAACGATTCTTGGTCAATCCATTCCCCTCGGTGGCTCCCTTGGCGCGTTGGCCGCGGGTTTCGGCTGTTCCACCTTGGCTTTGGCCCAGGCCGTGACAGCGGCTCCTGCTGCACCGGCGGCCTCGGCCCCCACCGAAGCGGCGGCGCCGCAGGGCGAGGCCGTGCTGCGCAAGATCACCGTCAGGGCAAGCACCGAGCGCCAGGGCAAAGACGACTACCAGGCCACCGAAACCCGCATCGGCAAGGGCAAACAGGACATCCGAGACATTCCGCAGTCGCTCACCGTCGTCACCGAGAAGGTGATGGACGACCGCAAGATGGACAGCGTCAAGGACGTGCTGCGCAACACCGCCGGCATCAGCTTCCAGGCCGCCGAGGGCGGCGAGGAAGACATCAAGATCCACGGCATCTCGCTGCAGAGCACCGGTGACATCTTCATCGACGGCATGCGCGACCCGGCCTTCTACGACCGCGACACCTTCTTTCTGGATCGCATCGAGCTGCTGCGCGGCTCGGCCTCGCTGCTGTTCGGGCGTGGGTCGACCGGTGGGGCGGTGAACCAGGTCTTGAAGCCCGCGCGGCTGCTAGATGAGAACCAGATCGACGTCACCGCCGGCAGCTACAGCGCCTTGCGTGTGGTGGGTGATTTCAACAAGCGCACTGGCGAAAACTCGGCGTTGCGGGTGGGCGTGATGGGCAACACCGCCGATAGCAATGGCGCTGGCTCATCCATCGACAAGAAGGGTATCGCGGGGACCTATCGCTGGGGCATCGATGAGCAGGACGAGTTCAGCGCCACGCTGTTCGCCCTGCAGAACGACAACGGCATCAACTATGGCGTGCGTTGGATCAGGCCGACGACCGCCCTCGCGAACACGAACACCCCTGCGGCGGCTGCGACCAGCACCCTGGTGCCATTGGACCCCAACAACTACTACGGCCTGAGCAGCGACTACAACCGCGGCAGCGCCAACTTCGGCATGCTCTCGCACACCCGTCGGTTCACTCCTGGGGTGGAGCTGGTCTCCAAGGTGCGCTACGCGGAGTACACGCGGGATCAGCGCGCCACGCTGTGGAGTTTCGGCGCTGGCACCTTGCAGCCTGGCGGGCAGACGGTCTCGTTGGAAACCTTGAGCCCCAGCACGGTGGTCACGCGAGGTTTGCAGATCAAGAAGCAGAACATGCAAACGTTGACCGCGCAGAGCGATCTCAGCGCCAAGTTCAAGGGCCTGGGTCTGGATCACTACCTGCAGACTGGCGTGGATTTCGCCCATGAGAAGAAGCAGGTTTGTGCGGCGATTCCTGCGACGCAGGGCGGCATCGTGCCGGCCAAGCCGAGTACCACCATCGGCACGCCCTATGACGGGGCCAGCATTGATGAAGGGCAGCGGAGTTTCCGCCCGAACAACGACTACGTCTCCAAATCCGCCGGCGCCTATGTGCAGGACATGGTCCAGCTCGCACCGATGTGGAAGCTGCTGGCCGGCCTGCGCTACGACTACCTGGTGGGCAACTACAACCAGTACGCCACGGCGTCGCCCACCGCCGTGAACCCGTTGACGGTGGCGCCCTACCAGATGAAGGTGTCGGAGTGGAGCAAGCGCGGCGCCGTGCTGTTCCAGCCCGATGCGCAGTGGTCGTTCCACCTGATGGGCGCCACGTCGTTCAACACCTCGGGTGACGCCTACTCGCTGAGCGCGGCGAACAAGGACATCCCGCCCGAGCAGACGGTGAACGTGGAACTGGGCGCCAAGTTCGATACCGCCGACGGCAAGCTCAGCCTTCGCGGCGGCCTGTTCCGCAACACCAAGCTGCATGAGCGCAACACCGACCCGTTGTCCAGCGTCGTCACGCTGTCGGGCAAGCGCCACGCGGCGGGCCTGGACGTCGACATGCTCGGCCGCATCACGCCCCAGTGGGAGGTCTTCGCCAACTTCACCTGGATGCCCATCGCCATGATCGATGTGTCCAGCGCTACCGGCGGCGAACGGCAGGGTCAGCGCCCGTCGCTGTCACCGAAGGTGTCTGGCACCTTGTGGACCACGTACCAGGTGCATCCGCAATGGCGCATCGGTGGTGGCCTGAACGCGCGTAGCAGCCAGACACCCAACCGCAACCCTGGGTTCGCCGCCCCCGGCTTTATCAAGGGCGACCTGATGGCCGAGTTCACCATGGTTCCGGAGACCTTGACGTTCCGCCTCAACGTCGACAACGTCACCAACAAGCGCTATGCCGACCAGTTGTACACGTCCTTCTACGTGCCCGGGCCCGGCCGTGTTGTCAGCCTGACTGGCAGCTACAAGTTCTGATTGGCCCACCCCTGCGCCGCGCCCACCATGTTGCTGAAGATCGCAAGAATCCTGAGCCCCGATGCGGTGCGCGAGGCGCGCGGCCTGCTGGCGCAGGCGCCCTGGCAGGACGGCCGCGCCACTGCCGGCACGCAGGCGGTGCAGGTCAAGAACAACGAGCAACTGGCGCCCGGCAGCGAGCCTTTGCGCGCACTGCAGGCGTTGGTGCTGCAGGCGCTGGAAAAGCACCCCATCTTCTTCTCCGCGGCGCTGCCCAAGCGCGTGCTGCCGCCGCTGTTCAACCGCTACGGTGGCGAGCGCAACACCTACGGCAACCATGTCGACCAGGCGGTGCGCTTTGTTCCCGGCAGCGGCCAGCGGGTGCGCACCGACATCTCGTGCACGCTGTTCTTCTGCGAGCCTGAGGAGTACGAGGGCGGCGAACTGGTGGTGCAGGACACCTTTGGCGAGCAGCGCGTCAAGCTGGCCGCCGGCGACATGGTGCTGTACCCCGGCACCAGCGTGCACCGTGTCGAGCCGGTCACGGCCGGAGAGCGCCTGGCCAGCTTCTTCTGGATCGAGAGCATGGTGCGCTCCGACGAGCAACGCCGGCTGCTTTACGAAATGGACATGAGCCTGATGCGCCTGCGGGATGAACGCGGTGACAGCGAGGCCACCGTGCAGCTCACCGGCACGTACCACAACCTGTTGCGCATGTGGGCCGACACATGAAGACCGCCACGCCCATCATCGAGCCCCGTATCGAGCCGCTGCCGCCGGGTGTGGCCAACCTGGCCGACTTCGAGGCGCCGGCGCGGGCGCGTGTGGCCGAGCAGGCCTGGGCCTATCTCAGCGGCGGCGCAGCCGATGAACTGACGCTGCGCGACAACCGCGCCGCCTGGGACCGCGTCCGCCTGCACCCGCGTGTCTTGCGCGACCTCTCGGGCGGCCACACGCGCATCCATCTACTCGGGCGTGAACTGCAACATCCCATCCTGCTGGCGCCCATCGCCTACCAGCGGCTCTTCCATGCCGACGGCGAACTGGCCGTTGCGCACGCCGCTGCGGCGCAGTCGGCCGGGCTGGTGCTGAGCGCCCAGTCGAGCATCGAGATGGAACAGGTGGCGCGACCCTTTGCCGAAGAGCCCGCGCCCGGAACGACGCATGGCCCGCTGTGGTTCCAGCTGTATTGGCGCGACGACCGCGACTTCATGCTGGCGCTGCTGCAGCGGGTTGAGGCCGCCGGCTACCAGGCGCTGGTGCTGACCGTTGATGCGCCGGTGCATGGCGCGCGCGACCGCGAGCGCCGTGCCGGCTTCAAACTGCCCGACGACATCCGTGCGGTGAACCTGGGCGGGTGCAAGCAGCCGCTGGACCTGAAGCCGGGCCAGAGCGCGCTGTTCGACGGGCTGATGCCGCGCGCTGCCACCTGGGCCGAGGTCGACTGGCTGCGCGCGCACAGCCGCCTGCCGCTGCTGCTCAAGGGCGTCAGTCATCTCGACGATGCCCGTGAGGCGCTGGCCCGCGGCGTGGCGGGTCTGGTCGTGTCCAACCACGGCGGCCGGGCGCTCGACACGCTGCCGGCCACCGCCGAATTGCTGCCGGCACTGCGGCAGGGCCTGGGGCGCGACGTGCTGCTGCTGGTCGACGGCGGCATCCGGCGCGGCACCGACGTGCTCAAGGCCATGGCGCTGGGCGCCGACGCGGTGCTGCTGGGCCGACCCTATGTGCATGCGCTGGCTGCAGCGGGCGCGCTGGGCGTGGCCCATGCGCTGCGCCTGCTGCGCGACGAACTCGAGATCGCGATGGCCTTGAGCGGATGCAAAACCCTGGCCGATGCCGGGCCGCAGCTGCTGTGGCCTTCGACGAACTGAAACGCCCGTCCAACCAACGTCTGGAAAGCCACCATGAAACGCAACATCCTCGCACCCGTCCTCGGCACCTTGTTGGTCTTCGCCGCTGGCGCGGCGCATGCCCATGGCAACGTCGAATGCCCCGCACTGCCCAAGGAAGAGAAGCGGCTGCAGATGGACCTGCAGCGCAAGCTCGAAGGCGAGGGCTGGAAGGTCCGCCAGGTCAAGCACTACAACAACTGCTACGAGGTCTACGGCTTCGACGGCAAGGGCCAGAAGGTCGAGGCGTTCTTCAACCCGAAGACCTTCGAGCGCGTGTACCCCGCGGACGAGGCTGCTTCGAAGTGATCCGCGTCTGGGACCCGCTGGTGCGCAGCCTGCACTGGCTCCTCGCCGCCAGCGTGCTGGCCGCCTGGACCAGCGGTCACGGGTTGAGCCGATGGTTCGACGAGATCCATCACATCGCGGGGTACCTGGCCGTTTTCGCGGTGGTTGTGCGCACGGTGTGGGGGTTTGTCGGCGCACGCCACGCGCGCTTCGGCCAGTTCGTCCGCAGTCCACGGGCCACCTGGGTCTATGCGCGCCAGTTGCGTGCCCGGTGTGAGCCGCGCTACATCGGACACAACCCGTTGGGGGGCTGGATGGTACTGGTCCTCCTGGTGACCGTTGCCTGCCTGAGCCTGAGCGGGTTTCTCTACACCACCGACTGGCTCTGGGGCTATGCCTGGCTGTCAGACCTGCACGCCACGCTGGCGTGGGTGATCCTGGGCTTGGTGCTCGGTCACGTCGCCGGGGTTGTGCTGATGAGCCTGCGGCATGGTGAAAACCTGGTCGCCGCGATGCTTCATGGGCGCAAGCGGGCGGCCCGGTCTGGCGACATCGACCACGCCCTACACAAAGAACGCCAGGCATGACTGTCGCTGAACCACTGCGGTCCAGTTCCTGGACCCCGCCGAAGGCGCGTGAGCCTTTGTCGCCCCCGGCCAAGCGCGCCTTGGTGGCCGCCATGCTCGGTGTGCATGTGCTGGCGGGCTGGGCCTTGCTGCAGGTGCCCGCCGTGCAGCAGGTGATGGGCGAGGTGGCGCCATTGATGGTGGAGATGGTGGCACTCCGGTCGGAGGCGCCGCCACCGCCGCCGCCACCCAGGCCGCAGCCCAGGACGCCACCGCCGCCGGCACCGGTGGTCGCCGCCGCACCGCCAGTGCCCCAGCCGGCACCGGTCTTCATTGCGCCGCCACCGCCCCCCGAGCCGCCGGCCTTGCCGGCACCGACTGCACCGCCGGCGCCCCCTGCACCCCCGGCGCCACCGGCCCCATCGCCTGCGCCGGTGCCGGCCGCACCCCGTCAGGTCGTGCTCACCGACACCGACTGGCTGCGGGAGCCCGCGCCCGAATACCCGCTGGCCGCCAAACGCATGGGGGAACAGGGCGTGGTGATCCTGCGGGTGTTGTTCGACGCCAAGGGCGCACCGAAACAGTGGCTGCTCCACAAGGGCTCCGGCTTTGCGCGGCTGGACCAGTCTGCGCTGGCCGCCGCGCCGGCCGCGCGCGTCAAGCCCCGCACTGAAAACGGGGTGCCCGGCGAGTTCTGGTCCTTGGTGCGCGTCGACTTCGAACTCGACCGCTGACTTCTTCAACTGCCTCTACGAAAGCTGCTGCCATGAACCCCACCGTTGTTCCGCCCGACGCCGCGCCTGCCCTGGGGGTGGGCCATTTCCTGTTGCAGGCCGATGCCGTCGGCAAGACCTTGTTGTTCGTTCTGCTGGCCATGTCGGTCTTCTCCTGGGCGCTCATCCTCATCAAGGGCATCACCCAGGTCATTCGCGCACGGCGCAGTGACAAGTTCCTGAACCTGTTCTGGAATGCGCGCTCGCTCGACGAGGTGGCTGCCGAGATCCAGACCCATGGTGTGGGCGACCCCTTTGGCCACCTCACCGCGCATGCCATCCACGCCAGGTCGCACCATGCCAAGTACGGCGCCGCCAAGCTGGAAGAGGCTGGCAGCGCGCAGGACTTCGTCACCCGCACCATCAAGAAGGTGCTTGACGAAGAAACCACGCGGCTGGAAAACGGCCTGACCACACTGGCCACCATCGGCGCGACGGCGCCCTTCGTGGGGCTGTTCGGCACGGTCTGGGGCGTGTACCACGCGCTGCTGGCCATCGGCATGAGCGGCTCGGGCACGCTCGACAAGGTGGCAGGCCCGGTGGGCGAGGCGCTCATCATGACCGGCATCGGCCTGGCCGTGGCGATTCCCGCGGTGATGGCCTACAACGCCATCACGCGCAGCAACCGGGTCCTGGGAGCCAAGCTCGATGCCTTCGCGTTCGAGCTGCTGACTTTCTTGTCGATGGGCTCGGCGCTGGCGCAGACCGACGGCGCCGGCAGGCCAGCTCCGGCGCCCGAAGTGCGGCCCCTGCGCCCGGCCACGGCCTGATCACCCCGGAGCACTGAGATGAACCCCCAACGTTCACTTCGTTCACTGCCCCCCGAGGGGGCGCGTCAGCGCCTTCGGGCGGCCGGGCGGCGCTGACATGGCCTTTGCCAGCTTCGACCGCAAGACCACCGGGCAACCGATGGCCGAGATCAACATGGTGCCGCTCATCGACGTGATGCTGGTGCTGCTGGTCATCTTCATCGTCACCGCGCCGCTGCTCACGCACGCGGTGAAGCTGGAGCTGCCGCAGGCCACCAGCCAGGTCAACCCGCCGGTGCCCAACAAGATCGAGTTCGCCATCGATGCCCAGGGCCTGCGCTACTGGAACGGTGAAGGCGTCAGCCGCGACGAAGCCGCGGCGCGCTTCAAGGCGCAGGGCCAGGTGCAGCCGCAGCCAGAAGTTCACCTGCGTGCCGACCAGGACGTGGCCTACCGTTTTGTGGCCGAGACGCTGGCCGACGCGGCGGCGGCCGGCCTGAGCAAGATCGGCTTCGTCAGCCAGCCCGAGAAGCGCTGAAACAGCCCGCCGCGCGAGGCGAGCGCCTTGCCCCGCCGCGGGAATACGGCAATTCGACGGTTCTGCGATGCAGGCCTGGCGCAGCACGGTGCCGGGCGGGCGTTTTCGCCGCTAGCATCGCCTCATGAATGCATTGTTGGTCGAGGACCACGCGCTGTTTCGAGAAGGGCTGGCGCTGCTGATGCGGCAGCGCTACCCGGCGGTGGTGCTCCATCAGGCGGCCAATCTCGCCCAGGCGCAGGCGCTGCTGGCGCGCCATGCCGACATCGACCTGGTGCTGCTCGACCTGCATCGCAGCGATTCCACCGGCCTGGCCAGCCTGAAGGAGCTGCGCCGGCAAGCGCCGGAGCTGACCATCGTCGTGCTGTCGGCCGACAGCGGCCCCGAAACGGTGGATGCGGTGATTGCAGCGGGCGGCTCGGGCTTCATTCCCAAGACCGCGCGCGGCCGTGTCATCGAGCAGGCGCTGGGCGTGGTGCTCGACGGCGGGGTGTACCTGCCCACCGACGTGCTGCATGCCGCGCGGCTGCGCGGGCAGGCCTGGCGCGGTCAACTGGGTGCGACGGGCGAGTTCGCCGACTACGCCGCGGCGGTGCAGGACGTCTATGACCTCTCGCCGCGCCAGCACGACGTGCTGCGTGGCCTGATCGAAAGCAAGTCGAACAAGGCCATCGCGCGCGATCTCGGCATTGCCGACTCGTCGGTCAAGAGCCACCTGCAGATCATCTTCAAGAAGCTGGGCGTGGCCTCGCGCGCCGAGGCCATGCTGACCGCGATGCGGCTCGGCCTGGCCACCAACGATCCGGACTAGAAGCGGTCGGGCTGGCCGCCCCGCTCAACCGACGTGGCTGGGCAAGGGCCGCAACACCCGTTGGATGGCGGCCAGTAGCGCCTCGGCACGGAACGGCTTGTGCAGCACCGGCAGGTGGCTGGCCTGCAGCAGCGCCAGCTCCTCGGTCTGGGTGTTGCCCGTGATCACCAGCACCGGCAGGTCGGCATGGTGCAGGCGCATCAGTGCGGCGGTCTCCAGGCCGCTGCCGTCGGGCAGGCGCTGGTCGGTCACCAGCAGGTCGGGGCGGGGCAGCGGCATACCTGCGTCGGGCTCGGCTGCCGCCAGCACCAGCGCGCTGCGCATGCTCGTGAGGCTGGCATGGGCCTGCACCAGCGCGCCCCACTGGCGCAGGCGGTCGGTCAGCGCCGCCAGCACCGAGGGGTCGTCATCAACCACCACCACCCGCAGGCCCGCCAAGGGTTGGGGAACCACGCGCGGCGCGGTCGCCTGCGGCACCGGCGCCTGCGCTCGGGGCAGGCCAACCATGAAGCAGCTGCCGCGGCCGGCCTGCGAACGTAGATGCACCCGGTGCCCCAGCAGGCC
>JBDTQF010000084.1:0-15315 GCA_039932275.1 Burkholderiales bacterium
CGCCGCCGACCGAATCGAGCGCTTCCACCAGCGGCACGCCGGCGGCGAACATGGTCGACAACGTACGGGTCCAGCGCGCCACGGTGGCCTTGTGCACGAGGGGGCCGAACAAGGGCACCTTCAGCAGCAGGCGGTCCATCGCGAACTGCATCTTCTGGGAGCGCATCCAGGTCTGCATGAACATGTAGCCGCTGCCGAACATCACGCCGAAGATCAACCACCAGTACTGGGTGAAGATGTCCGACAGGGCCATGACCACCAGTGTGGGCGCCGGCAGGTCGGCGCCGAAGGACTTGAAGACGTCCTCGAACGCCGGGATGACGAACAGCATCATCAACACCACCACCGCGAAGGCCACCACCAGCACGGCGACCGGGTAGATCAGCGCCGACTTGACCTTGGCCTTGATCTCCAGCGTCTTTTCCTGGTAAACGGCCAGGCGTTCCAGCAGGGCTTCGAGGATGCCGGCGGATTCGCCGGCTTCGATCAGGTTGCAGTACAGCGCATCGAACTGCATCGGGTGCTTGCGGAAGGCCGCCGACAGGCTAGTGCCGGTCTCGACATCGCTGCGGATGTCGTTGAGCAACTTCGTCATGCGCGGGTTGGAACTGCCCCGGGCCACGATGTCGAACGACTGCAGCAGCGGCACACCGGCCTTGAGCATCGTCGACAGCTGGCGCGTGAACAGCGCCACCTCGCGGGGCTTGATGGACGAGCCGCCCGAGGAGCGCCGCTTCTTGACCTTGTTGACCAGGATGCCCTGGCGCCGCAGGGTGGCGCTGACCATGGCTTCGCCGCCGGCGCGCATCTCGCCCCGCACGGGCTTGCCGTTGCGGTCGCGCCCTTCCCACTCGAACACGAAGTCCTTGATCTTCTTCGCCGCTGCGGCGCTGGCTGTGGCCATGTGAGGTATCCGCCGTCTGCTGCTACTGGTTGGTCACTGAAATCACTTCTTCCAGGGTCGTGGCGCCGGCGCGCACCTTGAGCAAGCCCGACTGCCGCAGATCGCGCACGCCCTCGCGCTGCGCCTGCTCTGCGATGTCGAGCGCCGACCCTTCGGCCAGGATGATGCGCTGGATCGGCTCGGTGATCGGCATGACTTGGTAGATGCCGACCCGTCCCCGGTAGCCGTTGTTGCAGGCCGAACAGCCGACGGCCTTGTACGGCTTCCAGGAGCCATCCAGGTCTTCGGGCTTGAAGCCGGCCTTCAACAGGGCTTCGCGAGGGTAATCGGCCTGTGCCTTGCAGTTCTCGCACAGCTTGCGGGCCAGCCGCTGTGCCGTGATGAGGATCACGCTGCTGGCGATGTTGAACGGCGGCACGCCCATGTTGAGCAACCGCGTGAGCGTGGCCGGCGCGTCGTTGGTGTGCAGCGTCGACATCACCATGTGGCCGGTCTGGGCGGCCTTGATCGCAATGTCGGCGGTCTCCAGATCGCGGATTTCGCCGACCATGATGATGTCGGGATCCTGCCGCAAGAAAGACTTCAGTGCAGCCGAGAAGGTCAGCCCGGCTTTGTCGTTGACGTTGACCTGGTTGATGCCAGGCAGGTTGATTTCCGCGGGGTCTTCGACCGTGGCGATGTTGACTGTGGGCTGGTTCAGGATGTTCAAGCAGGTGTACAGCGACACCGTCTTGCCCGAGCCTGTCGGGCCGGTGACGAGCACCATGCCGTAGGGCCGCTTGATGGCGGTCATCAGGCGGTCCTTCTCATCCTTCTCGTAGCCCAGGGCCTCGATGCCCAGTTTGGCCGACGACGGGTCGAGGATCCGGATCACGATCTTCTCGCCGAACAGCGTGGGCAGTGTCGAGACGCGGAAGTCGATCGGCTTGTTGCCGAACTTCATCTTCATCCGGCCGTCCTGCGGCACGCGCTTTTCGGAGATGTCCAGCCGCGAGATCACTTTGATGCGCGACGCCAGTTTGTCCTTGATGGCCACCGGCGGCTGGGTGATCTCGCGCAGTTCACCGTCGATGCGAAAGCGCACGCGGTAGGTCTGTTCATACGGTTCGAAGTGCAGGTCGGAGGCGCGCATGTTGATCGCGTCGATCAGCATCTTCTGCAGGAAGCGCACCACCGGCGCGTCTTCGACATCGGTGGTGACTTCTTCTTCGGGCTTGGCGCCGATGTCCTGCTCTTCGACGTCGAACTCGAAGTCGCCGGAGACGATCGACTCCAGCGCCTCGGTGGCCGAGGTGCTCTTGGCCTCGACGATCTTGGCGAGCTTGTCGTACTCGACGATGACCCACTCGGGTGTGAGCTGGGTGGCGAACTTGATGCGATCGACCGCCTCCTGGTCGGTGGGGTCGGCACCGCCGATGAACAGCCGGTTGCCGCGCTTGCCCAGCACCAGCACCTGGTACTGCTGGGTGGTGCGCGCGTCGATCAGGTTCTGCGGCAGGCGCGACACATCGAGCGCGTCCAGGTCCAGCAGCGGCACCGCCAGCGCCTGCGACAGGGTATGCGCCAGGTCACCCGACGAGATCAGCCCCGCACCCACCACGGCGGGGACAAAGCCGCGTCGCTGATCACGCGCTGTGCGGGCCAGCTCTTCCGCGGCCTTGGCGCTCAACCGACCGGCGTGCACCAGCACCCGGGCCACGCCGGACAGGGTGCTGGAGGGGACTTCGGAGACGAGTTCGGTCACGGGTGAATGTTGCTCGGCAGAGTGGGCGACCAATGCGAGGCGACGAGAATGCGCCAGGACCCTCCATCGTACCGGTCTTGTCCAAATCCCGAACGCTCCGGAGCCCGAGGTGGTCGAGCCCGACAGCCTTGAAAATCACGGACTGGACCCCATCTCGCGCCTGTCGCGACAACTTACAAGTCTGAAGCCCATCATGGAGAAGCAAACCCTGTCGTTTCAAGCCGAGGTCAAGCAACTGCTGCACCTCGTCACGCATTCGCTGTATTCGAACAAGGAGATCTTCCTGCGCGAGCTGATTTCCAATGCCTCCGACGCCTGCGACAAGCTGCGCTTCGAGGCCTTGAACCAGACCGCGCTGTACGAGGACAGCCCCAACCTTGAGGTGCGCATCAGCTACGACAAGACCGCGCGCACGCTGACCATCAGCGACAACGGCATTGGCCTGTCGGCGCAGGAGGCGATCGACCACCTGGGCACCATTGCCAAGAGCGGTACGCGCGAGTTCGTGGGCAAGCTCTCGGGCGAGCAGAGCAAGGACGCCCAGCTGATCGGCCAGTTCGGCGTGGGCTTCTACAGCGGCTACATCGTGGCCGACCGCATCACCGTCGAATCGCGCCGTGCCGGCCTGCCGGCTGACCAGGGCGTGCGTTGGAGCAGCGAAGGCACTGGCGACTTCGAGGTAGAGGCCATCACCCGCGAACGGCGCGGCACGGAGGTGACGCTGCACTTGCGCGAGGGCGAGGACGAATGGCTCAGCACCTGGAAGATCAAGTCGGTGGTGAGCCGCTACTCCGACCACATCTCGCTGCCCATCCTGATGCGCAAGGAGGAGTGGGACGCCGAGAAGAAGGAACAGGTCGTCAAGGACGAGTGGGAGACCATCAACAAGGCCGCCGCACTGTGGTCGCGCAGCAAGAGCGATATCACCGACGCAGAGTACAAGGCCTTCTACGAGCAGCTCACCTACGACACCACTGCGCCGCTGGCCTACACCCACAACCGCGTCGAGGGCCGCAGCGAATACACCCAACTGCTGTACATCCCGGCCAAGGCGCCGTTCGACCTGTGGAATCGCGACAAGCGCGGCGGGGTCAAGCTTTACGTGAAGCGCGTCTTCATCATGGACGATGCCGAGGCGCTGATGCCGGTGTATCTGCGCTTCGTCAAGGGCGTGATCGACTCTGCCGACCTGCCGCTCAACGTCAGCCGCGAGCTGTTGCAGGAAAGCCGCGACGTCAAGGCCATCCGCGAGGGCTCCACCAAGCGGGTGCTGTCGATGCTCGAAGACCTGGCGGAGAACCGCGCTGAGGACTACCTCAAGTTCTGGACCGACTTCGGCGCCGTGTTGAAGGAAGGCCTCGGTGAGGACCAGGCCAACCAGGAACGCCTGGCCAAGCTGCTTCGCTTTGCTTCGACGCAGGCCGACAGCGGCGTGAGCCAGAGCGTATCGTTCAGCGACTACGTGGGCCGCATGAAAGAGGGCCAGGACGCCATCTACTACATCACCGCCGACTCCCTGCCCGCGGCCAAGCACAGTCCGCAATTGGAGATCTTTCGCAAGAAGGGCATCGAGGTGCTGCTGCTGACCGACCGGGTCGATGAGTGGATGCTGTCGCACCTGTATGAGTTCGACGGCAAGCCGCTGCAAAGCGTCGCCAAGGGCGGCGTTGATCTGGGCAAGCTGCAGGACGAAGAAGAGAAGAAGCAGGCCGATGTCGCGGCCGAGGCCTTCAAGCCCACCCTCGACCGCCTCAAGGACGTGCTGAAGGACCGTGCCAAGGACGTGCGCGTGACCACCCGGCTGGTCGATTCACCGGCCTGCCTGGTGGTGGAGGAAGGCGACATGAGCGGCCACTTGGCCCGGCTGCTGAAGCAAGCAGGCCAGAGCGCGCCCGCCAGCCATCCGATCCTGGAGATCAATGCCGAGCATGCGCTGGTCAGGCGCATGGCCGAACAGTCTGAAGAGGGCGGCCGTTTCGAGGCCTATGCCCAGGTGCTGTTTGACCAGGCCGTGCTGGCCGAGGGTGGCCATCTGGAAGACCCGGCCGCCTTCGTCAAGCGCGTGAACGAGCTGCTGTTGGGCTGATCGACCTCGCCGCTGGTCTAAACAACCAGCGGCGGCTCGTCCATCGCTACCAGCTGCTCACGCAGCACGGTGGCCTGCTGGTCCCAGTAGGATGGGCTGTCGAACGCCGGGAAGGCGATTGGGAACGCCGGATCGGCCCAGCGCCGAGCGATCCAGGCGCTGTGCTGAATCAGTCGCAGCGTGCGCAGCGCTTCGATCAGGCCGAGTTCGCGGCGATCGAATTCACGCAGCTGTTCATAGCCGTCGAGCAGTTCGCTGAGCTGCGTGGTGCACTCGCGGCGGTCGCCGCCGATCAGCATCCACAGGTCCTGCACGGCCGGGCCCATGCAGGCGTCGTCAAGGTCGACAAAGTGCGGTCCGCCGTGCTCGCCCTCCTGGCGCCACAGCAGGTTGCCGGCGTGGCAGTCGCCATGCAGGCGCAGCGGTTGCACATTGGGCACTGTCGCGAAGAGCGCATCGACACGGTCCAGCGCGGCGTCGGCAGCGGCAGCCCAGCCGGTGATGGCGCCGAGGGGCAGCAGCTCGCAGCCGGTCAACCAGGTTCTGGCCGCGCGGGCGGCCTGTGTGCAGTCGATGCGCGTGCGGGTCTGGAACGGCCGGCGTTGACCGACCAGATGGATGCGGGCGAGAAAGCGGCCGATCCAGCGCAGCACCTCGGGGTCTTCCAGTTCAGGCGCGCGGCCGGCGCAGCGTGCCGCCACGGCCAGGCGCCAAGGGCCGACATGCGCCAGCGTCGCGGGGGTGCCGAGGACCTCGGCCGAGCTGTCGGCGACCTGCAGGGTCAAAGGCGGCGCCACGGGCACCTCGGCGTCGGCCAGTTCCAGCGCAAACCCGTGTTCTTCGAGGATCTGTGCGTCGCTCCACCGGCCGGCGCGGTAGAACTTGGTTACCACGACGGCGCCGTCTTCCAGGTTCACCTGGAAGACGCGGTTTTCGTAGGAATTCAACTGCAGGATGCGGCCATCGCCCCGCAGGCCCACGGCATCCAGCGCATCGAGCACCGCATGCGGCGTGAGCCCGGCGTAGGGGCGTTGGGCATCGAACGTCTGGCCCGGTTGATCATTCGGCGCAGGGTCGCTGGTGCTGGCTGAGGATGGGGCATCGGACATGCCGCATCCTACGTGACGGCCGGGCGTCAGCGCCGGCCGATGATGTGCGTGCCGTCTTCGTCGTTGCCGTAGTTCTGCGAGCTGCGCCGGCCGCCTTCAGGCGGGGGCGAGCCGGCCCAGCGGCCGCTGGGTTCACGCGCTGCGCCCTGCGGCGGGGTCAATGGGCCCGGGCCGGTGTCGGGCTCGTTGCCGGCGTCAGCCGAGAAGAACGAATCGGCGGCGTAGCCGGAATCAACCCATTGGGTCTCGTTGTCGTTGCGGCGCGCGCGCACGGCGTGCGCCAGCGTCGAGCGCATGTCCTGGCCGGTGTCGACCATCGAGCTGGGCATCCAGGGCCGACCGGCTTCGCCCTGATGGGGTACCAACAGCTGCAGCTCAGCGGCAGTGGGCAACTGCTCGGTGCTGCAGCGGACGTAGCGGATGCGGCAGGCATCGAGTACCGACTGCTTGATCTTCTGCGCCCGCTCGGACACGCGGCGGTTGGGTTTGTCGATGTCGAGGGCGGCCAGCGCGCGGCCGTTCTCAGCGCAGACCACAAAGCTCACGTGGATGGGGCCGAGCAAGGTGAACCAGTAGCGCAGGTCGTTGCGTTCTATCGGCTGGCAAAAGCGCACCAGCGGCAGCTTGGCCAGGACGGTGTGGTGCGGCAGGGCGGCGCGCAGCTGGCGGTACAGCGCACGTTCTTCGGTGCTGAAGATGGAGCGCTGCATCAGCGGCCACTCCTGCGGCAGCTCGGCTGGCGTGCGGCGGCTGCTCGTCCACCAGAGCATCAGCACGGTCAGGCCCACCAGGGCCACGACCGCTACGGCGGCCAGGATCCAAACGCTCGTCGGCATGACGCTTATCCGTTTCTTTCGTCTGTCGTCGCGCCGGGGCGGGTGGTGCGTTGTAGCGCCGGCGTTTTTGACGGGTTGATGCCAGTCATGCTACGCAGAACGGTAACAAGCTGTGAGTCCCCGTGCCGGGGGCGTGCAGCCCGCGGCTGCGGGGCGCAAGACGCGCAGAGCGCGAAGATCCGAAACTCCACGCGGGAATCTTGCCACTTTGCCGGCGGCTGCCGGTGTTGTCGCAGCACCATGCAACAGGCCCGCCAAGGCGGGCCTGTTGCATGGTGGTCGGCTGAGTGACTGGGGTGGCTGGCTCTGCCTGACAGGTTCAGTGATGCTTCAGCCAGTGCGACAGGTCCAGCCAACGGCTCCATCGGAAGGCCTGCACCTTCACGCCGTAGTTCAACTCGGAAGCCTGTCGGCTCAGCACTTCCTCGATGTGTGTGCCCCAGTGGTCCGGCGGCAACTGCAGCCATGCTTCGGACTCGCTGCCATCCTGCACCACACGCGCGCCG
Source organism: Burkholderiales bacterium (assembly GCA_039932275.1). Classification (GTDB taxonomy): domain Bacteria; phylum Pseudomonadota; class Gammaproteobacteria; order Burkholderiales; family Burkholderiaceae_C; genus Sphaerotilus. The sequence goes on from JBDTQF010000084.1 coordinate 7,186, forward strand.
GCATTGCGGGCGATGCGCAGCATGGCCTTGTTCTCGCTCAGCGCGTGGATGAACAGCCGGTGCACGCCGCGGTTGCGCGCATGCATCACCGCATGGGCGAACAGGCGCGAGCCGTAGTGCCGGCCACGGGCCGACTCCAACACCGACACCGCAAACTCAACAATGGCATCGCCCGTGGGCCGCGTCACCGGGGGGTGGTCGGCGCTGCTCATCCCGTAAGCCACGTGGGCGGTCGCCACCAACTGCAGGCGGCGGTTGAATATGCCGAAGATCTCGTCCCGGTTGAAGTCCAAACCGGCCACGTACGCGCGCAACTGGTCGTCGCTGGCCGGGTAGCCGAATCGCAGGTAGCGGTCACGTGCATCGAGCGTCAGCAGGTGGCGCTCAATGCGGTTGCGATGACGAACACCCAGGTTGCGAATGGGGATCCAGCGCGCCCATGCGGGCGCCTTGCCTGCGGCACTGCCCTGCGGGGCGGAGGGTTCATGGCGGTGTTCCATGATCAACAGTGTAGAGCAATTTAGGGTAAACCCTAGATTGCTGGTGCATACCAGCCTACAGGACGTGTGGACAGGGCGTGTGGACAGGGCCGATGCCCATGTTCGTCAGAACGGGATGTCGTCGTCCATCGCATCGAAACCGGTCGACGCCGGACGCTGAGGCGCGGCGGGACGGGCGCCTGCCGGCTTGGCGGCAGGACGCGACTCCGGCTCGCGGCTGTAGCCGCCGCCGTCGTCGCTCGACGCGGCGCCGCCGCCCATGCCTTCGCGCCCACCCAGCAGTTGCATCTGATCGGCCACGATCTCGGTGGTGTAGTTGTCGCGGCCGTCCTTGTCCTGCCACTTGCGGGTTTTCAGGCGGCCCTCGACATAGACCGGGCTGCCCTTCTTCAGGTATTCGCCGGCGATCTCGGCCAGCCGGTCGCGGAAGACCACCCGGTGCCATTCGGTCTCTTCCTGGCGTTCACCGCTGTCCTTGTTCTTCCAGTTGCGGGTGGTGGCAACCGAGACGTTGCAGACGGCGCCGCCGCTGGGGAAAAAGCGCAGTTCGGGATCGCGGCCGAGGTTGCCGACGAGGATGACTTTGTTGACCGAGGCCATGGTCGGCTCCTGAGGGAATTGATAAGCGGGAATTGTGCCCGATACGGCCCGTCGCACGCGCTCGACCGGCCCCCGTCGACTGGGTTTTGCTGAGCCTGGGTCGGTCGCGTCGGCGCGGTCATGGGCTCGCGGGCGCTTACCATGCCAACCCGATGACGCCACCGATCCCTTCCGACGCCACGCCCGCCCGACATGTCCTGGCCGAGGTGTTTGGCTACCCCGCCTTCCGCGGCGAACAGGCGGCCATCGTCGAACATGTGGTGGCCGGCGGTGACGCCCTGGTGCTGATGCCCACCGGCGGCGGCAAGAGCCTGTGCTACCAGGTACCGGCCATCCTGCGCCAGCGTGCCGGCCACGGCGTCACGGTGGTGGTGAGCCCGCTGATCGCGCTGATGCACGACCAGGTCGGTGCGCTCGAAGAGGTGGGTGTGCACGCAGCCTTTCTCAACTCCACCCTGAGTGCCGACGCAGCCCAGGCGGTGGAGCGCGAGATGCTGTCCGGCCGCATGACGCTGCTGTACGCGGCGCCGGAGCGCATCACCACGCCGCGCTTCCTGGCCATGCTGGCCTCGCTGCACGAGCGTGGCCAGCTGGCGCTGTTCGCCATCGACGAGGCGCATTGCGTGAGCCAGTGGGGCCACGACTTCCGCGAGGAGTACCTCCAGCTTTCGGTGCTGCACGAGCAGTTCGCCGACGTGCCGCGCATCGCACTCACTGCCACCGCCGACAGCCACACCCGCGCCGACATCGTCGAGCGGTTGCAACTGCAGCAGGCCCGGCAGTTCGTGGCCAGCTTCGATCGGCCGAATATCCGCTATGCCATCGTCGAACGCGAGAACGCACGGGCGCAACTGCTGCGCTTCCTGCGTGACGAACACGAAGGCCCGAACGGGCATGACAGTGGCATCGTCTACTGCGGCACGCGCAAACGCGTCGAGGAAACGGCGGCCTGGCTGGTGCAGGAAGGCTTCAACGCGCTGCCGTACCACGCCGGGCTGGAGGCCGAGGTGCGGCGCCGCCACCAGGACCGTTTCCTGCGCGAAGAGGCCGTGGTGATGGTGGCCACGGTGGCCTTCGGGATGGGCATCGACAAGCCCGATGTACGGTTCGTGGCACACCTCGACCTGCCCAAGAACATCGAAGGCTACTACCAGGAAACCGGCCGGGCCGGCCGTGACGGCCTGCCGGCGGATGCCTGGATGGTCTACGGCCTGGCCGACGTGGTGAACCAGCGCCGCATGATCGACGAGAGCCCCGCGGCCGATGAATTCAAGCGCGTGCAGCGCGGCAAGCTCGACGCGTTGCTGGCGCTGGCCGAGGCGCATGATTGCCGGCGTGTGCGGCTGCTGGCGTACTTCGATGAGTCGAGCCAACGATGCGGCAATTGCGACAACTGCCTGACGCCGCCGCAGACCTGGGACGGCACCGAAGCGGCCCGCAAGGCGCTTTCGTGCATCTACCGTTTCAGCCAGCATGGCGCCGAGTGTTTTGGCGCGCGCAGCTTCGGGGTCGGGCACCTGATCGATGTGTTGCGCGGCAAGCGTAGCGACAAGGTGCTGCAGTACGGCCACGAGGCGTTGTCGACCTTTGGTATCGGCGCCGATCTGTCCGAGTCGCAATGGCGGGCCGTGCTGCGTCAGCTGGTGGCGATCGGCCATGTGGTCAGCGAGGGCGAGTACAACACCCTGGCGCTGGCGCCGAGCGCCAAGGCGGTGCTGCGAGGCGAGGTATCGCTGTCGATGAAGACACCTGCCGAAACGCCGCCGCGAGCAGGTCGGCGCAGCCGCGGCGGCGAGCGCGGGGCGGCGCGGCCCGTACCGATCGCGCTGGACGAAGCCGCCCAGCTGCGCTTCACAGCGCTCAAGAGCTGGCGGGCCGAGGTAGCGCGGGAGCACAACTTGCCGGCCTACATCGTCTTCCACGACGCCGCATTGGCCGAGATGGCGCAGCGTCAGCCCGCGACGCTCGGCGAACTGGGCGAAATCGCCGGCGTGGGGGGCAAGAAGCTCGACGCCTATGGCACGCAGATCTTGCGCGTGCTGACCACAGACTGACGGCAACCGCTGAACGATGAGCACTGCTCGGCCTCGATCCACCCCGGCACGCCGGGCCCGCACGGCGCCGGCCCGGCCGCGCATCGATCTGGCGTTGCAGGGCGGTGGCTCGCATGGCGCCTACACCTGGGGCGTGCTCGACGCGCTGCTGGAAGACGGGCGGCTGGAGTTCGATGGTGTGTCGGGCACCAGTGCCGGCGCGATGAACGCAGCGGTGTTGGCCACCGGTTATGCCCGTGGCGGCCGAGACGGTGCCCGGGTAGCCCTGCGCGATTTCTGGGCGGCCGTCAGTGGCGTACCGGCTTGTTTCGGCCCGCCGCCGCCGCCGCCGCCGGGGCCCGGCGCGGTCCAGGCTGCTGCGGTCGCCGCTGCGGTGGCAGGCGCTGCGACCCGTCCGGCCGAGCCGTTCGGCTCGCCCTGGGCCAGCCTGTTCGCGGCACCTTCGGCCGTGGCTTGGCCGAGCTGGATGTTCAACCCGAACCAGTGGCCGATGTACGCCTTCTGGGACGGGCTGTCACGTGCCTTCAGCCCCTACCAGCTCAACCCGTTCAACTTCAACCCGCTGCGCGACATCCTGGCCCGCCATGTCGATTTGGCGCTGCTGGCTGAAGGCCCGCTGCGGGTGTTCGTCACCGCCACCGCGGTCACCACCGGCCGGCCGCGCATCTTTCATGGGCATGAGCTGACCGTCGAGGCGCTGCTGGCCTCGGCCTGCATCCCGCAGATGTTCCAGGCCGTCACCATCGATGGTGAGGCCTATTGGGATGGCGGCTTCTCGGGCAATCCGGCGCTGTGGCCGCTGATCTACGAGACCAGTGCAGTGGACTTGGTGCTGGTGCAGATCAACCCGCTCACCCGTGCCGGCGTACCGACCACCGCGATCGAGATTGCCGACCGACTCAACGAGATCACCTTCAATGCCAGCCTGATGGCGGAGATGCGCGCCATCGCCTTCGTGAAGCGGCTGCTGCGCGAGCAGCGCATCGATGCCGACCGCTACAAGGACCTGCGCCTGCACCGCATTGACGATGAGGATGGCCTGGCGCCGTTCGATGCGTCGAGCAAGCTCAATGCCGACCCGCGCCTGCTCCAGACGCTGTTCGATCTGGGCCGGCGCAGCGCGCACAACTGGCTGGAACACCACCATGCAGACATCGGCGTGCGCAGCAGCGTGGACATCGAAGAAACCTTTCTGTCGCGCTCGCCACAACCCGTGGCGCCCGGCACCGGTAAGGGCCGGATGCAAGGCTGACCCAGGCCTCAGCCCGGCCCGGCGGCTTTCAGCAGCGTCGGGGTCAGCTCCACCGTGTGTTCGCCCTGGTTGACCCAGACGGTGCCGTCCTGCACCGTGATCTGCCATTGCCACGTGCGCGCCACAAGGGCGGCCAGCTCCTGGATGGGTGCGGGCGCGATCTGCCAGACCGCCACCTTGTTGGCGCGGCCGAGCTTGTTGGCGATGCCGGCCCACCAGATCGGCGTGCTCGCGGTGTGGCTGAGCACGGTCACACGCTCGGCCCGCGAGCTGGCCTTGTGCAGCCGCCGGTCGTCGGGCTGGCCGAGTTCCATCCAGTGCACGATCTGGCCGGTGAGATCGCGCTGCCAGAGGTCGGGCTCGTCCGCATCCCACAGGCTCTTGGCCAGCTCCAGCATGCCGCGATCGTCATTGGCCGGCACGTGCAGCGCAAAGGCCAGCACGCGCAGCACCATGCGTTCGTCGTTCTCGGAGGGGTGGCGCGCGATCGTCAGCGCGTGCTCGGCATAGACGCCGCGGTCCATGTCGGCGATCTGCAGCTGGGCCTTGTGGATGGTTGCCTTGAGGGCCATGGCGCGGCCACCGGGGGTGTGGCGGATGAGTCAGGGGGCGGAATGCTAACCGTCAAATGTGCGGCGCGAGCGGCTGAGCGCCCGCCAAGCGCGCGCAACTCAACGCCCGCTCAGTTTGGCGAGGAACGGTGCAGTGTCGCCGCCGTCCCGTCCAGCGCCTCGGCGATGGACGCCGCTGGATCCGCTTCCAGGGACGATGCGGGCTGTGCGGGGTCGTCGTGCCGGGCGTGGCGCATGCCGCCGCGCAGGTAGCGGTTGTGGTGCCCGGTGCTGCGTGGCAGGAAGCGGGCCAGTTCGGTCAACGCCATCTCGTACACACCGCGCTTGAACTCGATCACCATGTCGAGAGGCACCCAGTAGTCGTTCCAGCGCCAAGCATCGAACTCGGGATGGCTGGTGGCACGCAGGTTCATGTCGCTGTCGCGGCCGGTGAGTTGCAGCAGGAACCAGATCTGCTTTTGGCCCCGGTAGTGGCCGCGCGACTCGCGGCGGATGAAGTGGTCGGGCACCTCGTAGCGCAGCCAATCGCGCGTGCGGGCCACGATGCGGACGTGCTCGGGCCGCAGGCCCACTTCTTCATGGAGCTCGCGGTACATCGCCTGCTCTGGCGACTCACCGTGGTTGATGCCGCCTTGCGGAAACTGCCAGGAATGGGTGCGTATGCGCTTGCCCCAGAATACCTGGTTGCGGTGGTTGAGCAGGACGATGCCGACGTTGGGGCGAAAGCCTTCACGGTCGAGCATAATCATTCCTCGAATCTTCAAACTGATTTCATTATTGCATCGGCCCATCGCGGCGCAAGCCCGCGAAAATCCTACCGGCCCCGTGCAATCCCTGCCCTTAGAGGGCACCCCCCGGACCCGAGTTCCTGCCGCATGAAAGCCTCCCAATTCTTCATCACGACGCTGAAGGAAGCGCCGGCCGACGCCGAGGTCGTCAGCCATCAGTTGATGATGCGCGCCGGCCTGATCAAGCGCCTGGGGGCGGGCATCTACAACTACATGCCGATGGGCCTGCGGGTGATCCGCAAGGTCGAGGCCATCATCCGCGACGAGATGACCCGCGCCGGTGCCATCGAGCTGTTGATGCCCATCGTGCAGCCGGCCGAGCTGTGGCAGGAAACCGGCCGGTTCGAGAAGATGGGCCCGGAGCTGCTGCGGGTGAAGGACCGCCATGACCGCGACTTCATCATCCAGCCCACCTCCGAAGAGGTGGTGACCGATATCGCGCGGCAGGAACTGCGCAGCTACCGCCAGCTGCCGAAGAACTTCTTCCACATCCAGACCAAGTTCCGCGACGAGCGCCGTCCACGCTTTGGCGTGATGCGGGGTCGCGAGTTCACGATGAAGGATGCTTATTCCTTCGACCGCGACCCGGCTGCGGCGGCCAAGAGTTACGACACGATGTTCAAGGCCTATGGCGCGATCTTCGACCGCATGGGCCTGCAGTACCGTGCCGTCGCGGCCGATACCGGCGCGATCGGCGGCGACTTGTCGCACGAGTTCCAGGTGATCGCCGAGACCGGCGAGGACGCCATCGTCTACTGCCCCACCTCCGACTACGCGGCCAACATCGAGCTGGCCGAGGCTCTGCCTTTGCTGGCAGCGCGCGCCGCTGCGGCACAGCCGCTGAGCAAGGTGCCCACGCCGGGCAAGACCACCTGCGGCGATGTGGCTCAACTGCTGAGCCTGCCACTGACGCAGACGGTGAAATCGCTGGTGCTGGCGACCGACGAGAAGAACGAAGCTGGCGACATCGCCAAGACCACTGTCTGGCTGCTGTTGGTGCGCGGCGATCACGAGCTCAACGAGGTCAAGGCCGGCAAGATCGAAGGCCTCAAGGCGGGCTTTCGCTTTGCCACGGCGGCCGAGATCGAGTCGCACTTCGGCTGCAAGCCGGGCTACCTGGGCCCGATCAAGACGTTGCAGTCCGTCAAGGTCGTGGCCGACCGCACCGTGGCGTTGATGAGCGACTTCGTCTGCGGGGCCAATGAGGCCGACTGCCATCTCACCGGCGTGAACTGGGGCCGCGACCTGCCCGAGCCCGACCTGGTGGCTGACCTGCGCAATGTGATGGCCGGTGACCCCAGCCCCGACGGCAAGGGCGTGCTGGCCATTCAGCGCGGCATCGAGGTGGGCCATGTGTTCTACCTCGGCACCAAGTACAGCCAAGCGATGAATGCGACCTACCTCGATGAAACCGGCAAGCCGCGTCTGATGGAGATGGGTTGTTACGGCATCGGCGTCACGCGCATCCTCGGCGCTGCCATCGAGCAGGGCCACGATGCACGCGGCATCGTCTGGCCCGATGCGTTGGCGCCGTTCACGGTGGTGATCTGCCCCATCGGCTTCGACCGCTCGGCGGAGGTGCAAGCCGCCGCCCAGGCCCTGCACGATGAACTGCAGACTGCCGGCATCGACGTGATGCTCGACGACCGCGGTGAGCGTCCCGGTGCGATGTTTGCCGATTGGGAGCTGATCGGCGTGCCGCACCGCGTGGTGCTGTCCGACCGAGGCCTCAAGGACGGCAAGGCCGAATACCAGGGTCGGCGCGACAGCGCGGCCACATCCGTCCCGGTGGCGGAGGTCGCGGCGTTCGTGAAGAGCCAGCTCTCGGGCGCGGTGCAGGGCTGACGATGGCAGCACGCCGCTGGTCTCGCCGCATGCTGCTGGCCGGGCTGGTGATGCCTGTACTGGCGCCCTGGCCGCTGGTGGCCAGCGCGGGGGGGCAGGTCGAGGAGCCGCTGGCTGACGCCGTGCGCACTGCGCTGGCCGCGGCGGTGTCCGACGGCGCACCGCCCAGGCTGGAGTTCGTCAACCTCGATGAACGCCTGGCCTACCTGCGCTGGCTCGGGGCGATGAGCCCGCGGCTCAGCAAGCGTAAAGCCGATTTCAACGTGCGCCGCGAGTTCCTCGAAACCGTCTGGTACGAGAGCCGGCGCGCCGGCCTCGATGCGTCGCTGGTGCTGGGCCTGGTCGAGGTGGAGAGTGGCTTTCGCAAGTACGCCATCTCCAGCGCCGGAGCGCGCGGCTACATGCAGGTGATGCCGTTCTGGTCGCGCCTGATTGGCGACGGTGATGCCAGTCGGTTGTTCCATCTGCAGACCAACCTGCGCTTCGGCTGCGTGATCCTGCGCCACTACCTCGACCGCG
>JBDTQF010000085.1:0-15224 GCA_039932275.1 Burkholderiales bacterium
CGACCCAGGTGCGCTTTCGCAAGGAAGAGGAATTGCGCAAGGATGAGGCGGCCTTGCGGGCCGCCGGCCATCAGGGCGATGTGAAGATCCTGACGTCCTGCCCAAGCTGCCTGCAGGGGCTGAGCCGTTATGGCGACGACCTGCAAAACGGGCTGCTGGAGGCCGACTACATCGTGGTCGAGATGGCGCGCCAGATTCTGGGGGCCGACTGGATGCCGCAGTATGTGCAGAAGGCCAATGCCGGAGGCATCGAACGCGTGTTGGTCTGACGCGTCCAGGCACCAGCAGCACGCTCTTTGTGGACGACAATCGGTGCCACCCATGAACCACCCCTGTGCCCAGGCCTGATGGCTTCCATTTCGACGGTCGTCACGCCGATGCCTCGCTCGTTGCCGGGCTGTGAATTGTGTGGAGCGGCACCAGACAGCGCCGCCACCCAATTGACTGTGGAGTTGCCCAAGCTGCGTGTGGTGCGGGTGCTGGACGCGCCGAGCTTTCCGGCGTTCTACCGGGTGATCTGGCAGGCGCATGTCGCAGAGTGGACGGACCTCGAGTCTGCCGACCGGGCGTTGTGCCTCGAGGCCGTCGCCCGCGTGGAACAGGCGTTGCGCAGCGTGCTGGCCCCGCGCAAGGTCAACCTGGCCAGCCTGGGCAACATGGTGCCGCACCTGCACTGGCATGTGGTGGCGCGGTTCGACTGGGACACTCATTTCCCGCAGCCCATCTGGGGTGCGGCCGAGCGTGCGGCGGATGACGGGCGGTTGTCCATCGTGCGAGAACGTCTTGCGCTCGTGGATCAGAACGTGGCGCAGACGGTGGCGGAGCTGGCGTGATGTTGAGACCGACTGGATTGACCCTGCACCAGCGTTCGCGCGTGCTGGAAGTGAGTTTCGAGGACGGCCGCGTCTTCCGGCTGCCGTTCGAGTTGCTGAGGGTGTACTCGCCGTCAGCTGAAGTGCGTGGCCACGGGCCTGGCCAGGAGGTGCTTCAGACCGGCAAGCGCCAGGTGACGATCACCGCGCTGGAGCCGATCGGGCACTACGGGGTGCGACCAACATTCAGCGATGGGCATGAATCCGGCATCTACACCTGGGACTACCTGGCGCAGCTGGGTGCCGATCAGTCGTCAATGTGGGACGCGTATCTTGGGCGTCTGCGGGCCGCTGGCGCAAGCCAGGATCCTGACGGCGCAACCACGCCAGGACCAGGCGCCACAGGAGAGCAGTCATGAGCAAGACTCATTTTGGATTTCAGACCGTTGACGAGACCGAAAAGGCCGGACGCGTGCGGGGTGTCTTCGATTCGGTGGCTGGCCGCTACGATGTCATGAACGACGTCATGTCGCTGGGCCTGCATCGCGTTTGGAAGGCCTACGCCGTGGCGGTGTCGGGCGCCCGAGAAGGCGACAAGGTGCTCGACATCGCCGCGGGTACCGGCGACCTGACGCGGGCTTTCGCACGACGTGTCGGGTCACGCGGCGAGGTGGTCCATACCGATATCAACGAAGCCATGCTCCGGGCTGGACGGGACCGCCTGATCGATCAAGGGGTGGTCTTGCCCACCGTGATTTGCGATGCAGAGGTGCTGCCCTTCCGTTCGGGCTACTTCGATGTCGTGAGCGTCGCGTTCGGCCTGCGCAACATGACGCACAAGGAACGCGCGCTGGCTGAGATGAACCGGGTCCTGCGTCCTGGGGGGCGTTTGCTGGTGCTCGAGTTCTCGAAGATCGCCAAACCTTTGGAGAAGGTCTACAACTGGTACTCCTTCAATGTGCTGCCTCGGCTCGGACAACTGATTGCCGGCGACGCTGAAAGCTACCGCTACTTGGCGGAGTCCATCCGCATGCATCCCGACCAAGGCGAACTCAAAGCCATGCTCAAGGCAGCCGGATTTGCACATGTGGACGTCCACAACTTGAGCGCCGGTGTGGTGGCGCTTCATTTGGGTTTGAAATGCTGATTGGGGCGCTCGTCCTGATGTGAGCTCTACCCTCACCGGATTTCACAATTTTCACTTTCGGACCTTAAGTGATAGATCAGGACAAAAAGACAGCGTGATGGGACGAAAAGGCGACTGTTTCTTGTTCACATCGACGTGACAACTTCACACAATAGGGTCAGTCAGTTTGAGGCTCGGCATGGCACCCCCGTCTCGGTGGTTGCCGGCCCGAGAGATCCAAAGAGAATTCAGCCTCAGACGCAAGCGGTAACACTGGCACGGTTACACAACCGAGCTGAGACGCCGTCTAGGGGGCTTCAGAGAATGTTTCGAGTATTTCAGCACCGTACTTCAGGCACTCAATTCGTTGAATTGTTTGCGGACGGTCTACTGTGTTTTGCGGCGGTAATGCTTTCGGCCCTCACGCTGATGGAGCCGCATTCGGGTGTGCGTGCCCTCACTGAGTTGGCCGCGCCCACATTGCTGTTGGCGGCTCTGGCGTTTTCGCTGGTGATGGCCTTGTTGTATTCGTTCGTTGGCCTGTACCGTCATCGCGATCTGGGGATCGTCCCCCTCACGCTTCGTGTGGGTTTCGCGTTTTTGGTGGGTGGATATATCACCTATCTCACACTGAAATACATTCGGTATGAAGGGTACGCCAGTGAACTGGTTTATTACTCGCTGATGTATTCGCTGGGCGGATTGGTGGTCTTTCGCGGAACGGCCTGGATGGTTCGGCAAGCCGTCGGCACGCGGCGCGTGCTGATTGTGGGAACCGGACAAGATGCCTTGCAGGTGTGGAATGACATGCGCGGCGGGGAGCAATGGGCGGGTTACCAGGTGGTCGGATTTGTGCCTACGGCGGAGTCAGGCGTGCTGGTTGCGGCCACCGCAGGTGTCAGAGTGTTCGAGCGTGAAAACCGTCTGGCCGAGTTGGTGCGTGAGCACCGGGTGAACGAAGTCATCGTGGCAGTCAGGGAGCAACGGGGCGGTGGCGTTCCAATGGATCAGTTGCTCGACTGCCGCATCCAAGGCATTCCGATCATGGACTTGGCCGGCTTTTATGAGCGAACCAAGGCAGAGGTGCCGGTCGACAGCCTCAAGGCCAGCTGGCTGGTTTATGGCGACGGTTTTGTACAGGGTCGTGCTCGCGCACTGACCAAGCGCGTCTTTGACGTGGTGTCGTCCGCCATGCTGTTGATCTTGGCGACCCCCATCATGGTGGCGACGACCATCGCGATCCGGCTGGACAGCCGTGGCCCGGTGATCTACCGCCAGGAGCGTGTCGGATTGGGCGGCAGCACATTCATGTGCCTGAAGTTCCGCAGCATGCGTACGGACGCCGAAAAGGACGGGGTGGCGCGTTGGGCGTCGAAGAACGACAGCCGTATCACACGGGTGGGCGCCTTCATTCGCAAGACGCGTATCGATGAACTGCCGCAGCTTTTCAGCGTGCTGCGCGGCGAAATGAGCATGGTCGGCCCGCGTCCCGAGCGGCCTTCCTTCGTGGTGCAATTGAAAGAGTCCATTCCGTATTACGACCTGCGCCACACCGTCAAGCCTGGACTGACAGGTTGGGCGCAAGTGCGGTTTTCATACGGCGCGTCGCTTGAAGATGCACGCAAGAAGCATCAGTACGATCTGTACTACGTCAAGAACAATTCATTGGTGTTGGATCTGCTCGTGCTGATCGAAACCGTCAGCGTGGTGCTGTTTCGAGAGGGCGCCCATTGAGTTGAGAGGCGATCGGAAATGGCTTGAGTAGCACCTTTCCACCGCTTGTAGTGCCCGCGTGCTTGTGGCACCAGTCCGGACGGACAAGGGAAGCGAACGGCTGGTCGGGATGGAACGTGTCAACCGCACGTTCAAACCGCACGTCACCGATCGACTTCCCTTTTTCTATGGTCTGGCGGTCCACGGTGCAGGGTAGGATTTCGTCCTGATTTGTAACGACTGGCAGTTTTTCTGAGGGGATTTCGCATGGGGATCGATCTGAACCGCTTCTTACGCACGACGGCAATCGCCGCCGCGACGGGCGCTACTCTGTTGGCGGGCTGTTCATCCATCGGCGGTTACCCGCCCGCGCCAACGAAAGCAGAGACCCCGGACCATCGATACAAGATCGGCCCGCTTGATGCCTTGAGCATCGTGGTCTGGCGCAATCCCGAGTTGTCGTCACAGGTGACCGTTCGACCGGATGGGCGCATTTCTACACCCCTGGTCGAGGACGTGCTTGCTGCTGGGAAAAACCCGGCTGATCTGTCGCGCGAGATCGAGCAGCTGCTGGCGCGCGTGATTCGCGACCCGGTGGTGACTGTTGTCGTCAATGGGTTCCAGGGCGCGTTCGGGGAACAGATTCGGATCGTGGGTGAAGCGACACGACCGCAGTCAGTGCCGTTCCGCCAAAACATGACGTTGCTGGATGTGATGATCGCTGCCGGGGGGCTGACTGATTTTGCGGACGGCAATGGTGCTGTGCTCGTGCGAGGCACGGAAAAGGGAAAACAGTACAGCGTGCGCCTGAAGGATCTTCTGAAGCGAGGCGACATTTCAGCCAATGTGGATGTGAAACCGGGCGACATCATCATCGTGCCGCAGAGCTGGTTCTGACGGTTTGATGAACGGGGTTGCGTTGGTATGAATGACTTCGCGAGGCAGGCACTCACGCAGGCTCAACGTGTCTGGCGTCATCGATGGCTCGCGGCAGCCATTGCCTGGGCAGTGGCTGTTCTGGGTGGGCTGGTCGTGTGGTTCGTTCCGGAGCGGTATGAGGCTCAGGCCCGTATCCACGTCGATACACAGACAGTCCTGAAGCCCTTGATGGCGAATCTGGCGTTTCAGCCCGATCTGGATCAGCAAGTGCGCATGCTGGCGCGCACGCTGATCTCGCGTCCCAATGTGGAGCGGCTGGTCAAGGACCCCAACCTTGGTTTGCTCAAGGATCAAGCGCTCGGGCCGGATGTCGAACGGACGACAGAGGCACTGACCAAGGCGATCAAGCTTGAGGCATCCGGTGGCAACAACTTGTATGCCATCAGCTATCGGGATGTCGATATGCAAAGGGCGCGCCGATTGGTGGACGCCCTGGTTCAGTTGTTCATCAGTTCCGGCCTCGACTCGAAGCGACGCGATTCTCAAGAAGCCAGCCGCTTCATCGACGAAGAAATCAAGGTCTATGAAACCAAGCTCACCGAGGCTGAGACCCGGTTGAAGGACTTCAAACTGCGCAACATGAGCGTGGCCATGACCACCAACCAGGATTACTTCGCTCGCATGTCCGGGTTGCAGGAGGACATCAGCCGATTGCGTGTGCAGTTGGGAGCGGCGGAGCAGTCGCGGGAGGCGATGAAGCGCGAACTCGCCAATGAGAATCCGCAGTTGCCGGCTGACTCCGCCTCGGCGGTGTCCTATACCCCGGAGCTTGATGCTCGCATCGATGCGCAACGGCGGCAGTTGGATGAATTGCTCCGGCGGTACACCGACGAGCATCCCGATGTGGTGGCCGCGCGCCGTACGATTGGTCAATTGGAGGCCCAGCGCCGGCTTGACGGCGCAGACGCGCGGTCCCGCAACGCTGGCGGTCGCAGCGGTGCGGCACCCACCAGCCCGGTATTCCAACGACTGCGAATTGCCTTGGCGGAGGCTGAAGCCAATGTGGCTTCCCTGCGGTCGCAGTTGGGCACGCAGCAGGTGCGTCTGGAGGAGATCCGCTCTCAGGCTGGCCGGGTTCCCCAAGCAGAAGCAGAGCTGGCTCAGCTCAATCGGGACTATGACGTCATCCGCAAGAACTACGAGCAGCTTGTTTCACGGCGTGAAGCCGCTTCGATGGGCGTGAAGATCGACCAAGCGTCATCGATGGCTGATTTCCGCATCATCGAGCCGCCGCGAGTGCTTCCGCAACCCGTTTTTCCCAGCAAGCGGCAACTGGCCGTGGTCATGATGATCCTGGCCTTGTTGGCCGGGATCGGTGGCGCGTATGCCAAGACCATTCTGGCCCCTACGTTTGCATCGGAACGCGAGTTGCGCGAATTCACCAAGCGGCCCGTGCTGGGTAGCTTGACGCTGGTCGAGGACCCGAAGGCACTTGCCCTGGAACGACAGGATCGTTTGAAGCTTGTGGGCGTTCTGGGTTTGTTCATCGTGGCGCATGCGGTATGGGTCACATTGATTGCGCTCCACACCGGAGCTTGAAAAAGCATAGGTAGGCATCGATGAGCATCATCGAGCAAGCCGCGAAGCGGCTGGAAGAGCTCAAGCGGGCCGGCATCGAAATGCCGGCAACCATCGGCATGCCGGCAGGAGCCGTGGTGGCCCCCATAGGGACCACAGCGGCGGTCGCCTCGGTGACGGCTGTGGCACGCGCGGCTCCCCACGAGACCACTGTGTCACTGGTTCCCAACGGCAAGCGCTCCCGCGAGGTGGAGCTCGACCTTGCGCGGCTGGAGCGCGAGGGGTATTTGGTGCCCTCTGGAGCGCGTTCTCTGCTTGCTGAGCAGATGCGCATCGTCAAGCGGCCACTGCTGGCCAATGCAAGAGGTGAATCCGCGCAACCCATCGCGCGCCCCAATCTCATCATGGTCGCCAGCGCAATGCCGGGAGAGGGCAAGACTTTCTTCTCGATGAATCTTGCGATGAGCATGGCGATGGAAGTCGATCATTCCGTGCTGCTGGTCGACGCGGACGTCCTGCGCCCGTCGGTGCTTGCGCGTTACGGTATCGATCCGTGTAGGGGGCTGATGGACGTGCTCGGCTCATCGCATCTCGACTTGGCGGATGTGATGCTGCGCACCAATGTGGCCAAGCTCAACTTGCTGCCCGCTGGGACTGCCAATGCCAAGTCGACGGAGCTCCTGGCCAGTGGTGCGATGGAGGCCCTGCTCGATCAACTGGCTGCCAAGTATTCTGACCGCATCATCGTTTTCGATGCGCCTCCCCTGATTCCGACGACGGAGTCACGGGTGCTGGCTTCACGAGTGGGTCAGGTCGTCATGGTGGTTGAAGCCAATCGAACCAGTCATGCACAGGTGGCGCAGGCCTATGCCGCTGTGGATGCGTGTCCGGTGGTGTTGTCGGTGCTGAACAAGGCAACCGGTGCCGGCGCCAGCGAATCGTATGGGTACTACTATGCTGCGTGAGTGGGCGGTATCTGAACGTTGCGGGCTCAGCAGCACGGCCGAAACGTTTCGAAGGATGCTGGCCCCGACAGCTTGCGCCGCGTTGGTCCTGATAGGCGACACTGCCGTTGCGCAATCGGTACGCATTGAGCCGTCGGTGAGAGTGGATCTGACGGCATCCAGCAATGTGCGGTTTGCCACCTCTGCGACCACCAAGGAATCTGACCTGATCTTGGTCGTGGGGCCGCAGATCCGGCTCAGTGGCAACGGAGGAGGCTACCGCCTTCAAGGCACGTTTGGATTCGATGCCGTGACTTATCTTGGCGGCACGCTTGAGAACCGGGTGCTCCCGCGCGGTGACCTGTCGTTCAACGGGCGTGTGATCGAGCGCTTGTTGTTTGTTGACAGCAGTGTGTCGGCCAGGACGGTGGCAACGGATCCCTTCTTCGGGGTTCAGGCCAATGCGGTCAGCACCGCCAACATCACCACGGTAACGAGCCAGCGCTTCAGCCCGTACATCGAGCGAGAGCTGGCACCGGGCAAAACGCTTCTCGCGCGAAGCGACAACCGCTGGGTCCAGACCACCGACAACAACAGCACCCCGGGCACATCGTTGAATCCGCTGGGCAACTCGTTCGTTCAGGCGAACGAGCTGCGGTATGAGATGCGGCCACAGCCGTTTGGTGTGCGGGCCGACCTGTCTCAGGTGGACACTCGCTACCGTGACGCCGCTTCGACACGCGTGACGTTTGAAACTGCACGCGTGTCGGCGTTGTATGCACCGCACCCGCAGGTGTATTTTGGTTTGACGGCAGGTCGCGATAAGGGCAAGTTTGCGCTGAACGAGGTGAGCGAAACCTTAACTGGTGTCATTCTGCGCTGGTTGCCTACTGAGCGAACCAACATTGAAGCAGAGGTGGAGCGGCGATTCTTCGGCACCGGGTGGAACTTCACCTTCACCCATCGCACGCCGTTCATGGCCATCACGTCGACCGCCGTGCGCACGGCCACCACCTATGCTGCCCAGATCGCGAACCTGCCGGCGGGCGGCAATACCTACGATCTGCTCGACGCCATCTTCATGCGCACCTATCCGAATGATCCTGCCGCGCGTGCGAATGCGGTCAATGAGGTGATCGCGCAACGCGGCCTCGGAACGACGCTGGCCAGTGCGGTGGCGCTCTACTCAGGTACGGCCCAGCAACTGCAAAGTGCTGATCTGAGCGTGGCGTACCTCAGCCCGCTGCACACAGTGACATGGCGCGTGTTCCGCCAGGAAACGCGCCAGTTGCTCGGGGCCAATTCGTTGGCTCCTACGTCGCCGACAGACGCGAATCAGATTGGCGGATCGCTCAGCGTTGCCCGGCGCTTGTCTCAACAAACAACTGCGGACATCACGGTGGTGGGTTCACGAGTGGCCGGCCTCGGAGTGCGTCTTGGCGACCGGACGGTGAACAAGAGCGTGCGCTTGAGCGCCACCCATGCGATTTCACCCCGCACCACGGTTTCGGCGGGTATCAGACGACAGGTGGTGGACCGGTACTTCGGCTCGACATTCTCCGGCGCGACAGGGTCGTTTGACGCCAGCGAGTCGGCCGTGTTCGTGGGGGCTCTGCATCGGTTCTGATGCTTTGACGCCATGTACGAGTCCCATTTCGGCCTCAGCGGCCCACCCTTCCAGCTCAACCCGGATCCCGCGTTCTATTTCAACAGCCGCGGGCATGGTCATGCCTTGGCGTACCTGCGCTACGGGGTGGCGCAGGGCGAAGGGTTCATTGTTGTCACGGGTGAGATCGGCGCTGGCAAGACGACGTTGCTGAGAGCGTTGCTGGACGAACTGGACCGGGCCCAGGTGGTGGCCGCGCAGATCGTCAGCACCCAGTTGGAGTCCGGTGACCTGCTGCAGGCCATCATCACGGGGTTCGGTATTCCGACCAATGGCATCGGCAAGGCATCGATGATCGCCACGCTCGAAGCCTTTCTGATGACGCTGGCGACACAGGGCCGCCGCGCCTTGTTGGTGATCGACGAGGCTCAGAACCTGGAAATCCGCGCGATTGAAGAGTTGCGCATGCTGTCGAATTTCCAGCTCGGTACCCAGTCGTTGCTGCAAAGCTTCTTGGTCGGTCAGCCGGAGCTACGCAAGAAGCTCGAATCACCGGAGATGGAACAGCTCCGCCAGCGTGTCACAGCATCGTGTCACCTGGGACCGTTGGGATTTGAGGAAACGCGCGGCTATGTCGAGCATCGGCTGCGCCATGTGGGCTGGCAAGGCCGGCCGCACTTCGATGAGCAGGCGTTTGACCAGATCTACCGGTGGACGGGCGGCGTGCCTCGCCGCATCAATCGGTTGTGTAATCGGCTGCTGCTGGCCACCTTCTTGGAAGAGAAGGAAGCGATCAGTGGTGCCATGGTGGAGGCCACCGCACAGGAACTGCGGCATGAGATCGGTGAGGGCTCTTTCGAGCCGGTCGCGTTGCCGGAGTCGCGGTTGGCGTCGCTTGCCAATACCCCTGAGGTGCCCGATGACGTTGCGGCAAAGGCTGCCGTATTCGGCGAACCCGCCCACGCGGTGACTGAGACGGCGGTCGTTCCCGTTCTCATGGAGCTCGACGAGCCGTTGGTCGACCACCGTGCGGTGGATGGCCAGGACCGGGGCCAGGGCCTGGAGCAGGTGCCTGCGCCCATGTCGATCGAAGCGACGGACAGCATGATGCCCGCGCCGCCCCAACCGGCGTCGCAAGTTGGCGAAGTGGCCGAGCCGGTTCGGCCGATGGCGCAGCAAGCATCGGAAGTTGACCAACTGGCTGTGTCGGAACCCGCTGCGCTGGTTATGGCAGCGGCTGACGACGCCGAGCCGGCGCCGACGCAGCCCTTCGAAGCTGCGGTACCTGCAGCCCAGGATGAGGGCGTCGCGGCTGCCAGCCCTGAGCTGCAATCCGTCGAGGCTCTTCAGACGCATGAGACAGAGGCCGACGCACCGGTCGCGCTCCTGCCGGCCGATCCAATTGATGCAGGTGGCGCACAGGCGCAAACCATTGCTGATGCCGAGGTCGCCGACCTACCGTTGGCGAAGACGCCGGTGGTTGTTGCGCAAACGCAGCCCGTGGCGAGTGGCGAGGTGCTTCGGGGGGGCAGCGAGGCCACCGCTGAGCGCTCGGTGGTGCGCGCACAAGGCCTGATGCTCAAGCCGCGCTCGGGTGTGCTGCTGTGCCTGGCGGACAGCGCCCTGTCGGCGCTGAAGCTGGCGGCGATCGCGAAGGCCATGGACGATCTGCCTTCATCGCCGCGGCTTGTGCTGGTCAACCCCGGTGCGCAAGCGCAAACCTGGCCGTGGGAAGAAATGGAAAGCCTGCTGCCGGCGCCCGAAGTGGCCTGGCATCTGGGCGTGGCGCCTGGATCCGTCGAGGTCAGCGCGCAGCGTCTGTTCGAGCGCCTTGCGCTGGCGATTGACGAGTTTTCTCCTCAGGGCGTCGTGACCATCGGCAGCAGCGAGGCCCTGCTGGCCTGCAGCCTGATGGTCTACAAGCGCGGCTTGCCGATCTTGCGGCTGGAGGCCGGTGAGCGGTCGGCGGCGGGTGGCGAGGCCGTCAACTCAACATTGATCGAGCAACTCGCCGAGGTGCTTTTTTCGCGCACCAACCAAGCAGCGCACCAGCAGCTCTATCGATCAGGCATCGCGCCTGAGCGCGTGTATGGCGTTCCGGGGCGACTGGCCGTGGATGTCGTGAATGCCGTCCTGCCATCGCTGACGACTCCCTACGGCGCCTTCCTGCGGCACCGCCTGCCGATTTTTCTCGGGCCGCGGTGGTCGTCGGAGGTCGACGGCACCGCCTACGCAGTGCTGACGCGTCAGTTGGGGGCGGGGTATTCGCAGCATGTGGCAGGCCTGTTGGATGTCTTGGTGGACCAGCACACAGTGCCCAAGCTGCTGTGGCTGGCGGATGCCGACACGCGTGCTGCCATCCAACAGTGGCAGGCCGCCACGCCGAGCCGTGCGGACCAGGTCTTCGTGATTGAGGAGTCGCTGCCCCGCAGCGCTCTGGACCGCCGCAATTCGGCGCGGGTGCTGTGCAGCGACATCCGCTCCCTGCCAGATCAGCTGAGTGTTCTGCGCGGAGCCGTGGCGGTGCTGACCGAGCCGGGCCATGTATTGGCCGATGCGGCCTGCTTGCTGGGCATTCCCGCCATGGCGCTCGATGCGGGGCGGTTGACGCTGGACCTGCCGTCCGGCGCAGACCGGGTGGACCAGCCCTGGGGCTCGGTGGCATTGAACGACTTCCTTGCTCAATGCCTGTCGCGGGGAGAGCCATCTCCTCCTGGCGATTTGCTCCCGGAAGTTTCTCAGGCCGCCTTGGTGATCGCAGCACGCTTGAACGCCTGGTGCGCGCGCCGGCTGCAAGGCCCCCGTCCGGCGGCCCGCGCAGCAGCGGCCTTTCGGCGTACGGCTCACCACGACCCGTCCAGCGATTGGGTCAGCGTCGCGGCTTGAGCCCCTTGGGCTTGATGGCTGGCCCGATGTTCAGGCCAGCAGGGCCTGCGCGAACTCCCTGGCGTCGAAGGTCTCCAAGTCTTCGAGCTTCTCGCCGACTCCGATGAAGTAGACCGCCACCGGCGCGCCACCCTTGACGCGTCGCTCGTTCGCCCACAGGGCGATGGCGGCCAGGACGCCGCCCTTGGCGGTGCCGTCCAGCTTGGTCACGATCAATCCGGTGAGGCCGAGGGTGTCATCGAAAGCCTTCACCTGCGCCAGCGCGTTCTGCCCGGTGTTGCCATCCACGACAAGAATCACTTCATGGGGTGCACCGTCCATCGCGCGGCCCAGCGTGCGGTGTATCTTGCGTAGCTCTTCCATCAGATGGGTTTGCGTCGCAAGCCGCCCGGCGGTGTCGGCGATGACCACGTCGCTGCCGCGTGCGCGACCCGCCTTCACGGCATCGAAGCAGACGGCGGCAGGGTCTCCACCTTCCTGGCTCACGATTTCCACGCGATTGCGATCGGCCCAGATGGCCAGTTGTTCACGTGCCGCCGCCCGGAAGGTATCGGCCGCCGCCAGGAGCACCCGGGCGTTGTTGTTCGCCAAGTGGTGCGTCAGCTTGCCGATGCTGGTCGTCTTGCCGGCACCGTTGACGCCGACCACCATCATCACCGTCGGCGCTTGCCGGCCAACAACGAGCGGCGCCTGCAACGGTGCGAGCAGGTCGGACAGCGCATCGGCCAGCAATGCCTTGACCGATGCCGGGCTGGTGGTGCCTGTTGCCTTGACGCGCTTCTTGACCTCATCCAGCAGGTGCTGCGTTGCCGACACACCGGTGTCGGCCATCAGCAGCGCGGTTTCGAGTTCCTCGTAGAGGTGGTCGTCGATCTTCGCCCCGATGAACACCTCGGTCAGGCTGGATCCAGTGCGTTGCAGCCCGGCCTTCAGCCGCGAAAGCCAGGAGCCTCGTTCCACCGGTGCCGGGGCGGCGCTGACTTCAGGCGAGGTCGGTGCGTTCGGCGGTGCGGCCTCGGGGCTGGCAGGAGCAGTGTGCGCCGCCGGGATGCCAGCGTCGTCAGGGGCGGATGGCGCGGAGGAGGGCGTGGCGGGCGCCTTGCGCCGAAAAAAGCTGAACATGCAAAGCCGTGGCGGCGTGGAGACCGGTGGGATTGTAGGCAGGGCCTGCCTGGCTGTTGGGCTGCCGGCCAGCGCATTCAAAGGGTTGCGGCGGATGGGTCGCGGGCCCACGTGAACCTAGAATCCGCGCGTGTCTATTGCTCGCTCCAACACGCCCCCTGTGGCCTCCCTTCCCCGCGAAGTGCGCTTGATCGGTGGGCGTTTCAAGCGCAGCAAACTGCCGGTGCTGGACCACCCCGGCTTGCGTCCCACACCTGACCGGGTCCGTGAGACGTTGTTCAACTGGCTGGGCCAGGATCTCGCCGGTTGGCAGGTGCTCGATCTGTTTGCTGGCAGCGGCGCGTTGGGTTTCGAGGCGGCGTCGCGCGGTGCCGCGCAAGTGACCTTGGTCGAGAAGGACAGCTTGTTGGCCAATAGCCTGCGATCGAGCGCGGCGCGGTTGGGTGCACAGGCGGTGAATGTCGTGTGCCAGGATGCCTTTGCGTGGTCGGCCCGGGCCGTTGATGCGGCACAGCGTTTCGACCTGATCCTGCTCGATCCGCCTTTCGCGGATGACGTGTCAGACAAGGCATTGCAGGCAGCCCGTCCGTTGCTGTCGGCCGCGGGGTCGGCCTACCTCGAATGCAACCGCGCCTGCGATGCCGAGCTGCTGGCATCGTGGGGCTGGCGCCTGTTGCGCCAGGGCCGTGCCGGGGCGGTGCATTTCCACTGGCTGGAGCCGTCAGTCGTCGGGCACGGCACTACACTGTCGCGTCCCCTGTGAGGAGTTCCCCTTGAAACCGGTCACCCAGATCACGGCTGTCTATCCCGGTACCTTCGACCCGATGACGCTTGGTCATCAGGATCTCGTGCGTCGGGCCAGTGGCCTGTTCAACCGCCTGATCGTCGCGGTGGCGGCAGGCCATCACAAGCGCACCATGTTCACCGTGGACGAGCGGCTCGACATTGCGCAGGAGCTGTGCAAGAAGCTGCCCAACGTTGAGGTGATTGCGTTCCGTGGTTTGCTGCGCGATTTCGTCGTTGACCATGGCGGTTCGGTGGTGGTGCGAGGGCTGCGCGCTGTCAGCGACTTCGAGTACGAATTCCAGATGGCCGGCATGAACCGGCAACTGATGCCGGATGTCGAGACCGTGTTCCTGACGCCCAGTGATCAGTTTCAGTTCGTCAGCGGCACCTTCGTGCGGGAGATCGCCATGCTCGGCGGCGACGTCTCCAAGTTCGTTGCCGCCTCGGTGCTCGAACGCCTGCGGGCGCGGGTGTCTCAAGGGTCCTGAATGTCCTGGCCCGCCATCGAGCAATCGACATGGCCTTGCTGATCACGGACGATTGCATCAACTGCGATGTCTGTGAACCCGAGTGCCCCAATCAGGCTATCGCGATGGGACCGGCGTATTACGTCATCGAACCGTCGCGTTGCACCGAATGCGTTGGGCACTTCGATGAACCGCAATGCGTGCAGGTCTGCCCAGTGGCCTGCATTCCGGTGAACCCCCAGCATGTGGAATCGCGCGAGCAGCTTTGGGCGAAATACCGCCAGCTGATGGCGGTGTCGAGCACAAAGATCGCGTGAGGTCAGCGGGCGCGTTGCCAGCCCTCGCGCGGGGGTGGCGACGCAGGTGATGCATCGGCCTTTGCCTTTTTTGCTGCCTTGGCTTGCTTGACGATACGGATCTTGCTGCTGGCCGGCTTCTTTTTTGAGAGGGCGTTCACCGCCGGCTCATCGAGGCTGTCCCGCTTGCCGATGACCACGGCTTGCGGGCTCGGCTGCCTGCTGCGTTGAAGTCTTTCGCTTTCCAGCACCTGCGCGGCCCGCGACTGCTGTTGCGCCACCGTGCGCGCATCGTGTGCCTGGGCGCTGGAGCGGGCGTCTACCGCGTGCAGGGGCCGGCCGCCTTCACAAGGTGTCTGCTGGTAGAGCACCGCTCGCTCCGTTCCGCAGCGGAACACATCCTGTGCCGCGGCAGGGCTCGCCAGCAAGCAGGCCAGCGTGAACAGGCCCAGCCGGGCACCGCTGCGAGCATGCAGCTCGGTCTGTCTTTCAGGCGGAAGACGCTGGAGAGGCTGCATCACCGGGCTCCTTGCGGGGTGGCTTCGGCCGTTCGGGTTTGGCGTGCACCAGCATCGCTGCCCCCGCCATGTCGCCGGTCAGGAGGGCGGGCAGTGCCTGCAGCGAACGGGTGATACAGCCTTCGATTGCATCGCGCTCTTCGGCGGGTGGCTTGCGCAGCACATAGTCCACGACCTCGGCGCGCACACCCGGATGGCCGATGCCCAGACGCAGGCGCCAGAATTCGGTGCTGCCCAGCTGGGCGTGGATGTCCTTCAACCCGTTGTGCCCCGCCGCGCCGCCACCCTGCTTCATCTTCATCTGCCCGGGCAACAGGTCCAGCTCGTCGTGAATGACCAGGATCTCCGCTGGCGCAATCTTGAAGAAGCGCGCGAGCGCCGCCACCGACTTGCCCGAAAGATTCATGTAGGTCTGCGGCTGCAGCAGCCATACCGGCCCCTCGGCATGGTTCACCCGCGCCACCAGGCCGTGGTAGCTGCGCTCGGGTGAG
>JBDTQF010000086.1:0-15178 GCA_039932275.1 Burkholderiales bacterium
GCCGGAAGTACGACACCACCTGTTCGATGGCGTCTTCCATGCCGTAGAACTCGGCAAAGGCGGGATAGAGCTTGATGACCTTGTTGGCGAAGAGGCGCGACAGACGTTGGTCGTTGCGCGTATCGATCGTCTGGGGTTCACCAATGGCCTTGAGCATGCGCTCGGCGGCCGACGCATAGGCAAGCGGATTGCGCTTGCACTCGGCGAGGTAGTCCTCAAGGGACATTTCCTCTTCTCGCGTGCGCTCGTAGCGAGCGGCGAAGTTGCTGATCACGTCCATGCAGGCCTCCTGGGCATCAGGGGCGGCGCAGCAGCGTGACCTGCCGTGCCACCAGGGAAGTTCTGATGAAGTCCCTCCGCCGCCATCACGGCCCGAGGCTTCATCAGAGCTTTCCGTCGACTCTGCAAAGTTGTCAGCGGTAAGACTCCTTAACGCCAGCTTCGTTCAGACCCAGCATGCCGAAAGCCCAATGAGCCCTCGAACTGCCTGCCTATTGTGAAACCGCTCAACCTCCCGCGCATTCCTTCACCGCTTCAACACGTCAGGAGTCTATGCCGTTGACACAGCAAGCGCTGTGCCTGGTGCAACGCCTGTCACATTGCGGGAGGGTTTCGTCATAGCCGCACAATGAAGCGTGCGTTGAGTCACGTCGAGCCCGCGGTTGGGTGGTCGTGCAAGCACAGCGGCCCAGCCCGGTTGTTGTCCCAGCTTCAATGATGGATTGGATTCAAGCCTCGTCCAGACCCAACCGCTGCAGCAGGCCATTGAGCTCGTCGAGCGAACCGAAGGCAATCGCCACCTCGCCCTGCTCGCCGCGCTTGGTGCGCTTTTTCACCCGGATCTCGACCGCCGCGGTGAGGTGGTCGGCCAACCGCTGTTCGATGCGCTGCAGGTCGCGCGATTTTTCGTTCTTGATGCGCATCAACGGCGCCTGCCGCGCCGCGGCACCGGCGCGTGAAACCAATTTCTCGGCCTCACGCACCGACAGCGCTTTGGCGACGATCTCGTGCGCCGACGTGATCTGGTGCGCGCCGTCCAGAGCCAGCAGCGCACGCGCATGGCCCATGTCAAGGTCGCCCGCCATCAGCATCTGCTGCACCGGCTCCACCAGGTTGAGCAGCCGCAGCAGATTACTGGTGGCGCTGCGTGAACGGCCAATGGCCTGCGCCGCATCCTCGTGCGTCAATCCGAACTCGCGGATCAGGCGTTGCACGCCGTGTGCCTCTTCGAGCGGGTTGAGGTCTTCGCGCTGGATGTTCTCGATCAGCGCCATGGCCGCAGCGGCTTGGTCGGGCACGTCGCGCACCAGCACCGGCACCTCAGCCAGGCCCGCCAGCTTGGCGGCGCGGCAGCGGCGCTCGCCGGCGATGATCTCGTACATCGGCAGGCCCTGCACCGGTGCCACGGGCCGCACAAGGATGGGCTGCATCAAGCCCTGGGCCTTGATGCTTTCGGCCAGCTCGAACAGCGAGCCTTCATCCATGCGCGTACGCGGCTGGTACTTGCCGGGCAAGAGCTGATGCAGGCCCAAGGTCGTGGGAGGCGCATCGGCCGCATGGCGCGGACTGACGCCGCCCACCTGCGGGCCGAGCAGGGCTTCAAGACCACGGCCAAGGCCTTTGGGTTTCTTCGTCACCATGCCGCGCATTGTCGGGGATCGGCTGCATGCCGCTGCACCGCAACGACGGCAATCGCCATATCGAGAAGGTGAGCAGGTTCATGCCGTATCCTCCTGCGTTGAGCGGCGCAGCGGCGCCGTGATCCCGGGTTCCACAGGTTCACTCTCATGAAGCACACGGTTTTCGTAGACGGTCAGGAAGGCACCACGGGCCTGCGCATCCACGAATACCTGGCGCAGCGCGCCGACATCGACGTGTTGCGCATCGATCCCGACAAGCGCAAGGACGTCGGCGAACGCGCCCGCCTGCTCAATGCCGCCGATGTCGCCTTTCTCTGCCTGCCCGATGATGCCGCGCGTGACGCGGCGCAGCTGGTGACCAACCCGACGACCTGCCTGATCGACGCCAGCACCGCTCATCGCACCGCGCCCGGCTGGGTGTTCGGCCTGCCGGAACTGGCGCCGGAACAGCGCGATCAGCTGCGCCTGGGCAAGCGCATCGCCAACCCGGGTTGCCACGCCACCGCCTTCATCCTGCTGCTGCGTCCGCTCGTGGATGCGAGCTTGGTGCCCGCCGGCCTGGGCGTGTCAGCAACATCGTTGACCGGCTATTCCGGCGGCGGCAAGAAGATGATTGAGCAGTACGAGGCCGCTGGCGATACTCGCCTGGCCTCCCCGCGTCCTTACGGCCTTGGGCTGGCCCACAAGCACCTGCCCGAGATGATGGCGCACACCGGCCTGACGACCCGGCCTGTCTTCGTGCCCGTGGTGGGCCCATTTCTGAAGGGGCTGTCGGTGAGCGTGCCGCTGCAGCTGGCGCAGCTGGGCCCGGCAGCCAGCGCCGAGCGGCTGCATGAAGCGCTGGTGCGGCGCTATCAGAGCGAGCCTTTCATACAAGTGATGCCGTTGAACGACGCCGCGACGCTGACCGACGGTTTCTATGACGTACAGGCCTGCAATGACAGCAACCGGGTGGACATCCACGTCTTCGCCAACGGGTCGCAGGTCGTGCTGATGGCGCGGCTGGACAACCTGGGCAAAGGCGCCAGCGGGGCGGCGGTGCAGTCGATGAACGTGCACCTGGGGCTCGAAGAAGCGCTAGGGCTGTAACGCCATCGCTGCTCAACGAAAAAGGCCCGACAGTGCCGGGCCTTGGGGTCGAGCAGGAAAGCCGGTCAGGACAGCTGGTCGCTGATCAGCTTGGTCATCTCGAACATCGAGACCTGCGCCTTCTTGAAGATGACCTGCAGCTTGGCGTCGGCATTGATCATGCGCTTGTTGGCTTCATCCTGAAGCTTGTTCTTCTTGATGTATTCCCAGACCTTCTTGGTCACTTCCGTGCGCGGCAGCGGCTTGTCGCCGATGACGGCGGCCAACGCCGCAGAGGGGGTCAGCGGCTTCATGAAGGCCGCGTTCGGGGTGCGCTTCACCTTCGGTGCTGCGGCCTTCTTCGCCGCCGCCTTCTTGACGGGCGCAGCCGTCTTCGGGGCGGCCTTCTTGGCGGGGGCCGCCTTCTTAGCCGGGGCCTTTTTTGCGGCGGCTTTCTTCGCAGTTGCCATGTCGAATTTCTCCATCAAGGATCGGTTGATGTGCCAATGGTTGGTGCGGACTGCATGAGCCTGCCTTCTCTGAACACATTGGGCGCGCGAATAGTACTGCGTGCCCCAGGCGTTGAGAAGCAGTTTTGTCTATGAAATCACCTGGAAACACAAGCCATGGTGCAGCTGTGTGGTGGGGCCGCTGCACTCTCGACGCCATCTGACGGCGTTCGCGCGCTGTCCGCAGACAATCGGCACCGAGGCACCGTTCGTAGTTCTACGCAGCGCCGGCCCATGCCGGCGCAGGCAAACTGTGCTCTTGCGAACCCTACACAACAGATGAAGCACCCGCGCCTGCGGGCCGACATCGACCCCACCGCTTCATTGAGGAGCCACCCATGAATCTTGCCGACGGCGCCATCTGGCTTGCGCTGATGAAGATCATCTGGGTCAACATCCTGCTCTCCGGCGACAACGCCGTGGTCATCGCGCTGGCGGCGCGCGCACTGCCGCCCAGGCAGCAGCGCGCGGCCGTGCTCGGCGGCAGCGCTGCAGCGATCGTGCTGCGTGTGGTGCTGACGCTGTTTGCGGTGCAGCTGCTGGCGTACCCTTACCTCAAACTGGTAGGCGCCGTGCTGCTGCTGTGGATCGGCGTACAACTGCTGGCCGGGGAGGACGAGGGCGGCGGCAACATCCACGCCAGCAATTCCATCGGTACGGCGATCCGCACCATCCTGGTCGCCGACCTGGTGATGAGCCTGGACAACGTCATCGCCGTCGCCGCCGCAGCGAACAGCGCCCCGGCCGGGGCCCAGACCATGTTGCTCGTCGTTGGGCTGGGGCTGTCGATCCCGCTGATCATCTTCGGCTCGACGCTGCTGATGAAGTTGATGGAGCGCTTTCCTCTCATCATCACACTGGGTGCCGCGCTGCTGGGTTTCGTGGCCGGTGAAATGGCAGTGACGGATCCGTCGATTGAAGCCTGGGTGCACGAACACCTGGGTGGGCTGGAGTTCATCGTCGGGCTGATCGGCGCCGTGCTGGTGGTCGTCGTTGGACGCACGCTCGCGCGTCGGGCGGCCCAGGCCGACAGCGCCCACTGACGGCGACGGCCCCACCGGGCAACCGGGGCGTCAAAGCCGCCAGCCTCGACCACATCGCACACAGCGGCCGCATCCTCGGGTGATGGCAATGCAACGCTGTGTTACCTTCGGCGCCGTTCGCGACGACCGCCCTCCCCGCCGATGCGTTTCATGCCCGCTGCTCGTTTGCGCCTCAGCTGGCTGGCCGCCTGGGCAGCCGCCATGGCGGTCTGGGCCGTCCAGGCAACCACCGGCTGGCTCGACCCACTGGAGCAGCGTTGGTCGGACTGGACGCAGTCAGCCGTCCCCGTGCACCCCGCGCCGGAAATCGTCGTCGTGGCCATCGACGATGCCAGCCTGGCCGCCCTCGGCGAGTGGCCGTGGTCCCGCGAAATCCATGCGCGATTGATTGATCGCCTCAGTGCCACACGCGCCAAGCTAGTGGTCTCCACCGTGCCGTTCGTTGGCTCGGAATCACGCCAGGCGCTGGCCGAGCTGCAGCGCATTGCGTCGGCCGTGACCGCCACTGCTCAGTCACCGGAGTATCTGCAATTGCTCGGCATGGTCCAGCAAAGTCAGGAGCTCCTGGACGCCGATGGCCGGTTGGTGCAGAGCCTGGCCCAGAACCAGCACACGCTGGTCGTGGTTGGCGAAAACGCCAACGGACAGGTGGAATGGCCACTGGCGCGCGTGTCGGCAACAGCCCTCGGCGTCGGCCACCTCCGGCTCGAACGTGACGGTGATGGCCTGGTGCGGCGCCATGCGTTGCTGCTGCACGCCGGTGATCGCTCGCTGCCATCGCTGGCGTTGTGGATGGCAGCCCAGCAACGCGGTCAGCCGGTGACCGGCCTTCAATGGTCTGCGGCACAGGCCGGCATGACGCTCGGCGGTCAACGCTGGCCGACCGATCCGGGTGGTCATGTCCGTCCACTTTGGCGCTCTGACTCGGCAGAGCGCCCGCTGTTCGTCACCATTTCAGCCGCGCAGCTGGCGGCCGGCGCTGTCCCGGCGTCGAAGCTTGAAGGCCGGATGGTGTTGATCGGTGCGACCAGCCCGGCGATCGCCAAGCCAGTACAGCTCGCCGGCGGCGTGAGCCTGGCACCCGTGCAGGCCCTTGCGCAACTGGCGTCCGGCTTGTTGACGCAGCGGCTGATCGCCACGCCCCCGTGGAGCGCAAAGCTGTCGTTCGCGGCGTTGCTCGCTTGTCTGGCGTACCTGGCATGGGTGGTGCCACGCCTGGCGATGTCGTCGGCCGTCGCCACGACCGCGCTGCTCTCGGTGTTGTTGTTGAGCGCATCGCACCTTGTGATGGTCTACGGCCTGACCACCACACCAGTGATCCTGGCCTTGATATGCCTGTGGAGTGGACATGCGGCAGGGCTGGTGGTGACCCGTTGGCCGCGGGGCCGCGCGGCGCAGGCTGCAGACTCGCTGTCTGGTTTGGCATCGTCGGGATCGCGACCGGATGCTCAGGTCACATTGGCGGCGGCGGCCGGCATCGAAGCCCTTGAAGAGCTGGCCACCGTACCTGCGGGGTTGGCCTTGCAAGAGACCCCTGCGACAGCGCCTTACCCTGCTGTGAGCGCTGCAACAACGACGCCCCCCATCGTCAGAAGCGCCGGCGCGGCGCGACCCACTGCAGCCATCCCTCTGGCCGCCTTTGCGCCGATCGCCGATCAACCCGCTGCCGTCCCGTGGCTACCTGCAGAAAGTGCGGTGTCGGTGGACGCAAAAGCTGGGCGTCCGCCCCGCGGTCGCTTGCCGCGGCTGGGGCGCTTCCAGCTGGAACGGGAGATCGGCCGGGGCTCGATGGGCCGGGTGTATCTGGCGCACACGGTGGACACGCACACCCCGGTGGCGGTGAAGACGCTGGCGCTGGCGCGCGAGTTCGATGGCTTCGCGCTGCACGAGGCCCGCACGCGCTTTCAGCGCGAAGCCCTTGCGGCGCTGCGCCTGCACCACCCGGACATCGTCAGGGTACTGGATGCGGGCGAAGACCAGGGCTACGCCTGGATCGCCATGGACCTGTTGGAGGGCCGGGACCTGGCCCACTACACCCAGCCCGGCGCGCTGTTGCCGGTGCCCGAGGTGCTGACGATCTGTGCCCGGGTCGCAGGTGCGCTGGCCCACGCACATGCCCAGGGCGTGATCCACCGCGACATCAAGCCGGCCAACGTGATGATCGAACCCGGCAGCGGGCAGGTGAAGGTCACCGACTTCGGCATTGCCCGCATCACCGACGCCGCGCGCACCCGCACCGGGCTCGTGCTCGGCTCACCCTCCTATATGTCACCGGAGCAGCTGGCCGGCCGCGATGTCGATGGCCGCAGCGACCTGTATTCGCTGGGGGTGGTGCTGTTTCAGCTGTTGACGGGCCGGCTGCCGGCTCAGGGCCATTCGATGGCGGCGTTGATGCATGCTGTGGCCCACCAGACAGCGCCCGATGTGCGCTCGCTGCGGCCGCGGCTGCCCGAGGTGGTGGCCAATGTGGTGGCCCTGGCACTGGAGAAGCGGGCAGAGCTTCGCTATGCCCACGCAGCCGAGCTGGAGGCCGACCTGCGCCGCGTCGCAGCGCTGTGGGGTAGGCCACATGCGCCCATACCAGCGGCGACGCACTTTTCACCACCTGAAACGGTGCAGGAAGTCGCGACCCATACACGGCTGCAGGAAGCGTCCCTGATGGTCGCGGGTACCGTCGGGCACAATCTTTCACGCTGACCATGGACCGTGCGCAGGCCTGCCTGATGACTTTTGAGTTTTTTGCCGTCACCGATCGTGGCCGCTTGCGTTCGAACAACGAAGACTCGGTGGCGCTGGATGAGCCGACCGCACTGGCCGTGCTGGCCGATGGCATGGGTGGCTACAACGCGGGCGAAGTCGCCAGCGGCATGGCCACAGCTTTCATCCGCTCCGAGCTGGGCCGCTGGCTCGGCGACGCATCGATCCACACCACCGATGTCGACGTGCGCCGCGCGATGGACCTGTGTGTAGACAACACCAACCGGGCCATCTTCAACGCCGCCAATGCCAACCCGCAATACAACGGCATGGGCACCACGCTGGTGGTCGGCGTGTTTCGCGGGACGCGGCTGCTGCTCGGCCACATTGGCGACTCGCGCTGCTACCGCTGGCGCGCCGGCCGGCTGACCCAGATCACGCGCGATCACTCGCTGCTGCAGGAGCAGATCGACGCGGGTCTGATCACGCCCGAGCAAGCGGCTTTCAGCGGCCAGAAGAATCTGGTAACGCGCGCCGTGGGCGTCGAGGACGTGGTGCTGCTCGAGACGCACCTGCACGCGGTGGAGCCGGATGACTGGTACCTGATGTGTTCGGATGGCCTGTCGGACATGCTGCCCGATGACGACATTGCTCGGGTGCTGGAAGCCCACGGCTCGCTGGTTGAAGCAGCCCATGCCCTGGTAGCCAGCGCCAATGAGGCGGGGGGAAGGGATAATATTGCTGTGATACTCGTCGCCGCACGGGGCGGCGGCGCGGCGCCGCGCTCCTGGTGGCCCTTCAGACGGTGAGTGCTCAAGGGCACGCTCGAACAAAAACGCAGAGGTTGCGCATGCCCAAACTAGTGGTTTCGCTCGACGGCGTAGTGATCAAGGAAGTCCAGCTCACCAAGGACAAGACCACGCTGGGTCGTCGTCCGTACAACGACATCGTGATCGACAACCTCGCCGTCAGCGGCGAGCACGCGGTGTTGCAGATGGTCGGGCAGGAGGTCTACATCGAGGACCAGAACAGCACCAACGGCACGTACATCAACGGCCGAGCCGTCAAGAAGCAGCTGCTGCAGCACAACGACACGGTCGAGATCGGCAAGTACAAGATCAAGTACCTCATCGATGAGGCGGCCGACTACGAAAAAACCATGATCCTGAAGCCCGGTCAGGTGGCCTCGGCGCTGTCGGCCCGACAGTCCGCAACGCAACCGGCGGCTTTGTCAGCCTCGCATTTCGGCACCGTGCCCACCAGCTTGACGCAGGCCTCGATCAAGGTGCTCTCCGGCGCGGCGGCTGGGCGCGAAGTGGCGCTGGTCAAGGTGGTGACCACCGTCGGCAAACCCGGCGTGCAGGTCGCTTCGATCACCAAGCGTCCCGGCGGTTATGTCTTCGCCCACGTGGAAGGCACCAACCGCCCCACCGTCAACGGGCAGCAGGTGCAAGGCGACCCGGTGCACCTCAGGGATGGCGACGTGATTGAACTCGCCGGCACGCAGATGCAGTTCATGCAGTCCTGATCAGGGCGAAAGGCGTCGCTGGGCCCGTGTGCTTGTTCACGTCAACGCACGGCTGCTCATACGGCGACGGCGCATGAGTGAGGAACTGCGCGCCCGGCCGCTTGCGATGTCGCGGCGGTAACAGGATCATCGTGGCATCAGGAGCGAGGTATTTAGACCCCGCTTGTGACCGGCGCTGCGGCGTCCCCACGACCCCACGACCTGCTGCGCGTCACGCGACCGACGGCAGGCCGACTTGGAACATTGATGAATCTACGCGTCCTCGGCTGCTCGGGCTCCATTGCCGCAGGTAGCCGGACCACGTCCTTCCTGCTCGACGGCAAGGTGCTGATCGACGCCGGCTCCGGCGTCGGCGATTTGACACTCGACGAGCTCACGGCCATCGACCACATCGTGGTCTCTCACTCCCATCTCGACCACGTGCTGGGCATTCCCCTGCTGGCGGACAGCGTGGCGCGCCATCGGCTTGCGGCCACACCCTACCGGCCGATCCAGGTCCATGGGCTGGACGCGACGCTCGAAGCTCTACGCCGGCATTTGTTCAACGACGTGCTTTGGCCGGATTTCACCCGCCTGCCCGATCGCGAACGGCCCCTCCTCGAGCTCGTGCCGTTCCAGACCGGTCAGACACTGGACCTCAGCGGATACTGCATCGAGGTGCTGCCCGCCGTCCACACCGTTCCCGCCGTGGGGTTTGCCGTCAACACCCCGTCGGGCTGGTGGGTCTTCAGTGGCGACACCGGTCCCAATCCAGCGTTGTGGAAAGCCCTGCGAGGTCGCCGCATCGTGCAGGTCGTGATCGAAACCGCCTTCAGCGATGAGGAGCTGCCGCTGGCCCAGGCCAGCCAGCACCTCTCGCCCAGCCTGTTGATCGCAGAACTGGCGCAGCTTGAACCGGGTGTGCCGGTCGCCATCACCCACATCAAGCCGGGCGAGATGTCGGCCGTGCTGGGCCAGATCGCCGCGCTGGGAGTCGCTCATCCGATCCGGGCGCTCGCTACGGGCGATCGGCTCTCGTTCTAAGCGCCGCTGGGTGCCATCAAGCTTCGGTCAGCCGCTCCACCTCAGCGCCACCAGATGTCGTAACCGGTGCGCAGGATCAGCGCACCCACCACCAAGATGAACGCCGCGCGCACAAAGCCCGCGCCGTGTCGCAGCGCCAGACGTGCCCCCACCATGCTGCCCATCACATTCGCGACGGCCATGGACGCCGCCAGCGTCCACAGGATGTGGCCCGTGGTCACAAACAGCGCCAAGGCCGCCAGGTTGGTGGTGGTGTTGAGTAGCTTTGCCGCCGCGGAAGCATGCAGGAAGTCGTATCCCAGCCAACGCACCAGCAGGAAGACGAAGAAACTGCCCGTGCCCGGCCCGAACAGACCATCGTAAAAACCGACCAGTGACCCGATCACAACCGCCACGCCGGTTTCCCGCCGCAGCGAATGCCGGGGCGCATGCACACGGCCCAAGTCCTTGTGTACCAGCGTATAGACCAGCACCAGCAACAACACCAGCGGCAGGCCGCGGCGCAGTTCCTGCGCCGGTAAGTGGATCACACTGAGCGCTCCGCTCCAGGCGCCCAGCAGTGCCGCGAGTGCTGCCGGCACTAGGCTGCGCCAGTTCAGTTGAACGCGTCGCACATACTGGCTGGCTGCCCATGCCGTGCCCCAGATGGCGGCCGCCTTGTTGGTGCCGAACAGGGTGGCCGGCGCGACACTTGGATACGTGGTGAACAGCGCCGGCACCAGGATCAGGCCTCCTCCCCCCACGATGGCGTCGACCAATCCAGCCGCCCCCGCTGCCATGCTCATCCAGACCAGATCGGGTACCAATTCCGCCACTCCCCCAAGCCGGCAAAAATTACAGCCGCACAAACAAAAAGGCGCCGGATCTACCGGCGCCTTTCGATTTGATGAAGTGCTGAAACCACATGGTCTGCACCGGAGGCATTTGTGTTGTGGATTTCGCCTCGTTATGTCTCCTCGGCCCCTCGTTTCAGCCAAGCTCAACACTTGGCTGCGAGTGGCCGCACTGTAGGGGTGCAGCGCGCAGCACACATTCGGGCTTTCCCGATAGAGGAACCCCCGGTTTCCCCACAGGGCCCGCGGGTAATCTACTGAATCACATTGAGCTGACGGGGATGAGCGCATGCTTTTCTGCTACCGCCACCGGCGTTCTGGTCAGTAACTT
Source organism: Burkholderiales bacterium (assembly GCA_039932275.1). Lineage (GTDB taxonomy): Bacteria > Pseudomonadota > Gammaproteobacteria > Burkholderiales > Burkholderiaceae_C > Sphaerotilus. The sequence continues at coordinate 10,673 of JBDTQF010000086.1, forward strand.
TTGGGTAACGCGCTACGCTGGTAGTAACCCTGGAATCGCTGTTCGCTTGTCAAAAAAATAGACAGTCGCACCGATAAATACGGCGCTACACTGCATTCGGCCTGATAGCAAGGCCATAATGGCCGGCCGTGTCTGGATGCCCCGCCGTTTCTCTGAACTGAGTCCTGGCTGAAGCTCCTTCACATTGTTTTGTTCAGTACTCGGTATCGACAGAGTTAGAGAAAGGCGCTCTTCATGGGCAACAAGCTTTACGTGGGCAATCTTGCCTACAGCGTGCGTGATGACGATCTGCAACAGGCCTTCGGTGCCTTCGGAGCGGTGCAGTCAGCCAAGGTGATGATGGACCGCGAAACCGGCCGCTCGAAGGGCTTCGGCTTCGTTGAGATGGGTTCTGACGCGGAAGCCCAGGCTGCCATCAACGGCCTGAACGGCCAGGCCATTTCCGGCCGTGCGGTGGTGGTCAATGAAGCGCGCCCCCGTGAAGATCGTCCCAGTGGCTTCCGCAGCCCCTATGGCGGCGGCCCCCGCGGTAGCGGTGGCGGTGGCACTGGAGGCGGTGGCACCGGTGGTGGTGGATACGGCGGCGGTGGCACCGGTGGTGGTGGATACGGCGGCGGTGGCGGTGGCTACGGTGGTGGTGGTGGTGGTGGTGGCGGCGGTGACCGCGGCGGCTTCGGTGGCGGCGGCGGTGGTGACCGCGGCGGCTACGGCGGTGGCGGTGGTCGCGGCGGTGACCGCGGCGGCGGCGGTGGCGGCGGATTCCGCAGCCCGTACGGCAACCGTCGTGGCGGTGGCGATCAGGGCGGCGGCGGTGGCGGTGGCGGTGGCGGTGGCGGCTACTGAGCCTTTCGTTCTGCGCTCGTCAAGACAAAGGGAACCTCGGTTCCCTTTGTCTTTTTCTGGCGGGGTCGAGCGGGCATTGATCTCCCAGGCCGGGCCCCATCCTCAGCGTAGGCCGCGCACATGACCGCGCACATGACCGAGTAGTTCAGCCACACCCGTTCGGTGGTCGTAGTCAAGGCCATCGGCTTCAAATACGCTCGCGCCCTGCTTCAGCGTGACCGGTTGATCCGCACGCACGCGCTGGGTGTCGCTATCGAAGCGCAACCGCTCACCGCGAAACTCGAAGGCCTCTTCGCCCGCGCGCAACGGTTCCCGCACGAGGCGGGCATTGCCCTGCAGCAGCACTTCGCTGCGATCGTCTGGGACCACGGCACGCGCCGCACGCATCAAAGTGCGACGACCCTGCGCATCGACCCACGACACCCGCACCTGATCGATCTCCAGCGTGCGGGTGTCTGGGTAGTGGCGCACCTGGTCGCCTTCGATCACGCTCGGTGCCGGCCCGGCAGCGGTGTGTCGCTGGATGGTGAACCCCCGCATTTCATAGTCAGGAATGTGTCGCACCACTGGCTCGGGCGTGTCACCTTCCGGCCGCACTGTCTGCCGCACCAGCCAGGTGGTCGCGACGGCCAGCGCGGCCATCACCGCCAGCGGCGCCAGGCGGCCGGCAGCGTCGATCAGCCGCACGGTCCATGGCAACGGTGGCGCAGGGGCGGATGCACCGCGCCGCGGCAACAGTGGGGGCAAAGGCAGGGGTCCGCTGTCCATGCGGTTCAGCTCATTCACCCGTCAGGCTGCGGCAGGCCACTGGCAACGTCAGCCCGCGGAGGCATCCACACCCTGATCGAGGCTGGTCTGCTGCGCCGCCAGCAACGCGGCGTAGGAGCCATTGGCCATCAGCAGGATGTCGCAGAACTCCCGCGCAGCGCCAAAGCCACCCGCCAGTGCACTCACATGGTCGACCACGGCACGCACCTCCACATGCGCATTGGCCGGGGCCGCCGCAAAACCCACCCGGGTCAACAGCGGCAGATCCGGCCAGTCGTCGCCCAGCGCGGCCAGCTGATGCCAGGCCAGGCCGAGCCGCTGGCGCACTGCCTGCACGGCCGCAAGCTTGTCATGCACGCCGAACAGGGCCTCGGTGATGCCGAGGTCAGCACAGCGCCGACGCACCGCGGCCGAGTCGCGGCCGGTTACCACCACCGGGCTGATCCCGCCTTGCAACAGCAGCTTCAGGCCATGCCCGTCGAGCGTGCTGAAAGCCTTCTCGGTCTCGCCGTGTTCGCCGATGTAGATGCGGCCATCGGTGAGGCAGCCATCCACATCGAAGATGGCTGCACGCACATCCTGCGCGGCCAGCAGCACGTCGGGCGCGAACGCTTGGGTGGGCCGCAGCGGGCGGACAACGGGCATGTCAGATCACCTTCGCACTGAGCAGATCGTTGTAGTTGAGCGCGCCGACCAGCAGCCCCGTCTCATCGACCACCAGCACGCTGTGAATCTTGGCTGTTTCCATCAAGTCGGCCGCCTCCACGGCCAAGGCATTGCGCGACACGGTGCGCGGCCGCGGCCACAGGATGTCGGCCGCCGTCTGCGTGCGCAGATCAATACCGCGTTCGATCAGGCGCCGCAGGTCGCCGTCGGTGAAGATGCCCACGGGTCGGCCGGCATCGTCGACCACCGCGGTACAACCAATGCCTTTGTCGCTCATCTCGCGCATCACAGCCGAAAAGCCGGTGGCCAGCTGCACGCGCGGCACCGCGTCGCCACTGCGCATGATGTCGCGCACATGCGTCAGCAGCTTGCGCCCGAGCGAGCCGCCCGGGTGTGAGCGGGCGAAGTCTTCCTCGCGAAAGCCACGTGCATCGAGCAGTGCCACCGCCAGCGCATCCCCTAGCGCGAGCTGCGCGGTGGTGCTGGCCGTGGGCGCCAGGTTGAGCGGGCAAGCCTCCTGCTCGACCCGGTTCGACAGCACATGGTCGGCGTGGGCAGCGAGGGTCGATTCCGGCCGCCCTGTCATCGCGATCACGGCGACCCCGAGGCGTTTGAGCGCCGGCAGGATGGCAGCCAACTCGTCGCTCTCGCCCGAGTTGGAGAGTGCCAGCACGATGTCAGCGGGCGTGACCATGCCCAGGTCGCCATGGCTGGCCTCGCCCGGATGCACGAACATCGCCGGCGTGCCGGTCGAGGCCATCGTGGCGGCGATCTTGCGGCCCACATGACCGCTCTTGCCCATGCCCATCACCACCACGCGGCCACGGCAAGCCAGCACGGCCTGCACCGCCGCGGCGAAAGCGGGGCCCTGCTCGTTCTTGAGCTGCAGCAGCGCGTTGGCCTCAATCTCGAGCGTGCGCCGGGCCATCTGGATGGCCCGCTCGGCGTCGAAGGCAGGGGTTGTGGGAAGACTCACGTCGCACCGCGGGCCATGGCGCAGGCCGTCGTTTAGGATGCTTTGATTCTAGGCCGCCCCCTTTCCGCCCCTCGCCCGCATGGCCACCACGTTCGACCTCGTCCTGCTCTATCTCGTCGCTGCCGTGGCCGCCGTGGTGGGCTGCCGCCTGCTCAAGTTGCCGGCCATGCTCGGCTACCTGCTGGTGGGTGTGGTCATCGGCCCGAATGCGCTGGCCCTGGCGCGCGACTCGGCGGGCGTTCTCTACCTGGCCGAGTTCGGCGTGGTGTTCCTGATGTTCGTCATCGGCCTCGAGTTCAACCTGCCCAAGCTCAACAGCATGCGGCGGCTGGTGTTCGGACTCGGCATGGGGCAGGTCACGGCCACCATCGCCGGCGCGCTGATAGGCAACGTGGCGTTGATGTGGGCCTTCGCATGGCTGGGTCGGCACTGGGAATTGTCGTGGCAGGGTGCGGTGGCACTGGGCGCTGCGTTGGCCATGTCGAGCACGGCCATCGTGGCGAAACTGATGTCCGAACGGCTGGAGCTCGAATCCGAACACGGCCGCCGCGTGATGGGCGTGCTGCTGTTTCAGGACTTGGCGGTGGTGCCGCTACTGGTGCTGATCCCGGCGCTGGCAGAGGAAACCGGCCGCGAGCTGTGGATGGTGCTCGGCACCGCGCTGGCCAAGGCCGCGGTCGTGCTGGGCGTGCTGCTGTGGGGCGGCCAAAAGGTGATGCGCTGGTGGCTGACGCTGGTGGCCCGGCGCAAGAGCGAGGAGCTGTTCATCCTCAACCTTCTGCTGATCACGCTGGGACTGGCCTGGTTCACCGAGCATGCCGGCCTGTCGCTGGCTCTCGGCGCCTTCGTGGCCGGCATGCTCATCGCCGAGACCGAATACAAGCACCAGGTGGAAGCCGACATCCGGCCCTTTCACGACGTGTTGCTGGGTCTGTTCTTCATCACCATTGGCATGAAGCTGGACTGGCACGCGGTGCTCGAGCACTGGCCTTTGATCCTGCTGCTCGGAACGCTGCCGGTGGTCGCCAAGGCAGCGCTGGTGGCCCTGTTGGCCAAGGCCTTCGGAGCGGCACCCGGGGTGGCCCTGCGCACCGGTTTGTATCTCGCGCAGGCCGGCGAGTTCGGCTTCGTGCTGCTCACGCTGGGCGCCGAGCACGGCCTGGTCGCCGACCGCTGGATGAGCCCGGTGCTGGCCTCGATGGTGCTGTCGATGCTGGCCACGCCGTTCATCATCATGTACAGCAACCGCATCG
>JBDTQF010000087.1:0-15114 GCA_039932275.1 Burkholderiales bacterium
AAGAAGCTTGGCATCAAGTGGGATTGAGCGCGGCAATGCGCAGCGTGGAGACAGGTTGCTGCCATCGCGAGCCGTGACGCAGTAGCCACGCCATGAACACGGCCGCATCGAGCCTGCGCCGCCATGACCGATCCAGCGGTGCTGCCGCAGCCCTTGGCCACGCTTCCGATAGGCAAGAGCTACATCAATGCCCGCCAGGACATCGCCATGCCTCACAGCTTGCCCTGGCATCCGCGCCTGTCGGAACGCCTGGGCCTGTTCAGGCTGGTGGAGTGCGATGGCAGCCACGAGCTGTGCTTCACCAATCCAGAACTGTTGGCGCTCAAGATCGAGCAAGCAGGGCGCGACTGAACGGCGACAGCGCGATGCAGTAGCGGTCATGGCACCGCGGCGGAACACCCGGGTCACTTCGAGATCGGCACAACCCTCACAAGCAATCGAGCCCTGGCTCGATCACTCGAGCATCAGAACGACTTTGACACTGCTGTCCACGGCCGCTTTCTCGATGTAACCCACCGACTTGGGGTCCGCGGCAACTGCCCTCTTGACGGCTGCAGCGTCTGGCACTTCCTTGGGTGGCGCGCCTTTGCCGCTGAAGACGATGCGCGACCACACCGCCTTGATCTGCGCGGCGTCGCGCTCGGCAGCCTTCTTGTAGAACAGGTGCCGGGTGGCGCTGCCCTCGGGCAGGTCGAGCGGGCGCAGTTCGGCCGAACGGCCGAGATACACATTGGCAACCTGCTCTTTGCTGAGCGCGCCGGCGCTGGGCGCCATGACCACAGCCACCTGGGCAGCGGCCGGGCCGCAAAGCAGGCCAGCCACGGCAAGGGTCAGGGCGAGTCTGACCGGCAATGATTTCATGATGTTCTTCCGGCGTTGGCATCAGAACACGAAGTCGACAGCAGCGCTGACGAGGTTCAGCTTGCCGCCCGGCTGGTAGCTGGACGATCGGTTGACCAGTTGACCATACGAGTTCGCGCCAAGGTCGATATGGTCGTATTGCAGCTTGGCGGCGGCGTTCTTCATGAAGTCCCAGCGCAGGCCCAATGTGACGCTCTTCTGTGTCGGGGCCGGCAAGTCGCCCGCCAGGGCGCTCAGACCGGCGTTGAGTCCGGCGGCGCCGACGGCCAGCTGAGCCGGCAGGCCGGCGGTCGAGATGCTTCCCACGGCGAGTTGCGGCGTTCTGATGGCCGCCAGCGTGGCGTAAGGTGTCCACGAGTCGATTCGGTAGCCCGCGCTGACATACCCGGCGTTGGCGTTGGCAAAAGGACCGCTGCCAATGAAGCGCACGTACTCGCCCGTGACAAACCAGTAACCGGTGTCGTGCGAAACACCGATGGCCAAGGTCTGCCGCGAGAGGTCCTTGAGGCCGTACCGCTGCGCCAATGCATAGGCCTGCGCGCCCGCGGCCTGGATGCTCGCGACCGGGATCGCCGACGCCGCAGCGCCGAAACCGTTAAGCCCATCGGACAGCGGTTGCAGCGTCGATGATTCGACGTCCGCCTTCAGCGAGGCATAGCTGACGCGCAGGGCCGTCGCGCCCATCTCCAGCGTGTCGTTGATGCCCCAGCTCGATTTGGCCTTGACCGTGACGTCCCCGGGTAGCCTGGCCGTGCTGGTGCCGTAGAAGCCGGACAAGCTGTTCACCGCATCGCCGAAGTGCGACACATGGGTCGCGTCCACGCCGTCGTTGCTGGTGATCGTGTTGATGAGGTAGACCTCCTGCGGCGGACGCACCGAGGGGTTGGCGTAACCCACCTGGCGTGTTTCCGACACCATGAAGGTCGGCATCGCGATGCGCCCCACGCGTACCCGCAGCGCGGGCGAGAACTGGTACTGGACGTTGGCCCACTCGATCCGTGGCGCCCAGCTGTTGTCGTGGAGCTGCTGGCTCACGACCTGCACCACCGCCGACAGTTCGGGGTTGAACCTGGCCGTGACCTGGCCACCCAGCTTGCTGTCCGGGTTGAAGCTGGTGGCCTGCGTGCGGCCGGCGCCGTTGGGCTGCTGGTTTCTGCCCACGAAGTCGGCTTCGTGTTCACTCGAGTGGACCGCCGCCAGTGTGCCGAAGCCGCTGAACGACCAGATGGAGGGATCGCCTTCGGCCGACTCGGCTGTCCCGGTCAACCCCAGCACCAGCGCGGCCACGAGCGACCGCAACGGGGGGTTTGTCATGAAGTGTCCTCCAGCATTGTGGCGTCGTCCCCCTTATCGGCACACTGCAGTTAATCTAAGGGGCCTTGCGCGCCGCTGGGTAACGCGCCCTCATGTTTCCCGGTCCCCGTGCCGAATAGACCCCATGTGCGGCGATGAGAATCCCCGCCACCACCGTATCGTCGCCCAGGCGTTCAACCCTGGGTCCTTGCCGGAAAGCATCCTGAGGCACCACTTGGACACCGCCATGAAACGCAAGACGCATCGCGCGGCGCAGGCGCTTGCCTGGTGCAGTGGCGCGGGTGCGACCGGCGTGCTTCGGCGTTGCCTGGCCCGGGTCACCGAGCCTGCCCTTCTGTTTCCGGCGATTGCGATGCTGGTTCTGGGCGTCGTCTGGTGGGCGACCTGGAATGTGATCAGGGTCGAGCGCACGGCCGCCGAGCATGCCGCAGCAGTGTCCAGCGACGAACTGGCCGAGACCTACGAAGCGCAGGTCGTGCGCGCGCTGCGCGAAATCGACCTCACGCTGAAGCTCGTCAAGTACGCGTATGAACTCAGGGGCAGAGAGGCCGTCCTGCAAGAGCTCAAGGACAAGTCGCTGCTGCCGCCGGCCATGTTGTTCACGGTCAGCATCGCCGACAGCGCGGGCAACGTCGTGGCGAGTACCAAGCAGGCTGCCAGCGCAAGTGTAGTCGACCAAGACTACTTCTTGCTCCCGCGCCAGATCGATGCCCTCTCGATCGGCCGGCCGCCGCAGGGCTCAAACGCAGGCGAAGGCAAGCTGAATTTCAGCCGTCGGCTCGACACACCGGACGGCACATTCGCCGGCATCGTGACGCTTGCTGTGGATGCAGCCTATTTCGTCAGCGGCTATGAAACGTCGAAACTGGGTACCCATGGCGTGCTCGGCATCGTGGGAATCGACGGCGTGTTTCGTGCCCGGCGCACCGGAGAAGCGGTGTCTGCCGGCGACACGCTGGACTACGCTGCGGTGGTGGCGTCCCCGAACGAGGCAAGCAGCCAGGCCGTGCTGTCCACCAACCCCTGGGATGGCGTGGCGCGCTATACGAGCGCGCGCAAGCTGTATGAGTTTCCGCTGGCCGTGGTGGTCGGGCTGTCGGCAGACGAACAGCTCGCCGCCACGCGTGTGAACCTGCGCACCTATCTGTGGCGGGCCGCCGCCGGCGGCGTCGTGCTGATCCTCATCGCCGCCGTGCTGCGCCGCATGAGCCTGCAGTTGAAGGCCAGCCACCTGCGCGCTGTCGAAGAACAACTCGCCCACGCCGCGCGCGTCGAGTACCTCGCTTATCACGACGGCCTGACGGGGCTGCCCAATCGCAGCCTATTCAGCAAGCTGCTCGGTCAGAGCATCCAACAGGCCAATCGCTACAACAGGCGGCTGGCGGTCATGTTTCTCGACCTGGACCGCTTCAAACAGGTCAACGACACGCTCGGTCACGAAGCCGGCGACCAGTTGCTGCAAGAGGTCGCGGCGCGGCTCAAGGCCTGCCTGCGTGACAGCGATACGGTGGCCCGCCTCGGCGGCGACGAATTCGTCGTGCTGCTGCCGGAGGTGGCCGAGGAAGCGTACGTGGCCACCGTCGCGCAGAAGATCCTGTCCGCCGTCGCGCGACCCTTCGTGCTGATCGGCCAGGAATTCCGCGTCACCGCCAGCATCGGGATCAGCACCTACCCGCAAGACGGCCTGGACGAGCAGACGCTGACCAAGAATGCCGACATCGCGATGTACCAGGCCAAGGAAGAAGGCAAGAACAATTTCCAGTTCTATTCCGCGACCCTGAACGCCAACTCGCTCGAACGGCTCGCGCTGGAGTCGAGCCTGCGGTACGCGTTGGAGCGCGGCGAGTTCGAGCTTCACTACCAAGCCAAGCGCGACATCCGCGGCGGCCACATCACCGGCATGGAAGCGTTGTTGCGCTGGAAGCATCGCGACCTGGGTACGCTCGCGCCGATGCAGTTCATTCCCCTGGCGGAAGAGACAGGGCTGATCGTGCCGATCGGGAAGTGGGTGCTCAAAACCGCTTGCCTGCAAAACGTGGCTTGGCAGAAGCAAGGCCTGCCGCGCCTGAGCATGGCCATTAATCTGACGGCGCGGCAGTTCTTCGAAGAAGGTCTGGTGCAGGACCTGACGGCGATCCTCGCAGCCACCGGCATGGACGCGGACCTGCTGGAGCTAGAGATCACCGAGAGTCTTCTGATGAGCGATGTCGAGAAAAGCCTTGCAATCCTGACCGGACTCAAGGCCATGGGCATACGGATCGCCATCGACGACTTCGGCGTCGGCTACTCGTCGCTCGCCACGCTGCAACAGTTCCCGCTCGACGCCATCAAGATCGATCGCTCCTTCATTCGTGATGCGACCAGCGTCGACGGCGACAAGGCGCTGACCGAGGCGGTGATTGCGATGGGACGCGCCCTGAGCATGACCGTCGTTGCCCAGGGCGTGGAAACGAAGGCACAGGCCGACTTCTTGCGCCTGCACGCCTGCGACGAATTCCAGGGCTTCTATCTCGATGTGCCCATGGCGGCGGAGCAGACATCCATCTTGCTGCAAACACAGCGGGATATCGAGAGCAGTGATGCCGGCGCGGCGGCCTCACCGGCGCTCCTGCCTGCGGCCAGCTAGTTTCTCGAGCCTTCGGCGACGATCGGGTTGCGCAGCACGCTGATCTTCTCGATCTCAATCTCGATCACGTCACCGGCCTTCATCCACACTGGCGGCGTGCGCGCCTGGCCGACGCCGGCGGGCGTACCCATCACGATCACGTCGCCCGGCTCCAGCGTCAGGCATTCGGCCAGCAACGCGATCGTCTGGTCGACCGGGAAGATCATGTCGCTGGTGTTGGCGTCCTGCATCAGCGTGCCGTTGAGCCGGCTCTGGATGCGCAGGCCGGTCGCGCCCGGCGCGAGTTCGTCGGCCGTCACGAGCACCGGGCCGAAGCCGCCGGTGGCGTCGAAGTTCTTGCCGATCGTCCATTGCGGCGTGCGCTTCTGGAAATCGCGCACCGACATGTCGTTGAAGCAGCTGTAGCCGAAGACGTACTGCAGCGCGTCTTCACGCCGCACATGGCGCGGCACCTTCTTGCCGATGACGACGGCGAGCTCGGCCTCGTAGTCGAACTTGGCCGAGACCTTCGGGCACACACCGGGCTGGCCATGGCCCATCAGCGAGCTTTTGGCGCGCATGAAGAACCACGGGTACTCGGGCTTGTCGCGCCCGCCTTCCTTGGCGTGGTCGAAGTAGTTGAGGCCGAGACAGATGGTCTTGCCGGGCTCGGGGACGAGGGCGGCGAACGCGAGCGAGCCCAGGGGCAGGCGTGGCGCGGCCGACGCGATCGCGGCGCGGCCGGCCGCGAGCAGGTCGCGGCCCGCTGCCAGTTCTGTGCGCAGGTCAGCCGCAAGATCAATCGCGAACGCGCCGTCGACGACGGCCAGGCGCGGCTGGCCGTCGCGCAGGTAGGTGGTGAATCGCATCGTGGGTCCTCTAAGGTGAAATCAAAATTCCTGTGCTAAGTTTTGTATATAAAATCTAGCTTGTCAATATTATGTATATTTACCATGGCAAGAACCCCGCCCCTCGCCCCAGCCCTTGCCCCCCTCGCTGGCGCTGCCACCCGCGCAACGAGCCTGTTCGATCAGTTGCGTTCGGACCTGCTGGGCGGCGTGCTCGAACCGGGCTCGAAGCTGGCGATTGAGGCGCTGGCCGAGCGTTACGCGACCAGCGCAACGCCGCTGCGCGAGGCGCTGAACCGTCTCGTCGCAGACGGCCTGGTCGAGCGCCGCGAGCAGCGGGGCTTCGTCGTTGCGGCGATCAGCGAGCAGGACCTGCTCGAGATCACCAAGACCCGCTGCTGGCTCGAAGAGATTGCGTTGCGAGAGTCGATCGCCTCGCACACCCCTGAGTGGGAAGAGGCGCTCGTGCTGGCGCACCACCGGCTCGCACGCACGCAGCGTTCGTTGTCGAGCGATCGGTTCGAGGACAACCCCGAGTGGGAACCCCTGCACCGCGCCTTCCATCGGGCCTTGATCAGCGGCTGTGGCTCGCGCTGGCTGCTCGGCTTTTGCGACCAACTGGCCGACCAGCACCACCGCTATCGGCGCCTGTCGGCCCCGCGAGCCTTCACCAAGCGTGACGTGAAGAGCGAGCACCAGCAGCTGCTGGAGGCCGCCATTGGCGGCCATGCCGACGAAGCCGTGGCACGGCTGCGCGCGCACTTCGATCGAACCGCAAAGATCATCCACGACGACCGCGGGCTGTTCGGCTCGCACGCAGGCTGATCAAGCTCAGCTGCTCTGACTCGTTGGAAAAATTTACGCACACTTCAGCGTCCGCAGGGTTGTCTCCAATCCATTCCCGGCAGTAAGCTGAACGGCTCGCTCTGGCTCGTTCACCTTCCCGGCGATGGAGTCAATCGGCACCTCGAAACCTCGGAACCTCGCATGGACCCCGCCATAGAACGGCGGCGTGCGATCTTGACCTGACAGCAACCAAGGGAGGTTGCATGACCCTGTCTGCAACACCTGAAGGCTCGGCCTTCGACTCTTCCCGCAACAACGATGCGGCGGCAACGCCTCTGCGCATCCTGGTCATCGACGATGACCGCTTCACCCGCGTGCTGCTGCGCGAGATGTTTCTCGGCGTTGGCGCGACGCACGTCCGCGAGGCTGGCGATGGCCATCAGGCCCTGCGGCTGATGGACAACGAGCCCTGGATGCCGGAGCTGATCCTGTGCGATCTGCAGATGCCCGGCATGGACGGCATCGAGTTCCTGCGCGAGCTGGCCGCGCGCCGCTTCACCGGCGACCTGTGCCTGTTCTCAGGGACACCGCGGCCAGTGCTGGAAGCCGCGCAGCGGCTGGCCGGCGCACACCTGCTGCGTGTCATTGGCATCCTCGAAAAACCGGTGAGCGAAGCGGCTTTGATGCAAGTGCTGTCCAAAGCCCGGCACGCGGGCGCGGAGGAGCCGACGGAGCCCTCGGCGCCGCACCCCGCCTCGAAGGAGCTGACGGCGGACGAATTGCGTGAAGGCATCGCCAACGACCGCATCGAGTTGATGTTCCAACCCAAGGTGGCGGTACGCGGGCGGCGCATGGCCGGCGCGGAATGCCTGGCGCGCTTCAGGCATCCCACCCGCGGGCTGTTGGGGCCGGCCAGCTTCGTGCCGCTGGCCGAGCAGCACCACCTCATCGATGCGTTGACGGTCGATGTGTTGCGCCAGGCCGCACAGCACCTGTCGTCCTGGTACGACAGCGAGCGCGATTTCAAACTCTCTGTCAACGTCTCGATGCTCAACCTGCATGCGTTGGACCTGCCCGAAACCTTTGAGCGCATCGTGCGCAAAGCCGGCATGCAACCGTCCGACTTCATGCTCGAGATCACTGAAAGCGCCCTGCCGTCAGACTATGTGGTGGGGCTGGACATCCTCTTGCGGTTGCGCCTGAAGGGTTTCCAGCTATCACTGGACGACTTCGGCACCGGTTTTTCGACCATGCGCAGTCTGAGCCAAATGCCCTTCTGTGAGCTCAAGCTCGATCAGCAGTTCGTGCAGGGCGCGGTCAACGATGCCAAGGCCATGACCATCCTCGAGTCCAGCGTGCAACTCGGCCATGCGCTCAACCTCAACCTGGTCGCCGAGGGCGTGGAAACGCCCTCCGAGTGGGCGTTGGTCGAACACCTGGGGTGCGATGAGGTGCAGGGCTACCACGTCGCCAGGCCCATGCCGGCTGCAGCATTGCGGTCCTGGGTCCACCGATGGGAGCGTTCAGATGTACTTTGACCGGACTTTGGCAAGGTGAGGTCAGATCATCCTTCGCCGAGGCGCTGTAGCGAACGACGAAGCTCACGCACCCGCCCTCCTGGGGGATGTCTTCGACGCCTTCTTCTGCAACTTGGCCCTGGCCTTGGCCAACTTCTCGGCCAGCTGGGCGTACAGCTGTTGGCGGCCCGATGGGCGGGTCGAGGCCGCGGCCTCAGCGACCCATCGACGGGCCCTGCCCGGCCGCTCAGCCGTAACCCAGCTGGTGCGAGATCGGGATGCCGTTGGTCACCAGATCACAGAACTCCGACATGGCCAGCACCGTGCGGCCCTCGCAGCGGTACTCGGTCAAGGCCTCGGTGATGCGGGTGTAAGTGGTCTGGTCGCCGCCCGGCTGCGCCTTGTGGCGCAGCGGCACCAGCGAACGCACCTTGCCGTCGACCTGGTAGCTGCGCTCGCCGGCGTCGAAGGTGACGGTGAAACCGCGGTGATGGAAGCTTTCATCCCAGTCGGTCGTCATCTTCACGTTGCGCACTGGGGTCAGCGTGCCGTCGCGCAGCACATTGCCCATGATGTACGGCTCGTCGCCTTCGCGGCCCATGATCGACAGCAGCACGCCGAAGTCGGGACCGAAGGTGACCGGCACCCAGCGGTACCAGTAGAAGTTGTGCCAGTAGCGCGGGCCCCATGACTTGTCGCGGTAGCCGGTGCCGTTGCTGAAGGCGTAGCGCTGGCCGTCCACCGTGATGTGGCCGGTCGCGGCCATGTACTGTTCCAAATGCCCGCGGAACACTGCGTGCTCAGGATCCAGCTCGATCGGTTGATCATCGAGCGTGACGATCTCACCGCCATGCATCGGCGAAACACCTTCGTAGTCCAGCTCGATCAGCGCCGGCTTCTTCGGGTTGGACTTGAAGGCTGCGCTGGGGTTGGCCATGTCCAGCGGGTTGGCCATCAGCAGCAAGTCGCCCTCGTAGCGCACCCTCATGCGCTTGAACGGTTCGATCATGTCGAAGCGCAGCACACCGGCGTCCATCGCCTTGTTGTCGCTGATCGGCTGCCGTGCATACATGAAACCGACTTTGCCGTCAGGCAGGTAGACACAGCAGGTCATCTCGGCATGGCCTTCGTTCGGCCGGTTGCCGATGCGCATCCACGCCCCTACGCCCGCACTGCTGTCGAAGGCATTGAAATACATGCTCTCGTTGTAGTTCGAGACCGGTTCGGGCAGGTGGGTGTAGTCGTCCTGCGGGTTCAGACGCAGCTTGGTATTGGGCGGGATGATCATGCGGTCATCCTGAAGAAGGCAATCATGGTGTGCATTGCGTCGGAGGCGGCGCCGCTCAGGGCGCCTTGCTCACGCGCTCATAGGTGCTGTAGCCCGGTTGGTCCACCGCCATCTTGGCCAGCGTGGTGGCCCAGAGGTGGTTCAGCAGTTGCGGGTCGTCCAGCGCGAAGCCGCCGCTGGCAATGCGTTCGCACAGCCTGCGGTTGAGCTGCGGCAGGTCGCCATCGTCGGCGTTCAGCAGCGCCCGCAGGCTCGCCAATTCGCTGGCTTCTGCCGGCTCGCCGTGGTCGAGCTGGCGCTGCACGATCTGCAGCAGGCTGGCGGCAATGCGGGCGTCGTACTGGGCCGCGCCCTTGAGCTGCGGCACCACGGTGTCGCGCAGGAAGCGGGCGATGCCTTCGAGGATCTGCGGGGGGGTGGGTGCGTCTTGCATGGGTTCAGGTCCTCGGCGCCAGCAGTTGCAGCAGGTCAATTTCGGTTTCCGAGGCACGCCGGCCCACGGCAGCACGTTCGAGCCGGGGGTCGGTGCCCTGGATGAAGGCGTGGCCCATGCTGTCGCAGGAGACGCCCCATTTGAAGGTGCCAAAGACTTCCCAGAAGTGCACCCGGGCAGGGTCGACCTGGTGCCCGCTAACCGACTCGTAGCCGGCGAACAGTTGCTCGCGCGAGCCGAAGCCGCCGGCCGGCTGATCGATGTTGCCGAAGCGCCAGGCATTGACACAGAAGTACCCCAGGTCCTCCATCGGATCGCCCACATGGGCCAGTTCCCAGTCCAGCACCGCGCGCACGCCGTCTGGCCCGATCATCAGGTTGCCGTTGCGGAAGTCACCATGCACCAGGGTGGCCGGGCCACTGGGTTCGGGCGCGTTGGCCTGCAGCCAGCGCACCGCCAGCTCCAGCACCGGGCGCTGGCTGCCACCGCGGCGGTAGCGCTGGACCCATTCATGGCATTCGCCAGCGGCCCAGCCAGTGCGCAAGGGGGGCAGCGCCGCCACCGGCAGCGCATGGATGCGCGCCATGATGGCACCGCATTCATAGGCCAGCCGAGGACGCACGGCGTCGAAAGCCGGGGCACGCGCGAGCTTGCGTCCCTGCGTCTCGCCTTCGACGCGGTCCATCACATAGCCTTCACCCAGCTCATCCTCGGGCTGCAGGATGGTGCGCACGCCGGGCACCGGCACGTCACCGCTCTTGGCCACTTGCAGCAGGGCAGCTTCGGTCGCCATGTCGGGCCCGCGCGCTTCGCTGTCAGCGCTCCAGTGGCGGGCGCAGCGCATCACCAGTGGCACCGCGCCCTGGGCGGTGTGCACATCGAACGACCAGATCGCCTGGCTGGCGCCGCCCGTCAGCATGCGCAGCCCGGTCACGTCGCCAGCACCTTGTGCGCAGCGCGGCGCCACGCGGCGCAGGCGCACCATCATTTCATTGGTCTCCACACTTGTCTCCATGTCTGTCACTTCGCTTGGCTGTCGGCTCATTCCCATACCTGAGACCACTCCCGGGCCGACAGGATTTCGACCATCGCGCCGTTGGTGTCCTTCGGGTTCAGGACCAGGCGGTCGTCGCCGCGGCCGGTGGAGGTGGGCTGCACCACGAAGCGTACGCCCTGGTCCTTCAACTGGTCGGCCACAACGGCGGTGTCCTGGTCGACCATGCACAGATGCATCAGCCCTTCGCCCCGTTCCTTGAGTCGGCGCGCGATGGGATTGCTCAAGTCCTCGGGGTCCACCACCTCGACCAGTTCGATCAAGAACGAGGCATGCCCACCGTCCAGCGACAGGAACACCGAACGCAGCCCCTCGGGCAGCACGTCCAAACGCTTGACCACCGAATACCCGAACAGCTTCGACCATTGTGCGATCGACGCCTCCATGTCGCGCACCAGCACACCAACGTGAGTCACCTTCTGCATGCTTGTTCCTTGTGTTTCAAACCCGCAAACGACCAGGCGTCACTGCCTCAGGCGCCTCATCCGCGACGGGCGGGACCGGCCAGTCCTGCCCTCTCCTGTTTATAAACCACCGGCCAACGAACCCTCCACTCGGCAACCATTCTTGCGAAGGCGCAGCGGGGTGGCGAGATGGGTGGATTCCCTGACAAGGAAGCGTTCCGGAATAGAACCCCGTGGCATGCAGCCTGGCTGGGCGTTGCCTGGGCAGGCTAGCGCGCTGTCTTCGATGGCGCCTTGCGCGGCCGGGCGGCACGGGCCTCCTTGGTACCGAGGTAGCGCTCGTTGTGCGGGTTGAGATAGAGCTGGGTCTGCACCTGTTCCGTCACCTCGATGCCGACGGCGCGCAGCTGGTTGATCTTCTCGGGGTTGCGGGTCAGCAGGCGCACCCGCTCGATGCCCAGCGACCGCAGGAGGTCTGCCGCGATGCCGTAGGAGCGCGCGTCCTCCCGGTGCCCCAGTTGCAGGTTGGCCTGGTAGGTGTCGAGCCCGGCGTCCTGCAGGCCGTAGGCCTTGATCTTCTCGTGCAGGCCGATGCCGCGGCCCTCCTGGCGCAGGTACACCAGCACGCCGCCTTCGCGTGACAGGCGCTCCAGCGCCTCGCTCAGCTGCTTGCCGCAATCACAGCGCAGGGAACCCAGCACATCGCCGGTCACACACTCGGAATGCACCCGCACCAGCGGCGTGTGATCGGCCGGGACCGGGCCGCCGAACAGCAGCGCGAAATGGTCTTTGCCGTCGCTCTGCGGGTGGTCGGCCAGGGTGATGATTTCCGGCGTGCCGTACTTGTCGAGAGGCAGTGTCGTCTTGGATGTCTTGAGCATCGGGTAGCGAAAAAGGTGCGTCAGCGCGGGAATTCGCGAACTGCAAGCGTAACTCCGGTTGCAGTAGGCTCTTGAGTCAACGCCGGGCCGCCCCAAGTTGACTCACCCCCTCGGGGGGCGACGGCGGCATCGCCGTCGTCTGGGGGCGCTCTCACGCGCCTCGTCGAGACGGAACGGTCTGCCCATTTTCTGCTCAAAGACGTTTTCCCAAAGACCTCAGGAGACTCATCACCATGCGCCCTGCCCTGTTCACCTTCAGCCGCTGCGCCGCAGCCACCGCCGCCCTGGCCGCCGCGGCCCTGACCCTCGGCACCTCGGCCCAGACGCCGCCGCCCGCCGCAGCGACCACCGCCCCGCCCTTCACCTTCTTCGTCACCAGCGTGGGCGTGGGCGATGGCGCCAATCTGGGCGGCCTGGCCGGCGCCGATGCCCACTGCAGCAAGCTCGCCAGCTCGGTGGGCAACAACGGCAAGACCTGGCGCGCCTACCTCAGCACCCAGGCCGAAGGCAGCACGGCGGCCGTGAACGCGCGCGACCGCATCGGCACCGGGCCGTGGACCAACGTGCGCGGCCAGGTCGTCGCCAAGGACCTGGCCCACCTGCACGGCGACACGCTGGAGCTGGCGCGCATGGGCAGCAACCTCACCCGCAACACCGCCTTCACCGAGAAGAACACCCTGGTCAAGGGCGCCGGCGAGACGCCCAACGAGCACGACATCCTCACCGGCTCCCAGCCCGACGGCCGCGCCTTCACCGACGCCGCCGACCACACCTGCAAGAACTACACGAGCAACGCCGACGACGGCTCGGCCCAGGTCGGCCACTTCGACCGCACCGGCGGCGGCAATGCCTCGTGGAACTCGGCCCACGGCAGCCGCGGCTGCGGCCAGGCCAAGCTGGTCAGCACCGGCGGCGCGGGGCTGCTGTACTGCTTTGCGGTGAATTGACGGCCCGCAAGCCCCGGGAGAACCGGTGGTCAGCGCGCTGTGGTGGTGGCGGACAGCCGCACGCCGCCTTCGCCCGAGGCCTCGATCATGTTGGGATCGCGCCGCGGCTCAAAAGCGCTGTGGACGGCCAGGCCGAGGGCCGCGCCCACCAGCTCCGCGAGCATGAAGCCGGGAGCGCTGGCTGGTGCAATGCCAGCGAAACTATTGGTCAACATCCGGCCCAGCACGGCGGCCGGGTTGGCGAACGACGTGGACGCGGTAAACCAATAGGCGGCGCCGATGTAGCTGGCGACCATGGCCGCTGAGCGGCCTGCGGGTGCCCGCAAGATCACCAGCAGCAGGCCAGCGGTGGCCACGGCCTCTGCAATCCACTGGCCGGTGCCCGTGCGAACCTTCGCAGAGACCTGCACGATCGTCAGGTCGAACATGGCATGCGCAAGTTAGCTGCCGAGCACCGCACCGGTCAGTTGAGCAACGACGTACAGCACCAGCGAGGACTTCGGCAACTCGCCGCGCCAGGCCATCACGGCACTCACTGCCGGATTGAAGTGCGCGCCGCTGATGGGGCCGAACACTTCGATCAGGACGTACAGCCCGCCAACAGTCGCCAGCGTGTTCGCCAGCAGCGCGATGGCGGCCTGGCCGCCCGCCAGTCGCTCGGCCATGATGCCGGAGCCGACGACTACGGCCAGCAGCAGCGCGGTACCGACCACTTCGCCGACAAGCTTGCGCGGCAGATTCATGTCAACTCGCCGAGATCTCGAGCAGGGCCTGCTGCAACGCAGCCTTGTCCAGGGTCTCGAGCGGCAGTTGCAGCAGCTGCAGCATGCGGTAGCCGATGGCCTGGCGAGTCAGCTCGAACGCGCAGCGCTTGCCTTCGTCCCCGCCCTCGGCATGGGACGGATCGGGGTAGCCCCAATGCACCTTGACCGGCTGGGCGCCCGTGCCGCCGAAGAATACCGGGCAGGGTTCGGCCGCGGCGCTGTCGCACACGGTGATCGTGATCGCCAACGGCGGCGCGCCGTCCTGGCTGAACTCGTCCCAGCGCTTGCTCCGGTAGCTTGCCGTGTCGATGCCGACGGACTGGCGTACTTCCAGCGCCCCTCCAAGTGCCCGATCCCCTCGGGCCACCGGCCATGA
The DNA here is from genome assembly GCA_039932275.1 of Burkholderiales bacterium. Classification (GTDB taxonomy): domain Bacteria; phylum Pseudomonadota; class Gammaproteobacteria; order Burkholderiales; family Burkholderiaceae_C; genus Sphaerotilus. The sequence goes on from JBDTQF010000087.1 coordinate 14,079, forward strand.
CGCGGGTGGCTCATCGGCTGAGCCAGCTCAGCCCTCAGGTCGCGAGGGCCGGATAGTCCGTATAGCCCTGGGCGCCCGGGGGGTAGAACGTCGCCATGTCCAGGGCATTCAGCGCGGCCTCGGCGCGCCATCGCTCGACCAGGTCGGGGTTGGCAAGGCACGGGCGGTGCGCCCGTGGCCGAGTGGTCCAGCAGGTGCACGTACAGCAGGCCCAGCTTCGACAGCGCGTGGGTCAGAGCCAAGTACTGCGCGTCGACTTCGGCAAACGCACCCGTGCTGTTGAACACACCATAGGGCGACAGCCGGATCCCGACGCGATGGGCACCGATGGCAGCCGCCGTGGCGTGGACCGCATCGGTGACCGTTTCCATCCACGCACCTGATCTTCGTTGAAGAGCCTCGGGTCGCGCTGGACCACCACCGGTATCACTTCGGCAGCAGCACCTTGTCGACCACGTGGATCACGCCGTTGGATTGGTACACATCGGCAATCGTGACGGTCGCGGTGCCCCCGGACTCGTCCATCACCATCACCTTGCCGCCCGAGGTCATCGCGGTGAGGGTGCCGCCCGACACGGTCTTGAGCATCGCCTTGCCACCAGTGGCCATGATGGCCTTCGACAGCGCGGCTGCGTCCATCTTGCCAGCGACCACGTGGTAGGTCAGCACCTTGGTGAGCATCGGCTTGTTCTCCGGCTTGAGCAGCGTGTCGACGGTGCCGGCCGGCAACGCGGCAAAGGCGGCATTGACCGGGGCGAACACGGTGAAGGGGCCAGGGCCCTTGAGGGTCTCGACCAGGCCCGCCGCCTTGACCGCGGCCACCAGCGTGGTGTGGTCCTTCGAGTTAACGGCGTTGTCGATGATGTCCTTGCTGGGCAGCATGGGCGCACCGCCGACAGTGACCTGGGCCGACGCCGTGAAGGTGACCGCCGAGAGCACGGTGGCAAGCACGATCGCTGTGTGTTTGAAGAAGGTCATGACAGTCTTTCGAGATGCTGAGGGTGGATGGATGGCCTCGCCGGATTCAGCCGACCCG
>JBDTQF010000088.1:0-14789 GCA_039932275.1 Burkholderiales bacterium
GCGCGGCTGCTGCAGCGCTTCGGCGGCGTCAAGGGCGTCGCGTCGGCCAGTGTGGAAGAGCTTTGCGGCGTGGCCGGCATCTCGCGCGAGCTGGCCGAAGACATCTACCGGGCGCTGCGCTGAAGCGCGTTCTGACGCAAGGGCGCCCATGCGGTCGGGGGTGTGTGCACAATGCCCCCATGTTCTGGACCTTGCCTACTTTGCTCACCTGGGCACGCATCCTCGCCATTCCACTGATCGTTGGGGTGTTCTACCTGCCATGGGCACAGGACACCCGCAACCAGATCGCGACGGTGCTGTTCATCGTGTTTGCGCTGACCGACTGGCTCGACGGCTACCTTGCACGCAAGCTGAACCAGACGTCGTCGTTTGGCGCCTTCCTCGACCCGGTGGCCGACAAGTTCCTGGTCTGCGCGGCCCTGGTGATCCTGCTGGAGATGGGACGTGTCGAAGCCTTCGTCGCCCTGGTCATCATCGGCCGCGAGATCGCGATCTCGGCATTGCGCGAATGGATGGCCCAGATCGGCGCCTCGCGCAGCGTGGCCGTGCACATGGTGGGCAAGCTGAAGACGGTGGTGCAGCTGGTGGCCATCCCGTTCCTGTTGTTCCATGGTCCGCTGTTCGAGGTCATCGACACGCAGCTCTGGGGCACCTGGCTGATCCGCGCCTCGGCCGTGCTGACCATCTGGTCGATGGTGTACTACCTTCGCAAGGCCTTGCCGGAAATCCGTGCACGGGTACGTTGAGCTGACCCTGAACTGACCCGAACTGACATTGCTCATTAGGGGTTCCACGGGCGTCCCACGCCTTCGGGGGGGTTGAAGTTGAATAGAATCCTCGTCCACGATTGACACCCCGGTGCCATCTGGCTGTAATGGTTCAGGACGTCTTTATGCTGACGAGGCCGCTGTTGCGCAACCTCCGGATCGCTTCCAACAATTAGCATTCGCTCGACGCCACCGGGCATGTTTGAGAGGGGTACTTTGTGAACAAGTCTGAGCTGATCGAACACATCGCCGAGAAGGCCGACATTTCCAAAGCCGCCGCCGCGCGTGCGCTCGAAGCGTTGATCGGTGGTGTCAAGACGACGCTGAAGAAAGGTGGCTCCGTTTCTCTAGTGGGCTTCGGCACCTTCGCGGTGAGCAAGCGTGCTGCGCGCAGTGGCCGCAACCCCCGTACCGGTGCAACGATCAAGATCAAGTCGGCCAAGGTACCGAAGTTCCGCCCGGGTAAGGCCCTGAAGGACGCGCTCAACTGAGCTGAACTTGCGTGCAAAATGGGTCGCGCAAAGCGGCCGTAGGCTGGACCACTGAGGCGCTTCGGGCGCCTCAGTATCATGTTGGGGCTCCGCGGGTGCTTAGCTCAGTTGGTAGAGCGGCGCCCTTACAAGGCGTAGGTCGGGGGTTCGAACCCCTCAGCACCCACCAGATCGGTATCTGCAAGATGCCGTCCGGTCACGCGGAGAGATGCCCAGCTCATGCGTTGTCGTCGCGCAGTGTTCGGTTGTGATGCCGCGTGCCATTGCCGCGGCTGTGTCTGCGAAGGCGAACGAAGGTTCGCCTTTGTCATATGGGGCGGTGGCACTGATGAGCCGGCCCGGCCTCTGAGGATCTGTTGATGTTCGAGTTTGTCCGCCGCCATAACCGTTTGCTGCAGCTTGCGCTGGTGCTGCTGATATTTCCGTCCTTTGTCGTGTTCGGCATCCAGGGCTATCAGCGCTTCGCCGGCGAAGGGCATGCCGTGGCCGAGGTGGCCGGGCGTGACATCAGTCAGCAAGAACTCGACAACGCCCACCGCCAGCAGGTGGAGCGCATGCAGCAGCAGATGCCCGGTATCGATATCAAGCTGCTTGACACACCGGCGATGAAGCAGCGGGTGCTCGAAGACCTGGTGCGCGAACGCGTGCTGCTGGAGGCCGCGCGCAAGATGCACCTGGCGCCCAGCGATGAGCAACTGATGCGGGTGTTCCAGTCCGACCCGCAGTTCGCTGGCCTGCGCAACACCGACGGCACGGTGCGCCGCGAACTGCTCGAAGCCCGCGGCGTGAGTTCAGAGCAGTTCGCGCAGCAAATCAAGCAGGACCTGGCCCTGCGGCAGGTGATGGGCGGCCTGGGCGCCTCGACCGTGGCGGTTAGCCAGCCGGCCTTGACGGCACTCAACGCCCTGTATCAACAACGTGATGTGCGCGTGGCCCGGTTTGACCCCAAGGACTACAAGTCCAAGGTAGATGTCTCGGATGCGGAGGTTCAGGCCTACTACGACGATGCCCAGAATGCGGCACGCCTGCAGGCGCCCGAATCCGTGGACGTGGAATACGTGGTGCTCGATCTGGCTGCCGTGAAGAAGTCGATCACGGTGCCCGAGCAAGACCTACAAGAGCACTACAAGGCCAATCTGGCACGCTACACCCAGCCCGAGGAGCGGCGCGTGCGGCACATCCTGATCGCGGTCGACAAGCAGGCCAGCGCCCAGGACCGGACCCGTGCACAGGGCCAGGCCGAAGAGATCCTGGCCACGCTGAAGAAAAGCCGTGGCACGTTTGCCGAGATCGCCAAGAAGCAGTCGCAAGACCCCGGTTCGGCGGCCCAGGGGGGCGACCTCGACTGGTTCGGCCGTGGCGCCATGACCAAGCCGTTCGAGGATGCAGCCTTCGCGCTGAAGAAGGGGGAGTTGAGTGCGGTCGTGCCGTCCGACTTCGGTTTCCATATTCTCGAATTGCTCGACACACGTGGCGGTACCGCACGCAGTTTCGAATCGGTGCGGACCGAACTGGAACAGGAAGTCAGGCAGCAACTGGCGCAGAAGCGCTATGTCGAGCTGGCCGAGCAGTTCACCGATGCGGTGGACCAGGAAGACGGGCTCAAGGCGGTGGCTGACAAGTTCAAACTTGAACTGCGCCAGGCGCACAAGCTCACTCGCGCAGGCGCTGGTGACGCCAAGGGCGCGTTGGCCAATGCCAAGCTGCTGGAAACCATCTTCCGGTCCGACAGCCTGCAGAAGAAGCGCAACACCGCCGCGGTGGAGTTGGGCGGCAGCCAGTTGGCAGCCGCTCGGGTACTCAGCCATGCCCCGGCGCGAAAGCTTCCCTTGACCGATGTGAAGGACCAGGTGCGCAAACTCCTCATCGATGGCAAGGCGGCCGAGGCAGCGCGCAAGGACGGGCAAGGCCAGCTTACCCGCTGGCAGGCACAGCCCGGCGACGCCGCGCTGCCGCTCGCGTTGACGCTGTCGCGCGCCAAGCCACAGGACCAGCCGCGTGAGCTCATCGATGCCGTGTTGCGTGCCAAGACCGACAGGCTGCCGGCCTGGCTGGGTATCGACCTTGGTGCGCAAGGCTTTGCCGTGGTGCGGCTCGACAAGGTGTCGGGCGCGGATGTGGCCGCGCTGGGCGAGGACCGCGCCCGCGAACAATACGCCCAGCTGTGGGCTCAGGCTGAAGGTGAGGCCTACTACGTTGCGCTGCGCGACCGCTTCAAGGGCAAGATCCTGAAGGCCCCGCCGGGCGAACCGGCCAGCGCTGCCACTCAATAGCAAGCGCGCCGGCATGGCGCTCTGAGTGCTCGGCTAAACAGGCGGCCGCGCTATAATCTACGGCTTGCAGCGGTGGCTGTAGCTCAGTTGGTAGAGCCCTGGATTGTGATTCCAGTGGTCGTGGGTTCGAGTCCCATCAGCCACCCCAAATGTGCGTGACCTTGCTTGAAGCGATGGCCGGCCCCGACGGGTTCGGCCATTTTCTTTTCCGGATCGGTGGATTGATCGGTTGAGCTGTCAGCCCACTCGGGCTGGCATCGACCGTGCTCTGTTGAGCCGTTCATGGCCTTCGCCACGAACGCATTTCGACAGGAGATCACACCATGCAAACCAAGCCCTTTCTGATCGCAGCCGATGTCGAACGTGTGGCCCAGGCGGCCCAGGCCGAGGCCATGCGGCAAGGCTGGAAGGTGTCGATTGCCATCGTGGATGATGGCGGGCACCTGCTGCACTTCATGCGCCTCGATGGCGCGGCGCCCATGTCCGCAACCATGTCGCAGGCCAAGGCCCACACGGCGGCGGTGGGGCGGCGCGAAAGCCGCTTGTTCGAGGAAATGATCGCCGGTGGCCGCACTGCCTTTCTGAGTGCACCGGGCCTGCAGGGCCTGCTCGAAGGGGGCGTACCCATCGTCATCGACGGGCATGTGCTGGGGGCTGTGGGTGTCTCCGGCGTCAAGTCGTCGGAGGATGCCCAGGTCGCCAAGGCGGGTGTCGCCGCATTGGGTACATGAGGTCGATGGGCAAAAAAAAGCCGCACCCGAAGGTGCGGCTCTCGAGGCTCAGCCGAAGCTGAGCTGCGGCCAGGCCGTGCTCAGCGGGTGCGGGCCGGCCTGTCGTTGTTCCAACGTCCCGCAGGCGCATCGCGCCCGCCACTGCGGTTGGCGCCGGCACCGAACCCGCCTTCGCGGCGGGGCCCGCCGGGGCGGCGATCACCAGGGTGAGCGCTGCCGGGTGCACGCGCCGGCTTGGCGGCGGCGCTGGGCACGAAACGCGGTTCCAGGCCCGGCACGACGGCGGCCGGAATAGCCTGGGTGGTGAAGCGTTCGATGCGGCGGATCATGGGGACGTCGCGACGCTCCGCCAACGTGATGGCCAAGCCGGTGCGACCAGCACGACCGGTGCGGCCAATGCGGTGCACGTAGTCTTCCGGCTTGAGCGGCAGGCCGTAGTTGATGACGTGGGTGATCGTCGGCACATCGATGCCGCGTGCCGCCACATCGGTGGCCACGAGCACGCGCAACTGCTTCTGCCGCAGTGCCTGCAGCACGCGGTTGCGGCGCCCCTGCGGCAAGCCGCCATGCAGCGAGGCCACGGCATGACCGATGTCGGCCAGGCGTTCGGCCAGGTCATCTGCATCGCGCTGGGTGCTCGTGAAGACCAGGGCCTGATCGACGTCGCGGTCGGCGAGCAACTGCTCCAGCAGCGCGTACTTGTGGCGCTGATCGTCGGCCCAGTGCAGTCGCTGTTCGATCTGAGCATGGGTATCGGTGTGCGAGTCCACCGAGATGCGTTGTGGGTCGCGCGTCAGCTGGCGTGCCAGCCCGCCGACGCTACCAGCGAAGGTGGCGCTGAACATCAACGTCTGGCGCTGCTGCGGCAGCGCATTGGCGATGGTGGTGATGTCGTCGATGAAGCCCATGTCGAGCATGCGATCGGCTTCGTCCAGCACCAGCATCTCAACCTGGTCCAGCACAGCCTTGCCGGATTGCAGGTGGTCGAGCAGCCGGCCCGGCGTGGCGATCAGCACGTCCAGCGGGCCGCGCAGCGCCTTCAGCTGCGCAGCATAGGGCACGCCACCGACGATGCTGGCCACACGCAGGCCAGACACGCTGCGGCCGTAGACGGTGCAAGCCTTGGTGACCTGCAGAGCCAGTTCGCGGGTGGGTGCCAGCACCAGCACACGGGGGCCGCAGACCGCGCCCTTGGCGCGGCGCTTGGCCGGGTCGCGGCGTGCATCCAGGATGCGCTGCAGCGCCGGCAGCACGAAGGCCGCGGTCTTGCCGCTGCCGGTCTGCGACGACACCAGCACGTCGGCGCCGCCCAGCGCCACGGGAATGGCCTGCGCCTGCACGGCAGTGGGGGCGGTGTAGCCGGAGTGGGCCACGGCCTCGCAGATCTCGGCCGCCAAGCCAAGCTGGGTGAACCCGTTCAGGGCCTCGGCCAGCATGGGCACCGGGGTAACGTCGGGAGCGCTCGGGGCGAGCGAGGAATCAAACTGCTTATCAAAACTCATGAACATCTTTCGAGCAGAGCAGCGCCTGCGACCACCGGTGAGCGGCTACGCAAAGCTGCAGCGCAACTGTCGGCCGATCAAGGCCTGCAGTTCCGCAGTGAGTCGCCAATTGGAAGGGACTTGCGACCAGGGGCAAGACCAAACGTCTGGAGCGACGGCATCGCCGCCAACCAAGGCTCAAGACGTGGCTTGTGATCCGCGAACTGTGTTCGGGGCCCGGCTCGAAAAGGTCAGAGGGGATGAGCGAAAGGTGGCCGAGTCATCCCGGACACCAACTGCGCATTGTGCCTGAAAACTCGCCGGTTTGTGCGATGCAGCGAGAGGCGAGGAAAAGAAAACGCGGCCGAAGCCGCGTCGAGGATTTGACTATGCCTGCTGAGTCACGTCACGTCACGCCGCACCGGGGCTGCTTTGCGGGGCGGAAGCCTCGCCGCTGGGCGCTGCATCGCTGCCTTCACCCGGAGCATCATCGGCTGGGCCGTCCTCTGGCTTGGTGCTGGTCTTGCGCTGGCGCTTTTCTTCGTTCTTGCGCTTCTTGGCCAGTTCGCGCTGACGCTTCTCGTAGGAATAGTTGGGGGTTGCCAAGTGGTAGCTCCTCGTGGGCACAGCATCGCGCTGTTTTGAGCAGCATACGGCAAAACATGCCGGGCACGCGGCCCGGCATGGGGGCGCATCGTATGGCGAAGGTGAGAGTGGTTGTGTCTATAGTTCTAGACCCCGGCCGACGTCTGCAAGCCGTTGCCCGGGCTCACTCATGTACCGATGGAGAGGAATCGCAGCGATGAAAACCCAAGCAGCCGTGGCCTGGCAGGCCGGTGCCCCGTTGACGATCGAACAGGTCGATCTGGACGGGCCGCGCGCCGGTGAGGTGCTCATCGAGATCAAGGCCACCGGCATCTGCCACACCGACTACTACACGCTGTCCGGGGCTGACCCTGAAGGCCTGTTCCCGGCCATCCTTGGCCACGAGGGTGCGGGCGTGGTGCTGGAGGTGGGCGCTGGCGTGCAGTCGCTCAAGCCTGGCGATCATGTGATTCCCCTGTACACGCCCGAATGCCGCGAGTGCAAGTTCTGCCTGTCGCGCAAGACCAACCTGTGCCAGGCCATCCGCACCACGCAGGGCCGCGGCCTGATGCCTGACGGCACCGGGCGCTTCTCGATCGGCGGCAAGCCCATCCTGCACTACATGGGCACCTCGACATTCGCCAACCACATCGTCGTGCCAAGCATCGCGGTGGCCAAGATCCGGCCGGATGCACCGTTCGACAAGGTCTGCTACATCGGCTGCGGCGTCACCACCGGCGTGGGCGCTGTGATCTTCACCGCCAAGGTGGAGGCGGGCGCCAACGTCGTGGTGTTTGGGCTCGGCGGCATCGGCCTGAACGTGATCCAGGGCGCCAAGATGGTGGGCGCCGACAAGATCATCGGTGTCGACATCAACCCCGGCCGCGAGGCGATGGCGCGCCAATTCGGCATGACGCACTTTGTCAACCCGAAGGAAGTGCTGAACGTGGTGGACGCCATCGTGCAGCTCACCGACGGGGGCGCCGACTACAGCTTCGAGTGCATCGGCAACACCACCACCATGCGGCAGGCGCTCGAGTGCTGCCACAAGGGCTGGGGCCAGAGCATCATCATCGGTGTGGCCGAAGCAGGTGCCGAGATCAGTACACGGCCGTTCCAGTTGGTCACGGGCCGGCAGTGGAAGGGCTCGGCCTTCGGTGGCGCCCGCGGCCGCACCGACGTGCCCAAGATCGTCGACTGGTACATGGAGGGCAAGCTCAACATCGACGACTTGATCACCCACAAGCTGCGGCTGGACCAGATCAACGAAGGCTTCGACCTGATGAAGCGCGGCGAGTCGATCCGCTCGGTGGTGATGTACTGAGGTCCCGGCGACGCCACAAAAGCGAAGGGCCACCTCTCGGTGGCCCTTTGGGCTTCCGGACACCGCACATTGCTGTGCGGGACGGGGTTCAGGCGCCGGTGACGGGTTCCGGACTCCGCCCATTCGTGCGGTCGGTTTGTCGCCCTGTGTTGCCATTGTGTGGGCAAGCGGCGAGGCCGATCGCTGAATCAGGCCTGCTTTCGCGTAACAGCTTGCACGTTGGGTGCAAAAACGGCACACCTAGCGGGTAGTCAGGTTCCCCGGTCTTCCCGGGTCGTCGCCTCTGGGGCATAGGGGGCATGCAGATGCGCCGGTGCCACCACGCGCCGCCGCATGCGGATGTTGAGCATCTCCACGCACACCGAGAACGCCATCGCGAAGTAGATGTAGCCCTTGGGCACATGATTGCCAAACCCTTCGGCGATGAGCACCACGCCCACTACCACCAGGAACGACAACGCCAGCATCTTGATGGTCGGGTGGTTCGAAACGAAACGGCCGATCGCTGCAGCGAACAGCATCATCAGCCCCACCGAGGCGACGACGGCGGCGATCATTACCGCGACGGTGTCCACCATGCCCACCGCGGTGATGATGGAGTCGAGCGAGAACACCAGGTCGACGATCATGATCTGCAGGATCACTGCGGTAAAGGTGGCCTTCACGGCGCTGGAGGCTGCGCCTTCCTCGCCTTCCAACGACTGATGGATCTCGCCCGTGCTCTTCCAGATGAGGAACAAGCCGCCGAGGATGAGAATCAGATCGCGCCCCGAGATGGCCTGCTGTAGCACGGTAAACAGCGGCGCGGTCAGCCCCACCAGCCACGACAGTACCAGCAGCAGCCCGATGCGCATGAACATGGCCATGAACAGGCCCAATCGCCGGGCCCGCTCACGCTGGCTGGTCGGCAATTTGTCGACCAAGATGGAGATGAAGATGATGTTGTCGATGCCCAGCACCAACTCCAGCGCCGTGAGCGTGGCGAAGGCAATCCAGGCTTGCGGGTCGGTCAGCAGCTCAAGCATGGGCGCCCACCAGACCAGTGTCGATGACGGCGTGGCCGGTGTAAGGTGCGGTTGATGATGGTTGGCGGAGCAATGTCATGGGCAATGGAAGCAAGGTCGGCAAGAAAGTTCCACGAACGCAGGAGGCTGGCAACCAAGCCAAGCGGCTGGGCAAGGAGGTCTACTACGAGCGGCTGGAACCCCTGCAAGTAGAACTCAACCACCTGGCTCGCTGGATACAGCATAGCGGGCGACGCCTGGTGGTGGTGTTCGAGGGCCGCGACGCAGCCGGCAAGGGCGGCGTGATCAACGCCATCAGTGAATGCCTCAATCCCCGCCAATGTCATGTGGTGGCGCTGTCCAAACCCGACGAAGTGGAACAGGCCCAGTGGTACTTTCAGCGCTATGTGGCGCATCTGCCGGCGGCCGGCCACATCACCCTGTTTGATCGCAGCTGGTACAACCGCGCCGGTGTCGAAAAGGTGATGGGGTTCTGTACCGAGCCCCAGGTGCAGCACTTTCTGGCGCAGGCGCCGGTGTTCGAGAAGATGCTTACCGACGACGGCATCCTGCTGCTCAAGTACTGGCTCACGGTGGACCAGGCCGAGCAGGAACGGCGTTTCGCTGAGCGTCGTGCTGACCCGCTCAAGCGCTGGAAGCTGTCACCCATCGACCTCCAGGCGCGCGACAAGTACCTCGACTACGGTCAGGCCCGTGACGAGATGCTGCTCGCCACACATACCCGCGATGCGCCGTGGACGCTGGTGGATTTCAACGACCAGCGCCGCGGCCGGCTGACGCTGATCCACCATCTGCTCGACCAACTGCCCGACTGCGACGTGCCCGAGCACCGGCTGAAGTGGCCTGTCCTGCGGCACGAGCCGCTGCGCGAGACGTTTACCAAGCGCTTCCGGCCTATTCCCAGCGTCTGACCGGGCGGGGGTTGAGCCGCCCCGGCTCAGCCGTCCCCGCCGTCGTCGGCACGGGATTCGCGCGGCGCGGGTTCCGGCGGCAGCGCGGGTACCCGCACGCATGCATCAGGGCCGCCAGCGTACCGATGCGCGCTGTCCAGCCCCATTGGCGGATTGCGCCGGCACCCTTTGCAGTGGACGATCCCAGGACCACCCAGATGCCCGGGGTCACCTTGGGTATCGCCGCGGCGACCACGGCAGGTGAAGCGATGGTCGCAGGCGTTGCGCTGCCGTCCTGTTGCGCCAAAGCCCTGAGGGTGCAGGACAGCAGCACAGCGCCGATCAGCCCTGTGAACCTGGGACTCGCACGCATGTTTCGCTGTCTCCCGTCCTCGTCAGTCACTCCGCGTGGCTGCATTGTCCGGCAGACACGCCATCCGTGGCCAAGTTGGCCGGGGGATAGCCGCCACGGACCTGATGGTTTGCGGCCTTGACGCAGCGCGTCGGCGAGCGTAAACCTGCCATGTCCCGCCAACGCGCGACGCCTCGACTGGCGGGCAAGGAGGTTCCCATGCGCAGACGCCTGTACGTTGTCCTGCCCGATCTCGCCAGCGCCAATCGCACCGCCCGCGATCTGCTGCTGGCACGCATCGAAGACCGGCACATGCATTTTCTCGGTCGTCGCGACACGCCGCTCGGAGACCTGCATGCCGCCAGCGTGCTGCAGAAGACCGATGCCCGCCACGCCTTCTTCCTGGGAGCCGGTATCGGCCTCATCGGTGGGGCGATGCTGGGGGTGTGGCTCAAGCTCACGCCGATGGAAGGTTATGTGTTTGACGTCGGCACGTTGATCGCTTGCACCTTGGGCGGGGCGTTGCTGGGCGCTTGGTGCGCCACGCTGATCGGGGTGTCGACGCCCAGCCTCAAGCTCCAACGTTTTGAGCGCGAGATCGAGCAAGGCAAGATCCTGCTGATGGTGGATGTGCCGGCCAGACGCATGGGCGAGATCCAGGGCCTGCTGGCCCGGCACCATCCCGAAGCCGCCGACCGCGGCATTGACCCGGCGATGCCAGCGTTTCCTTGACCGGGTTGTGGCCGGCGTCCGGTCGCAGCCCGGTCAGAGCACGCCGGCCTTGCGCGCACCCTCCACCAAACGCTTGGTGACGGAGTCGAGCTGCGACGTCAGCGGGTCGCCCGTGCCGCCGGTGGCCGTGGCCGACCACACCGTGCGGCCGGTGGCCGCATCGACCACGCTGGTGTTGCCCACCCAGGCGACCTGCGGCCGGCTGCCGCCGATCGGCAGCGACACGCCGAGGCCAAAGCCAACGCTGCCGCCGCCAAAACCACCCAGGCCAAACCCGACCGACGAGCCGTGGTTGGCCGACGGGTTGAGGCCACCACCCACCTTGGTGAACACCAACCCGGCCGCGCCGCTGCTGCGGGCCAGCGGTACGTAGGCCTCGACTTCGGCCGACGAGGCGACCGCCGTGCCGGGAAGATCCCGAGCCAGCACGGCATTGGCACCCGCGCTGCGCAGCTGCGCCAGCATCTGGTCTTCGCAGGTGCGCCGTGCGGTCTCGTCATTGCTGCCGCAGGCCACCAGCAGCTTGCTGCCGGTAAAGGAGCCGGTGAACTGCGGGTCGCGCCACTGCGCGTCAAGGCCGGCGGTCGCGCAGCCCATCAGTACTACCGCGGCGCCGGCACCCGCCCAGCGAGGGAGAAAACGGTTCAATGCAGTCATCGGTTCAGCACTCCTCAGCGCCCCCTGGGCCGGACTGCGCCCAGCCCGCCCCCCGAGGGGGACAAGGAACCTTGGGGCGGCCCGGCGTTTCCTTGATCTGTCACAGGGCAAGTGTCGTGCCGATGGCTGCAGGCCGTTCTATTTGCCCCAGCTGTCCTTCAGGCCAGTGATGCGATTGAAGACGGGCCGGTCGGCGCGGTGGTCGATGCGGTCGGTCACGAAGTAGCCGTGCCGCTCAAACTGGAAACGGCTGTCCGCGGTGGCGCCAGCCAGCGATGGCTCGAGGTAGGCGGTGACGATGCGTTGGCTGGCGGGGTTCAGGCTGGCCCTGAAATCGCGGTCACCGGCGTCCGGCTGGGCCTCGGTGAACAGGCGGTCGTACAGCCGCATCTCGGTGGCCAGCGCTTCGTCGGCACTGACCCAGGTGATCACGCCCTTGACCTTGACGCTGTCGGCGCCCGGCGTGCCGCTTTTGGTGTCGGGCACCAGCCGGGCCAGCACGGCGGTGATCCGGCCCTGGGTGTCCTTTTCGCAGCCTGTGCACTCGATGACATAGCCGTACTTCAGCCGCGCCTTGTTGCCGGGGTGCAGGCGGTGGTAGCCCTTGGTCGGCACCTCCATGAAGTCGTCGCGCTCGATCCACAGCGTGGGGCTGAGGTGGAAGTGGCGCTGGCCGCGTTCGGGGTGGTGGGGGTGCACCGGTGCGCTGCAGGCCTCGCGGTGGGTTTCACTGCCGAATACCTCGGCCCAGTTCTCGAGCTTGAGCGGCAGCGGGTCGAGCACCGCCATCGCACGCGCCGCCTTGGCGTCGAGGTCGTCGCGTAGCGCAATGTCGAGCACGCTGTAGTCGACCCACACATTGGTCTTGCTGGCGCCGGTGTCCTCGGCCATCTTGCGCACGCTTTCTGGCGTATAGCCGCGCCGGCGCAGGCCCGCCAGCGTGGGCAGGCGCGGGTCGTCCCAGCCGTTCACGATGCCTTCGTCCACCAGCGCCTTCAGCTTACGTTTGCTGGTGATCACATAGGTCAGGTTCAGCCGACCGAACTCGTACTGCTTCGGCAGCGGGCGCTGCAGCAGGCCACCTTCGGCCAGGCGCTCGAGCAGCCAGTCGTAGAAAGGCCGCTGGTCCTCGAACTCCAGCGTGCAGATGCTGTGGGTGATGTTCTCCAGCGCGTCCTCGATCGGGTGCGCGAAGGTGTACATCGGGTAGATGCACCAGCGGTCGCCGGTGTTGTGGTGCGTGGCCCGCTTGATGCGGTACAGCGCCGGGTCGCGCAGGTTGATGTTGGGCGACGCCATGTCGATCTTGGCGCGCAGCACCATCGCGCCGTCGGCATGTGCGCCGTCGCGCATCTCGCGAAAGCGCGCCAGGTTCTCGGCCGGGGTGCGGTCGCGGTAGGGGCTGTTGGTGCCAGGGGTGGTGAAGTCGCCGCGGTTGGCGCGCATCTGTTCGGGCGTCTGCTCGTCCACATAGGCATGGCCGGCTTCGATGAGATGTTCCCCAGCGCGGTACATGAAATCGAAGTAGCGGCTGGCGTAGTACAGGTGGCTGGTGCCGTCGGCCTCCCACTGCCAGCCCAGCCAGTGCACCATCTCGACGATGGCGTCGACGTATTCCTGCTCTTCCTTCTCCGGATTGGTGTCGTCGAAGCGCAGGTGGCACACACCGCCGAAGTCGCGGGCCAGGCCGAAGTTCAGGCAGATGCTCTTGGCATGGCCGATGTGCAGGTAGCCGTTGGGCTCGGGTGGGAAGCGCAGCCGCACGCGGGCCGGGTCAGGCCCGCCCTGGGCCTGATGCGCCGCGTCGCCCGGGCTGCCGGCCCAGTGGCGGCCGGCATAGGTGCCGGCTTCGAGATCACGCTCGATGACGCCCCGCAGGAAATTGCTGGGCCGCACGTCGGCGGCGGGTTTGCCGTGATGGGAGTCGCTCATGTCGCGCCGGTGATTAACGCAACGCCAAGTCCGGGCCGCCGAAAGCACGGTCGCTGGCGCGTTGAATGATGAGGTTGGAAGAGGCCGTTTGCGTGTTGCACAGCCTTCCAGGCTGCGCGGCCCACTGAGAAAGATTGTAGCCAGCACGCTCCTGGTGCCAGCCCTGCGCCGCAAGGGCCGGTGGTGTCCAAGAACCCGCTGCAGCGGCTCTGAAAAATGCGCTGTGCAGATGTCACGAACCAAGGTCCTGGTCGCCCTTCGAACCCGTGCTCGAAGGGTCGCTCGGGCTGGTGCTTGCGGCGGGCGTCACTAACAATTTCTAACAAGCCAGGCCTTACCCCGCCCCCGCCAGACACCGTTTTCCCTGTTCCCAGGAGTCCTCCATGCACGCCGCCACGCAGTTCTGCGATACGACCTTTGAGGAACCCTTCGCATGGCCGGCGCTGGAGCCAGAGCGGGTGCCCGAATCGCGCCATCCGATCATGGTCCGCGCGCCCGTGCGCGCTGCCGCTGCCGCGCGTGCAAGCGCGGCGCAGCTGCGGCCGGAGAACGTCGATCCCCGTTCGCTGCTGGGCAAGGAGCCACTGTCTGCCACCACACGCGGCTGGATGCGGGATCTGCCGTTCAAAATGCGGCCCGGGCTGACGGCGCAGCGCCACCCGCATGTTCTCAACCGTCTGGCGCTGGTGTGGGGCGATGTGCCGCGGGTGGCCGAACTGTTCCAGCATCTGCTGCTGAGCTCGCGCATCGACCGCAAGGGCTTCGCACTGGAGGTGATGGAGGAACTGCTGACCCTGCAGGCCTTCAGCAAGGAACCGCGCCGCCGCTGAGTCCGACCCCGGGGGCACTTACATCGCTTTGAACAGCGATGCGTAAAGCCGGCTCACCTGAAGCTTCTCGGGCCGACCGCGCAGGCTCAGCGCCAGCCGTCCGGACTCGTCGCGCAGCGCCTGCGTCACCACCCGCGCCTGCACCACCGTGCCGCGGTGCACCTGCCAGAAGCGCTGCGGGTCGAGCTGCGGCAGCAGTTCGCGCAGCGAGGTGCGGATCAGATGCTCCTTGTCGGCGGTGATGACGCGCACGTACTTGTCGGCTGCTTCGAAATACAGCACGTCCTCGATCGGCACCATGTGGATGGCCTGACCAACGCCAGCCTGGATCACCTCCAGCCGCGGTTGCGACGGGGAGGTGGCACCGAGCAGAGCCCGCAGCTGATCGAGTGTTTGCGGCAGCACCGGCTCGGCTGCGGTCGGTGGCTCCTGGCGGAGCGCGACACGGTGACGAACGAGGTCCAGCGCACCTACTGGCGCGCCCCCGCGGGCGACCCGCCCGTGCCGCTGCAGGGCGCGAAGGTGCTCGACTGGCGGAGCTTGCCATGAGCGGCTCGACCTTTCGTTTCGAGGGCCGCGCGATCCCCATCGAGGACGGCGACACGATCGCCACGGCGCTCTACCGGGCCGGCGTCCGGGTGTTCAGCCGAAGCTTCAAGTACCACCGCCCGCGCGGGCTCCTCTGCGGTACCGGGCGGTGCGCCAACTGTCTCATGCAG
>JBDTQF010000089.1:0-14679 GCA_039932275.1 Burkholderiales bacterium
GCAAAGGCGCTTGTCGCTCGCCGCGAAGCTGGGCGTCCAGTTGAGCGCACAGCCGACCTGGCCGAGGTCGTGGCTCGTGCGGTCAAGACCCGAGAGGGCGGCCAGAACCCTGCAACGCGCACGTTTCAGGCTCTACGGATTCTCGTCAACGCTGAGCTCGAGGAGCTTGAACAGGGACTGAAGGCCGCGCTGGCCCTGCTGGCGCCGCACGGGCGCCTGGTGGTCATCAGCTTCCATTCGCTGGAGGACCGCATCGTCAAGACCTTCATCGCGCGCCATGGTCGCGGCGAGGTCGATCGCCGCGTGCCGATGGCCGAGCCGCGCCCGGCGCGCCTGCAGGGCCTGGCGCGTGTGCGCGCCGGCGAAGCCGAAGTGGCGCAGAACCCGCGTTCGCGCTCGGCGGTGATGCGCGTTGCGGAGCGAACCGAGGTGGCGGCGTGAACCCGGCGCCGGGCCGCCCCAAGCCGGGCGACATCCCCTCGGGGGATCGCATGCGGTACGCCGCGGGCGAGGGGCACGTATGACCACGCGTCTGAACATCCTGCTGCTGCTGGTGCTGGTCGCCAGTGCCGCCTACCTGGTGCGCACCTCTTACGAAGGCCGCCGCCTGTTCATCCAGCTTGAGCGCGAACGGGTGCGCACCCAGGCCCTGGCCAACGAGACCGAAGGGCTGCAGATCGACCGGCGCGAGCACGCGACGCATCTGCTGGTCGAGCGGGTGGCGCGCCAGCGCCTGGGCATGCGCGGGGCGACGGCTGCGGTGACGCAGTACGTCGACGGCGCGGCTTCTGAAGGAAACACCGGGCCGGCCCAAGTTTTGCCCCCCGCGGGGGGCGGGCTGGGCGTAGCCCGGCCCTGGGGGCCCTTGGGAGCGACGCCATGAAGTGGCCGGGCAGCGCCAAACGGGCGAGCGGTGGGGTGCGGGCAGGTGCTCGGCTTAACGGCCGAGGGGGCCGCGCTGGCCGCAGTGGCCGAGCGGGCGCGGAGCCGCTCACGCCCTACGCCACCAGCCCGTTGCTCGCATCCAAGACCCCGCTGTGGCGTTCCAAGCTGGTGGTGGCGGGTGTGGGCCTGGGCTTTGCGGTGCTGCTCGGGCGGGCCGTCTACATCCAGGCGGTGCACACCGACTTCTATCTGAAGCAGGGCGAGAGCCGCTATGCCCGCACGCTGGAGCTGCCGGCCAGCCGTGGCCGCATCATCGACCGCAACGGCATGATCCTCGCGGCCAGCGTGCCGGCGCCGTCGATCTGGGCGATCCCGAAAGACTTCAAGGCCACGGCCGAGCAGCAGCGGCAACTGGCCACCCTGCTCGGCATGGCGCCGCGCGAGCTGGCCGGGCGGCTGGAAGACAACCCCAACTTCGTCTGGCTGCGCCGCCAGGTCGACGAAGAGGTGGCCGGGCGCATCAAGGCGCTGGGCATCAAGGGCGTGCACCAGGAGCGCGAGTACCGCCGCCGCTACCCCGAGGGCGAAGCCGCCGCGCAGGTGGTGGGCTTCACCAATGTGGAAGAGCGTGGCCAGGAGGGCATCGAGCTGGCCTTTCAGAGCCAGCTGCAGGGCCGCAACGGTGCCCGCAGCGTGGTGCGCGACCGGCTGGGTCGCATCGTCGAGGACATCGGCGAGAGCCTGCCGCCCACCGACGGCCGCGACATCGAGCTGTCGCTCGACTCCAAGGTCCAGTTCTTCGCCTACCAGCGCATCCGCGACGCCGTGGAGGAACACAAAGCCAAGGCTGGCAGCGTGGTGGTGCTCGACGCCCAGACCGGCGAGGTGCTGGCGCTGGCCAACTACCCCAGCTACACGCCCGGCGAGCGCCGCAACCTCACCGGCGGGCAGCTGCGCAACCGCGCGCTGACCGACACCTTCGAGCCCGGCTCGACGATGAAACCCTTCATCATCGGCCTGGCGCTGCAGACCGGCCGGGTCAGGCCCGACACCGTGATCCAGACCGCACCCGGGCGCATCACCATCACCGGCTCGACCATCAGCGACTCGCATCCGCATGGCGCGCTGACGGTGGAGCAGGTGATCCAGAAGTCCAGCAACGTCGGCACCGTCAAGATGGCCATGACGATGCAGCCGCGCGAGATGTACGAGGTGTTCAGCAGCGTGGGCTTCGGCCAGAAGCCGCCGCTGGCCTTCCCCGGACTGGCGCAGGGCCGCCTGCGGCCGTACAGGAGCTGGCGGCCCATCGAGCAGGCGACGATGAGCTACGGCTACGGCCTGTCGACCTCGCTGTTCCAGCTGGCGCGGGCCTACACCGTGTTCGCGCATGACGGCGAGCTGCTGCCGGTCTCGCTGGTCAAGACCGAGCAGCCGGCGGCCGGCGTGCGCGTCTTCTCGCCCGAGGTGGCGCGCGAGTTGCGCAAGATGCTCAACATGGCCGCCGGCCCGGGCGGCACCGCACCGCGGGCCCAGGCGGTGGGTTATTCGGTGGGCGGCAAGACCGGCACTGCGCACAAGGTGGAGGGCGGCGGCTACGCCGGCAACAAGTACCGTGCCTGGTTCGTCGGCATGGCGCCGATCAACCAGCCGCGCATCGTCGTGGCGGTGATGGTCGACGAGCCCAGCAACGGCGTGTACTTCGGCGGCGACGTGGCCGGCCCGGTGTTCAGCAACGTGGTCGAAAGCACCCTGCGCATGCTCGGCGTGGCACCCGACCTCGACGTGAAGCCGCAGATCGTCGCGCGCCAGCAGGCTGTGAAAGCCGAAGAGGAATCCTTTTGATGAACGCCGTCGCGATGCAACTGCCTGACGCCGCCGCGGCCGCGCGCTGGCTGCGTGCGCGCATGCCCGCCAGCGGCCAACTGCGCACCGACAGCCGTGCCGTGCGGCCTGGTGATGCCTTCATCGCCTGGCCGGGATATGCCCGCGATGGGCGCGCTTTTGTTGCTCCGGCATTGGCGGCCGGTGCCGCTGCCTGTCTTGTTGAATCCGAAGGGCTGTCATGCTTCTCTTCTAGTGAATTGGGCTGTGCGCCAGGTGATCAACGCCTGGCTGCCCTGCCGGGCCTGAAGGCCGCCACCGGCCTCATCGCCGACGACCTCTACGGCGCACCCAGCCAGGCGCTGCAGGTGGTGGCCAGCACCGGCACCAACGGCAAGACGTCGACCGCCTGGTGGCTGGCTCAGGCGCTGAGCCAGGCCGGCCAGCGCTGCGGCGTGATCGGCACACTCGGCGTCGGTGAGCCGCCCACTGCGCGGCAGCCCGACGCGTCGGTGCAGCCCACCGGGCTGACCACGCCTGACCCGGTGACGCTGCATGCGTCGCTGCGCCGCTTCGTCGACGAAGGCTTCGCGGCCGTGGCCATCGAGGCCTCGTCCATCGGGCTGCAGGAGCACCGGCTGGCGGGTGCGCGCATCCGTGTGGCGCTGTACACCAACTTCACCCCCGACCACCTCGATTTCCACCGCAGCATGGACGCCTACTGGGCGGCCAAGCGCCTGCTGTTCAACTGGCCCGGGCTCGAAGCGGCGGTGCTCAATCTCGACGACGCCCAGGGCGCTGCGCTGGCCGATGAGCTGGTGCACGAAAGCACACAGCCGCTGCAGCTGTGGACCTACTCGACCCAGCACGCCGCGCGGCTGCGCGCCAGCGACGTGGGCTACAGCGCCGGCGGCCTCAGCTTCACCGTCAGCGAGGCCGGTCACGATGTGCCGGTGCGCACCGGGCTGATCGGCGAGTACAACGTGTCGAACGTGCTGGCGGTGCTGGGTGGCCTGCGTGCGCTGGGGATGACGTTGAACGAGGCGGCACAACTGGCCGCAGTCTTCACCCCGGTGCCCGGTCGGATGCAGCGCGTGCCTTCCGATGAGAAGCAACCGCAGGTCGTCGTCGACTACGCCCACACGCCCGATGCGTTGGAGAAGGCCCTGCAGGCGCTGCGCCCCTTCGCCCATGCGCGCGGCGGCCGGCTGTGGTGCGTGTTCGGCTGCGGCGGCAACCGCGACGCGGCCAAGCGGCCGGTGATGGGCGGCATCGCGGCGCTGCTGGCCGACCGCGTCATCGTCACCAGCGACAACCCCCGCGACGAGCCGCCCGAGGCCATCGTGGCGCAGATCCTGCGGGGCTGCGATGGCGCAGCGCATGTGGTGATCGACGTGGACCGGCGCGCTGCGGTCGCACTGGCCCTGCAAGATGCCGCGCCCGAAGACGTGGTGCTGCTGGCTGGCAAGGGCCATGAGGACTACCAGGAAGTGGCCGGCGTCAAGCGCCCCTACAGCGACCTGGATGAAGCCGCCCTGGCGCTGCAGCGTCGCGCCGCGGGAGGCGCAGGAGACGCCGGGCCGCCCCAGGCCAACGGCTGGCCCCGGGGGCAAACATCATGATGATGCTGACGCTGGCCCAGGCCCAGGCGCTGCTGCCCGGCGCCACGCTGGTGGGCGACGGCAGCACCGCCGTTGAGCGCGTGCACACCGACAGCCGCAGCCTGCGCACCGGCGACCTGTTCGTGGCGCTGCGCGGCGAGCGTTTCGATGCGCATGATTTCCTCGCCCAGGCGCGGAGTGCTGGTGCGGTGGCGGCGATTGCCGAACGCGGCCTGGCCGAGGCCGCACTGCCGGGCCTGCTGGTGCCCGACAGCCTGCGTGCGCTGCAGGCGCTGGCCGCCGGCTGGCGTGCGGCGCTGCAACTGCCGGTGATCGCTGTCACCGGCAGCAACGGCAAGACCACCGTGACGCAGATGATCGCCGCCATCCTGCGCACCTGGCAGGGTGATGCGGCCTGGGCCACCGCCGGCAACTTGAACAACCACATCGGCGTGCCGCTGACCGTGCTGGGGCTGCGGGCCGCGCACCGGGTCGCGGTGATCGAGCTGGGCATGAACCACCCTGGCGAGATCGCCGAGCTGGCGCGCATCGCCCAGCCCACCGTGGCGCTGATCAACAACGCCCAGCGCGAGCACCAGGAATTCATGAAGAGCGTGGCAGCGGTGGCGCGCGAGAACGGCGCGGTGCTGGCCGCGCTGCCGGCCAACGGCGTGGCGGTGTTCCCGGCCGACGATGAGCACACGCCGCTGTGGCAGGCGCTGGCCGAGCCGCGCATCACGCTGTGTTTCTCACTCGACGTGCCGGCCGACCTCACCGCCGAAGCGCAGTGGCAGGGCGACCACTGGGCGGTCGAGCTGCACACGCCGGCCGGGGGTGCGACGCTGCAACTGCGCGTGGCCGGGCGCCACAACGTCAAGAACGCACTGGCCGCGGCGGCCTGCGCCCTGGCCGCCGGCTGCCCGCTGTGGGCGGTGCGCGATGGGCTCAACAGCTTTGCGCCGGTGCAGGGCCGCTCACAGGTGCAGCGGCTGCACTGGCGCGGCCACGACATCACGCTGGTCAACGACAGCTACAACGCCAACCCCGACAGCGTGCGTGCCGCCATCGACGTGCTGGCCGGCTTGCCGGGCCCGCGCTGGCTGCTGCTGGGCGACATGGGCGAGGTGGGTGACCAGGGCCCGGCGTTCCATGAAGAGGTGGGGCGTTATGCGCTTGAGCGCGGCATCGACCACCTGTGGCTGGCCGGCCCGCTGGCCACCCATGCGGCCGGCGCTTACGGCCCAGCGGCCCTGTGGCGCGCCGATGCCGCGGCGCTGGTGGCAGCGCTGGCCGAGGCGCCCGATGCGCTGTCGGTGCTGGTCAAGGGCTCGCGCTTCATGAAGATGGAGCAACTCGTCGCCGCTCTTCTTTCAGCCGGCGAAAGCAGCCAGGCGGAGGTGCCCCATGCTCATTAGTCTGGCGCAATGGCTGCAGGTGCTGTACCCGGAACAGCTGGGTTTCCTGCGGGTGTTTCAGTACATCACCTTCCGCGCCGTGATGGCCGCGATGACGGCGCTGCTGATCGGCCTGGCGTTCGGGCCGCTGGTGATCCGCCGCCTCGCTGCATTGAAGATCGGCCAGCCGGTGCGCGAATACGCGATGCAGAGCCACCTGGTCAAAAGCGGCACACCGACGATGGGCGGCGTGCTCATCCTGATGGCCATCCTGGTGGCCACGCTGCTGTGGTTCGACTGGAGCAACCGCTTCGTCTGGATCGTCTTCATCGTCACCTTCGGCTTCGGTGCCATCGGCTGGGTCGACGACTGGCGCAAGGTGGTGCAGAAGAACCCCGAGGGCATGCCCTCGCGCGAGAAATTCCTGTGGCAGACGTTGATCGGCCTGGTGGCCGCCATCTATTTGGCCTTCAGCGTGTCTGAAGTGTCCAACATCCGCGTGCTGGAGCTGTTCTTTCGCTGGGTGGCCTCCGGCTTCTCGAACGACCTGCCGCCCAAGGCCGATTTGATCGTGCCCTTCTTCAAGACCGTGAGCTACCCGCTGGGTGTGTTCGGCTTCATCGGCCTGACCTACTTCGTCATCGTCGGCAGCAGCAATGCCGTCAACCTGACCGACGGGCTCGACGGCCTGGCCATCATGCCGGTGGTGCTGGTGGGCTCGGCGCTGGGGCTGTTTGCCTACGTCACCGGCAACTCGGTGTTCGCGCGCTACCTGCTGCTGCCGCACATTCCCGGCGCCGGTGAGCTGCTGATCTTCTGCGCCGCGCTGGCCGGTGCGGGCCTGGCCTTCTTGTGGTTCAACACCTACCCGGCGCAGGTCTTCATGGGCGACGTCGGCGCGCTGGCGCTGGGCGGCGCGCTGGGCACCATCGCCGTCATCGTGCGGCAGGAAATCGTGCTCGGCATCATGGGCGGCATCTTCGTGGTCGAGGCGCTGTCGGTGATGGCGCAGGTGAGCTGGTTCAAGTACACCAAGAAGAAGACCGGCCAGGGCCAACGCATCTTGCTAATGGCGCCGCTGCACCACCATTACGAGAAGAAGGGCTGGGGCGAGACCCAGGTGGTCGTGCGCTTCTGGATCATCACCATGCTGCTGTGCCTGGTGGGCTTGTCAACGCTGAAGCTGCGGTGATGAAGCTGCTACACGACCTTCGCGTGCTGGTGCTGGGCCTCGGTGACTCCGGCCTCGCGATGGCGCGCTGGGCGCAGCGCTGCGGCGCATCACGCATCGTCGTGGCTGACACCCGGGCGGCGCCGCCGCAGGCCGCGCAGCTGGCCGCCGATGTGCCTGGGGCCGAACTGCGTTGCGGCGCATTCGATGCGTCCCTGCTCGATGGCATGCAGCTGGTGCTCAAGAGCCCCGGCCTGTCGCCGCTGGATGCGCAGGTGGCGCCGCTGCTCGACGCCGCGGCCGAGCGCGGCCTGCTGGTGCTGGGCGAGCTGGCGCTGTTCGCGCATGCGCTGCGCGACCTGAAGGCCGAGCGGGGTTATGCACCGAAGGTGCTGGCGATCACCGGCACCAACGGCAAGACCACCACCACCGCGATGACGGCGCTGCTGGTCGAGCGCTGCGGCCTGCGCGTGGCGATGGCCGGCAACATCGGCCCGACGATGCTGGACACGCTGGCCGCAGCGCTGGACCTGGAGCCCGATCCGGTTGAAGCGATCGATGTGGCAGCCGATGCGGCGCCCGCCGAGGCCGTGTCCGCACCCGATGAAGCTGCCGTGATCGCCAGCGAGGCACAGGCCGAATCGGCGCCGGAGGTCCTGTTGACCGAGGCCGCCGACGACACCGCCGCTGCCGCCGACGCACCAGCCGAGCCGGCCACCGACGACCCTTTCAGCGCCGAGGAACTGGCCGAGATGGGCGGTGGCCCGCCCGCGCACTTGATCCCGTCGCCGCCCCCGCCGCCGGTGTTCGGGCACCTGCCCGAGGCCTGGGTGCTCGAGCTCTCCAGCTTCCAGCTCGACGGCGTGAGCAACTTCGATCCCACCGCCGCCGTGGTGCTCAACGTCACGCAGGACCACCTCGACTGGCATGGCGACATGGCGGCGTATGCGGCGGCCAAGGCGCGCGTCTTCGGCAAGAGTGCGGTGATGATCATCAACCGCGATGACCGGGCGGTCGAGGCCATGGTGCCCGAGCCGATCATCGTCAAAGGTCGTATGGCCAAGCCGGTTCAGCGCAAGGTGGTGCGCTTCGGTTTGAACGCGCCGCAGCAGCCGGGCGACTTTGGTCTGGAGCAGGCCGGTGGCATGGCCTGGCTGGTGCGCGCTCACGAGACCGACGAATCGATCAAGCGCAAACCGAAGCCCCCCACCCCCCGAGGGGGCGCAGGCGACTTGGGGCGGCCCGGCGTCGCCTGGGGCGATGACGACGAGATCACGCTGCAGCGCCTGATGCCGGCCGACGCGCTGCGCATCCGCGGCCGCCACAACGCTGCCAACGCACTGGCCGCGTTGGCCCTGGCCACGGCCGCGGGCCTGCCGCTGGCGCCGATGCTGCATGGCCTGCGCGAATACGCGGGCGAGCCGCACCGGGTGGAGTTCCTGCGCAGCGTGCGCGGCATCGAAGCTTTCGACGACAGCAAGGGCACCAACGTCGGCGCCACCGTTGCGGCCCTCACCGGCCTGGGGGCCGACAAGGCGCCGGCCAAGCTGGTGGTCATCCTGGGTGGCGACGGCAAGGGGCAGGACTTCGGCCCACTGGCCGCGCCCGTGGCCCGGTTTGCCCGCGCCGTGGCCACGCTGGGCCGCGACGCCGCGGCCATCGAAGCCGTGCTGGCCCGCAGCGTCGATGACCTGGCGCTGCCGCTGCAGCGCCATGAAACGCTGGAAGCCGCCACCCGCTGGAGCTTCGATCAGGCGCAGCCCGGCGATGCGGTGCTGCTGTCGCCCGCCTGTGCCAGCCTCGACATGTTCCGCAACTACGCGCACCGCGCGCAGGTGTTTGCCGACACGGTGGCGGCGCTGGCCGAAGAAGCCGGGGAGATGGCTTGATGGCCGCGCTGTTGCAACGCCTCGGTTTCAGTGCGCTGGTGGCGTCTGCGGGCGCGCTGTTCGGTCGCGGCGACCGCGAAGGCCGCGTGCCGGTGCGCGACTGGGTCAGCGTGTCCTCAGGCCAGCCGGGCCGCTGGGCCGGCTTCGATGCCACGCTGGCCTGGGTCATCGTCGGCCTCACGGCGCTGGGCCTGGTGATGGTGTATTCGGCTTCCATCCAGCTGCCCGACAACCCCAAGTTCAGCAACTACTCGCCCACCTACTTCTTCACCCGGCAGATGCTGTTCATCGCGCTGGGCTTCATCGCCGCGGGCGTGACGCTGACCATCCCGATGCGCGCCTGGGAGAAGGCCGCGCCGTGGATCTTCGTCATCGCCATCGTGTTGCTGATCCTGGTGTTGGTGCCGTTCATCGGCAAGGTGGTGAACAAGAGCCGGCGCTGGATCCCGCTGGGCTTCATGAACTTCCAGCCCAGCGAGCTGGCCAAGCTGGCCATCACCTTCTATGCCGCCAGCTACATGGTGCGCAAGATGGAGATGAAGGAGCAGTTCCTGAAGGCGGTGGCGCCGATGGCCATCGCCCTGGCCTTCATTGGCCTGCTGCTGCTGGCCGAGCCCGACATGGGCGCTTTCATCGTGATCGCGCTGATCGCGATGGGCATCCTGTTCCTCGGTGGCGTCAACGGCCGCATGTTCTTGCTCAGCACCGCGGTGCTGCTGGGTTCGTTCGCGCTGATGATCAGCTTCAGCGAGGTACGCCGCGAGCGCATCTTTGCCTACCTGAACCCGTGGGACGAGAAGTACGCCGCCGGCAAGGGCTACCAGCTGACCCATTCGCTGATCGCCTTCGGCCGTGGCGAATGGTTTGGCCAGGGGCTGGGCGCCTCGGTCGAGAAGCTGCACTACCTGCCCGAGGCGCACACCGACTTCCTGCTCGCGGTGATCGGTGAGGAATTGGGCCTGGTGGCGGTGATCGCGGTGATCGTGGCCTTCTTCTGGATGGTGCGGCGCATGTTCCAGATCGGCCGCCAGGCCATCGCGCTCGACCGCGTGTTCGCCGGCCTCACCGCCCAGGGCATCGGCCTGTGGATGGGCGGCCAGGGCTTCATCAACATGGGCGTGAACCTCGGCGTGCTGCCCACCAAGGGCCTGACGCTGCCGCTGCTGAGCTATGGCGGCTCGGCGGTGGTGATGACGTTTATGGCGCTGGCGGTGGTGCTGCGGGTGGATGTGGAGAACAGGCAGATGATGCGTGGGGGCCGGTCATGACGCGCCACCTCATCATCATGGCGGCGGGCACCGGCGGGCATGTACTGCCGGGCGTGGCGGTGGCCAAAGAAATGCGCCAGCGCGGCTGGGCGGTGAGCTGGCTGGGCACGCGCACCGGCATGGAAAACAAGCTGGTGCCGCCCGAGGCCGAGTCCGGTATCCCGATGGACACCGTTGGCTTCATGGGCCTGCGTGGCAAGGGCGCATTCGGCCTGGCGCGTGGCACGCTGCAGCTGGCCAAGGCCTTCTTCGAATGCGCGGCCATTCTGCGCCGCCGCAGTGCCGATGTGGTGCTGGGCATGGGCGGTTATGTGTGTTTCCCCGGTGGTGTGGTGGCCCGGCTGTTGAAGAAGCCGCTGATGCTGGTCAATGCCGATGCGGCACTGCTGCTGTCGAACCGGTCGCTGCTGAAGTTCGCCGACAAGGTGGCCTTCGGCTTTGACGGCGCCGCGGCCCGGCAGGTGCCGCAGGCCGTGGTGACCGGCAACCCGGTGCGGGCCGAGATCGCGGCGCTGCCAGCGCCGGCCGAGCGCTACGCCGGCCGCAGCGGCCCGCTGCGCCTGCTGGTGGTGGGTGGCAGCCTGGGGTCGCAGGTGCTCAACGGCACCGTGCCGCAGGCGCTGGCGCTGCTGCCCCGGCCGCAGCGTCCGCGGGTGACGCACCAGACGGGCGAGAAGCATGCCGAGTTCGTGCGCGCCGCCTATGTGCAGGCGCGGGTCGAGGCCGAGGTGCTGCCCTTCATCGACCGCATGGACCGGCGCCTGGCCGACTGCGACGTGATGCTGTGCCGTGCCGGCGCCATCACCGTGAGCGAGCTGTGCGCCGCGGGCGTGCCGGCCGTCCTGGTGCCGCTGGTGGTCAGCACCACCAGCCACCAGCGCGACAACGCCGAATGGCTCGCAGGCCAGGGCGCGGCCATCCATCTGCCGCAGGGCGAACTGACGCCCCAGCGCCTGGCCGACCTGCTGGCCGGCCTGAGCCGCGAACAACTCCTGACCATGGCCGAGCGCGCCCGTGCGCTGGCCCAGCCGCACGCGGCCCAACGGGTGGCCGATGAGATCGAGGCCTTGGTGGCCAGGAAGGAGGCCGCATGAAGCAATCCGTGTTGGCCACACCCAGGGCCGAGCGCCGGGCCGCTCCCAAGCCGGCCCTGATCCCCTCGGGGGATCGACCGACGTATCCGTCGAGCGAGGGGTGCACATCCTCATGAAACACGCGGTCAAGCACATTCATTTCGTGGGGGTTGGCGGCGCTGGCATGAGCGGCATTGCCGAGATCCTGCACAACCTGGGCTATGTGGTGTCGGGCTCGGACCAGTCCGATGGTCCGGTCACGCAGCGGCTGGCGGCGCTGGGTATCCGCGTGCACATCGGCCATGCGGCCGAGCACATCGCCGGCGCGCAGGCGGTGGTCACCTCCACTGCGGTGAAGGGCGACAACCCCGAGGTGATCGCGGCGAGGGCCGGGCACATCCCCGTGGTGCCGCGCGCGGTCATGCTGGCCGAGCTGATGCGGCTGAAAAAGGGCATTGCCATTGCCGGCACGCATGGCAAGACGACGACCACCTCGCTGGTGACCAGTGTCTTCGCCGAAGCCGGTGTCGACCCGACGTTCGTGATCGGCGGCAAGCTCAACAGCGCCGGTGCCAACTCGCGGCTGGGCTCGGGCGACTACATCATCGTCGAGGCCGACGAGAGCGATGCCAGCTTCCTGAACCTGCTGCCCATGCTGTCGGTCGTCACCAACATCGACGCCGACCACATGGACACCTACGGGCATGACTTCGCCCGGCTCAAGTCGGCCTTCATCGACTTCCTGCACAAGATGCCGTTCTACGGCGCGGCGGTGCTGTGTGGCGACGATGCCGGCGTGCGCTCCATCATGCCGATGGTGTCGCGGCCCATCATCACCTACGGCCTGGGCGAGGACGTGCAGGTGCGGGCCGTCAACGTGCAGGCGCTGCCGGGTGGGCAGATGCGCTTCATCTGTCAGCGCCGAAACGGGGTTGCGATGCCCGACCTGGACATCACGCTGAACCTGCCGGGCGAGCACAACGTGTGCAATGCGCTGGCCGCCATCGCGGTGGCCAGCGAGCTGGAACTGCCGGATGAGCCCATCGTGCGGGCGCTGGCCGGCTTTGCCGGCGTGGGCCGGCGCTTCCAGCGCTATGGCGAGCTGCCTGTCGCGGCGGGCAACGGCGGTGGCAGCTTCACATTGATCGACGACTACGGCCACCATCCGGTGGAGATGGCCGCCGTGGTGGCTGCGGCGCGCGGCGCCTTCCCGGGCCGCCGGCTGGTGCTGGCGTTCCAGCCGCATCGCTACACCCGCACACGCGACTGCTTCGAGGATTTCATCAAGGTCATGGGCACCGCCGACGCCGTGTGGCTGACCGAGGTGTACGCCGCTGGCGAGGCGCCGATCGTCGCCGCCGATGGCCGCAGCCTGGCGCGTGCCCTGCGCGTGGCCGGCAAGGTTGACCCGCTGTTTGTCGACGACGTGGCGGCGCTGCCCGCGGCCATCGTCGAGCAGGCGCGCGACGGCGATGTGGTGATCGCGATGGGCGCTGGCTCCATCGGCGCGGTGCCGGCCAAGGTGGTCGAGCTGGTGGGGGGTGGCGCATGACCATCGACCCAAAGAGCCTGGGCAAGGTCGCGGTGCTGCTCGGCGGCACGTCGGCCGAGCGGCCGATCTCGATCCTGTCCGGCACCGGCGTGCTGCAGGCGCTGCAATCGCAGGGTGTGGATGCGCACGCCTTCGACCCGGCCGAACGGCCGCTGGACGATCTGAAGCGTGAGGGCTTCGACCGCTGCTTCATCGCGCTGCATGGCCGCCATGGCGAGGACGGCAGCGTGCAAGGCGCGCTGGAGCTATTGGGCATTCCCTACACCGGTTCCGGCGTGATGGCGTCGGCCATCGCGATGGACAAGGTGATGACCAAGCGGGTGTGGGTGGCCGAGGGGCTGGCCACGCCGCGGTCGGTGTGCCTGGCGCCGGACGAGCGCAGCGACGCGGCGCTGGCCGCCATCCCGGCCAGGCTGGGCCTGCCGCTGATCGTCAAGCCACCGCGCGAGGGCTCGTCGATCGGCGTCACCAAGGTGAAGGCCGCGGGCGAGCTGGCAGCGGCGGTGGCGCTGTCGCTGCAGTACGACCCCGAGCTGCTGGCCGAAGAATTCATCGACGGCGAGGAACTCACCTGCCCGCTGCTGGGTGAGGGTGCCGGTGCCTACGCGCTGCCGGTGGTGCGCATCCGCCCGCCCGAGGCCGGCTACGACTACCAGAACAAGTACTTCACCGACGACGTGCAGTACCAATGCCCGAGCGGGCTGTCTGAAGCCGAGGAGCGTGCCGTGCAGGCGCTTGCCGTGGCCTCGTACCGCGCGCTGGGCTGCCGCGGCTGGGGCCGCGCCGACCTGATGCTGCGAGCAAGTGATCGCCAGCCCTTCCTGCTGGAGATGAACACCTCACCGGGCATGACCAGCCATTCGCTGGTGCCGATGTCGGCCAAGGCCGCCGGCATGAGCTACGAGCAGCTGTGCCTGCACCTGTTGGCCGGTGCGCGGCTGGATGCGGCGCCGCCCGCGGCGGTGGCGAAGGCCTGATGCCATGAACAGTGCCGCCGTGACGTCGAACCCGCTCGACCTGCGCCTGATGCAGCTCGGCTCGACGCTGCTGTTCGCGCTGGTGCTGCTGCTGGCCGCGGGCGCGGGGCTGACGTGGCTGGCGCGTGCGCCGTGGCTGGGCTTCCGGCAGATCCGCATCGAGGGCGAGGTGATGCACAACAACGCCACCACGATCCGCGCCAATGCCGTGCCCAAGCTGCACGGCAGCTACCTGACGCTGAACCTGCAGCAGGCCCGCACGGCGTTCGAGTCGGTGCCGTGGGTGCGCCGCGCGGTGGTGTCAAAGGTGTGGCCGCAGACGCTGATGGTGTCGCTGGAAGAGCACCGCCCGGCGGCGTACTGGGAGCGGCCCGACAACGAAGTGGGCGACGACCAGCTGGTCAACCGCGAGGGCGAGGTGTTCGAGGTCAACCTCGGCGATGTCGAGGATGAGGACCTGCCCATCCTGCGCGGCCCGCATGGCAGCGCGGCGCAGGTGCTGGCGATGTACCGCAGCCTGGCGCCGGTGTTCGCAGCGCGTGACGAACACATCGAGCGGCTGGCGCTGTCAGAGCGCGGCTCGTGGCGCGCCAAGCTCGATTCCGGCAGCGTGATCGAGATCGGCCGCGGCAGCCCGCAGGAAGTGCTGGAGCGCACGCAGCGTTTCGCCGCCTCGCTGCCGCAGGTGGTCAACCGCTTTGGCGTGCGACAGGTCGAATACGCCGACCTGCGCCACAGCGACGGCTATGCGGTGCGGCTCGCTGGCGTGGGCACCACCGACGGCAAGACAACAAAGAATGTGGCCCGGCCTGGTGCCGTGCGGCCACAACGTTGATTACAGGCGAACGAGGGACACCCCCATGGCAAAGGAATACAAGGATCTCGTCGTCGGCCTGGACATCGGCACCGCCAAAGTGATGGCGGTGGTGGCCGAGGTGCTGCCGGACGGCGAGCTGCGGCTGGCGGGGCTGGGCGTGGCGCCGTCGCATGGGCTCAAGCGCGGCGTGGTGGTCAACATCGACGCCACGGTGCAGAGCATCCAGCAGGC
>JBDTQF010000090.1:0-14675 GCA_039932275.1 Burkholderiales bacterium
GCCCCTCGCTCGACGAGTACGGCGAGCGATCCCCCGAGGGGATCCGGGCCGGCTTGGGAGCGGCCCGGCGCTCGGCCCGTCACTTGCGAGTGAGGCACCTTGTCTCACGTCGTGAGCAAATCAATCATGCTCACATGCGCATTGACGATGCGCCAACCTTCCGGCAAGCGCACCCAGGTCTGCGACTGGAAGCCGCGCAACGGCGTGTCGCTGCGCACGAACTCGACCAGCGCCACCGCCATGTCCGACCCGAAGCAGGTGATGCGCAGGTTCTCCAGCCGGCGCGTGAAGGTGGGGGCGGCTGTCGCCGCGCGGTAGGCCGCCTGTTCAGCAAAGCCGAGCTGGCGGTCGGCAACGCCATAGCGGGTATGCCGCTCATCGGCCCAGAAAAAGCGGGTGAGCACCTCGACGTCGTTGTTCATGAAGGCGCGCTCATACGCCTCGAACAGGGCCTCGATCTCGGCCCGCACCGGCGCCAGGTCGATCTGGTCAGCCACCACCATCACTGGCCTCCGTGCCGGACCTGGCGGACCTGCAGGTAGGACCGCCAGCCACCATGCGGGCTGATGTCGATGGCGTCCTGCAGCACCGCGCCTTCGCAGATGAAGCCCTTGACCCAACTGCCATCGGCCAGCTCCACCGAGCCCAGGCCCAGTGGCGACGGGATCAGCGCCAGGAACGAGCCCAGCGCGGCCTGCGGCATCTCATACACCTCCAGCTCGATGGCATGGCCCTGCTCGCGCGCGCCCACCCGGGCCAGGCCCGGTTTGGGCGGCACCGTGCCGGGCAGCGCGAACAGGCGGTAGCGCGGCGCGGTGCGGGTGCTTGCGAGCAGCCGGCAGCCGCGCTCGACCAGCTGGCCGTGCAGCGGCTGGCCTTGCAGGTGCGCGCCCACCACCGCCAGCGCCAGCGTGGGCGCCGCGGCCGGCACCGGGCGGGGCAGCAGGTCGGTCACCGTCAGCGCCCGCAGGTGCGCGCCCAGCATGACGCTGCCAGGCGCGGACAGCCCAGCGTCTTCCCACCGGCTGCCCCAGTGCGCCAGCGCGGCGTCGCTGCCACCCGGCCCGATGAAGGTCACGCCAAAAGGTAAGCAATGTGAGCCCCCAGGCGGCAAAGAGACGCCGCCGTCCCCCGAGGGGAGTGAGTCAACTCGGGAGCGGCCCGTCGTTGACTCGCTGCCCGTCATACCCGCAGGCAGCGCCAGCGCCGCCAGCCCGAGCAGATTGACGAAATTCGTGTAGCGGCCCAGCTCGCTGTTGCGCGCCACCGGGGCCTGCGCCACCGCGGCGCGGGTGGGGTGCGTGGGCGCGGTGGGCACCATCAGCACATCGACCTTGTCCCACACCGGCGCCACCTGCGCGGCCAGTGCCTGCAGGCGGTACTGGGCCTCGAACGCGGCAACCGCATCGAAGCCGCGGGCGCGTTCGATCACGCCGCGCACGGTGGCGTCCATCGCCTCGGGCTGCGCCTCGATCAGCGTGCGCACCACGGCGTAACGCTCGGCCACCCACGGGCCGTCGTAAAGCAATGCCGCCACCGCATGGAAGGGCGAGAGGTCCACAGGCACCAGCGTCGCGCCAAGTGCAAGGCAGCGCTGTTTCGCGGCTTCGAAGGCCACGTCGTAGCCCAGCGACGGATCGGCTTCGAGCAGCGCCGGCACACCCACGCGCAACGCGCCATCGGTCTTGAGCGGTTCGCCCAGCCAGGGCGGCTGCAGCGTCACCGGGGTGACAGCGCTGGTCTCGTCGGGCCCGTCGATCAGCGCGGCCACTTCGGCAGCGTCGGCCACCGTCAACGCGAACACCGACACCACGTCCAGGCTGCGGCAGGCCGGCACCACACCGGCCATGCCGATGCGCCCGGTGGTGGGTTTGAGCCCCACCAGGTTGTTGAAGCCCGCCGGCACGCGGCCCGAGCCCGCGGTGTCGGTGCCCAGTGCGAACGGCACCAGCCCGCGCGCCACCACCGAGGCCGACCCCGAGCTGGAACCGCCGCTGACGTAATCTGGATTGAAGGTGTTGGGCACCTCGCCATACGGCGAACGGGTGCCGACCAGGCCGGTGGCGAACTGGTCGAGGTTGGTCTTGCCCAGCACCACGGCACCGGCATCGAGCAGCCGCCGCACCGTGGTGGCGTCGCGCCCCGGCGTGTAGGCGAAGGCCGGGCAGGCCGCGGTGGTGGGCAGGCCGGCCACGTCGATGTTGTCCTTGACCGCGAACGGCACACCCCACAGCGGCGCGGCGGCACGGTCGAGCGTCGCGAGGCGCTTGAGCTGCAACACCAACCCGGCCGCATCGACCCGGTGGATCCAGGCCGGGTCGTCCGCCTGCAGCCGTTCGATCAGACGGCCCAGCAGCGCCATGGGGTCGGCACCGGCACTGTAGGCGGCACGCCAGTCGCCGATGGTGAACAGGCGAGTCCACGCCGGGCCGCCCCAAGTGGACTCACCCCCCTCGGGGGGCGGCGGCGCAGCCGCCTGGGGGCTCACTCCTGCGGTCATCCCGTCAGCCCTTTGATCAGCAGCGCCGCCGGTGCCGTCCAGCCCACGATGGCGCCCTGCGCCCGCATCATCTCGATGGCTGCGGCCTTGAAGGCCGGGAAGTAGCTCTCGGTGCCGTCTTCCACCAGCAGGCAGTCGTAGCCGCGGTCGTTGGCCTCGCGCATGCTGGTCTGCACGCAGACCTCGGTGGTCACGCCCATGAAGATGAGATGCGTGATGCCCTTGGCCTTGAGCGCATGCTCAAGGTGCGTGGCGTAGAAGGCGCCTTTGCCGGGCTTGTCGATCACCAGCTCGCCCTTGATGGGCGCCAGCTCCGGCACGATCTGGTTGCCCGGCTCGCCCTGGACCAGGATGCGCCCCATCGGGCCAACATCGCCGATGCGCAGCGTCGGGTTGCCGCGCAGGCGCTTGGCCGGCGGGCAGTCGCTCAGGTCGGGCTCATGCGCCTCGCGGGTGTGCACCACATAACCACCCGCCTTGCGCCATGCCGCCAGCACGGCCTGGCAGGTGGGGATGATGGCCTGCAGCAGCGTCACGTCGTTGCCCAGGCTCTCGCCGAAGCCGCCGTGCTCGACGAAGTCGCGCTGCATGTCGATGATGACCAGCGCCGTCTTTTCCACTTCGAAGCGGTAGGGAAATGGATTCGCCGCAATTTCAATGCCCTTGAGCTTGTTCATGCTGCCTCCGCGGTCTCGTCATGGTGGTGCTTGCCGCCCATGAACGCACCCAGTGCATGCCGGTCGGCATTGGCCGCGGGCACGTCATGCACGATCTGGCCTTCGCTCATCACGACGATGCGGTCAGCCAGGGCCAGCAGCTCGTCGAGGTCTTCGCTCACCAGCAGCACCGCGGCGCCGCGGTTGCGCGCGGCCACCAACCGGCCGTGGATCTCGGCCACCGCGGCGAAGTCGAGGCCGAACACCGGGTTCGACACCAGCAGCAGCGAGGCCTCGTCCGACAGCTCGCGCGCCAGCACCGCGCGCTGCACATTGCCACCCGAGAGCGTGCGGATGGCCGCGCGCTCGCCCTGCGTCTTGACACCGTACTCGGCGATCCAGGCCCGCGCGCGGGTCCGCAGCGCACCCCACCGGACCCAGCCAGCGCGCGCGTAAGGCACCGCATCGAAGGTGCGCAGGCCCATGTTGTGCGCCACGCTCAGGTCGCCCACACAGGCATTGCGCAGCGGCTCTTCGGGTAGCGAGCGCACACCCAGCCGGCGGTTCTCGCCCCGTGTGGCACGGAAGGCCATGCCGCCCACCCGCACTGCACCGCCTTCACGCGGACGCTGGCCCACCAGGGCTTCCATCAGCTCGCGCTGGCCGTTGCCCGAAACGCCGGCCACGCCGACGATCTCGCCCTCACGCACCTGCAGGCTCAAAGCGCGCACGGCCGGCTCGCCGCGGTCGCCCATGACCTGCAGCGCGTCGATCTCCAGCCGCACCGCGCCGGGCTCGTGCCCCTGTTCAAGGGTGCGACGCTGCACCGGCTCGCGCACCACGGCTTCCCCCACCATCGCCGCGGCCAGCTCAGTCGGCGAGGTGGACGCCACCGCGCCGGTGTAAACCAGCTTGCCCCGGCGCAACACGCTCACGTCGTCGGCATGCTCGGTGACCTCGCGGAACTTGTGCGTGATCATCACCACCGAGCACTCGCCGCGGTGCGCGGTGTCGCGCAGTGCGCCCAGCACCTCGTCGGCCTCCTGCGGTGTCAGCACCGAGGTGGGCTCGTCGAGGATCAGCAGCTTGGGCTTGAGGAAGAGCTGCTTCAGGATCTCCAGCTTCTGCTTCTCGCCGGCCGACAGGTCGAGCGGCGTGGCATCCAGGTCGAGCTTGAACGGCGTGGTCTCGAAGAAGGTCTTGAGCTCGGCCCGTGTGGCCTTCCAGTCGATCACCGCCGGGATATGGCCGCGCGCCAGCAGCAGGTTCTCGGCCACCGTCATGCCCGGCACCACGGTGAAATGCTGGTACACCATGCCGATGCCCAGGTCGCGCGCAATCACCGGGCTGGTGATGGCCTGCTCGCGGCCGTCCACCATCACCGCACCCTCCTCGGCCTTGTAGTAGCCGACGATGCACTTCACCAGCGTGCTCTTGCCGGCGCCGTTCTCGCCCAGCAGCGCATGCACGGTGCCCGGCCGCACGGTCAGGCTGCAATGGTCCAGCGCGGTGAAGGCGCCGAAGCGCTTGGTGAGGTTGTATGTTTCCAACTGCAGGGCATTCACGGCACGGCTCCCTCAGGCATTCATCTCGCGGCGGAAGACTTCGAGCGTGTGGGCCTTCACCCGCACGAACTCGGGATCGGACACCGACTCCGGCGAGCGAGGACGCGGCAGATCAAAAGGCACCAGCTCGGCGATCCGCGTCGGACGGCGCGTCAGCAGCAGGATCTGGTCGGCCAGGAACACCGCGTCTTCAAGATCGTGCGAGACGATCACCATCGTCACGCCGGTGGTGAGATGAGCCTCCTGCAGCTTGGCACGGATAAACAGCGTCATCTCGAAGTCCAGCGCCGAGAACGGCTCATCGAGGAACATCACCTCGGGCTTGGGCGCCAGCGCCCGCATGATGCACACCGTCTGCATCTGGCCGCCTGAGAGCTCGTAGGGGTAACGCTTCAGGTCGAAGCGGATCTCGAACAGCTTGACCAGCTCGTCCACCCGCGCCTGCACGTCCGCCTCCTTCATGCCGCTGCGGCGCAACGGGTAGGCGACGTTGTCGCGCGCCGTGATCCACGGAAACAGCGCGTCGCGGTAGTTCTGGAACACGTAGCCGATCTTGGTGTCCTTGAGCGACTTGCCGTCGAACAGGATCTCGCCCGAGTCGAGCGGGATCAACCCCGCGATCATGTTCATCAGCGTCGACTTGCCGCAGCCGTTGGGCCCGAAGATCGAGACGATGCGGCTCTTGGGCAGGTCGAGGTTGAAGTTGGTGTACAGCGGCGCGCCGGCAAAGCTCTTGTGCAGGCCGCGTACCGTCACGTGCGTTGAAGGCGCCGGGCGCAGCGTGAGCACGGTGTCGTGGGTGGTCGGCGATGCCTCGATCGGCATGGCCTCCACAGGCAGGGGTCCACTCATGCTTTGCCGCTCCAATGGATGAGGCGCTTCTCAATGAGAAGGAAGCCGAGGTTCAACAGATACCCGAGCGCGCCCGTCACCAGGATCGAGGTGTACATGTCCTTGACGTTGAACACCTGCTGCGCGTCGATGATGCGGTGGCCCAGGCCGGTCTCGGAGCCGATGAACATCTCGGCCACGATGACGATCACCAGCGCCATCGACACCGCGCTGCGCAGGCCGACGAAGGTTTGCGCCAGGCTCTCCATCAGCATCACGTCCTTGAACACATGCCACCTGGAGACACCCATGATCTGCGCCGCCATCAGCCGCGTTTTCTTGGCGTTCATCACGCCGTAGGCGCTGTTGAACAGCACGATCAGCATGGCGCCGAAGCCGGCGATGGCGATCTTGTTGATGTCGGTGATGCCGAAGATCAGCATGAACAGCGGAATCAGCGCCGAGCTGGGTGTGGAGCGGAAGAAGTCGATGACGAATTCGACGCTGCGGTAGGCCCCTTCGCTGCTGCCCAGCATCACGCCCAGCGGCACGCCGATCACCACCGCGATGGCAAACGACGCCAGCGTGCGCACGAGGGTGGCCCACAGATCGGGCAGGATGTTGCCGTTGCCGAACACGCCCACCATGTGCGCCAGGGTTTCGCCCGGCGGCGGCAACAGCACCGGCTTGACCCACTGCGCCGAAATCATCAGCTGCCACAGCGCCAGCAGCAGCAGCGGACCCACCAACGGCAGGAAGCGTTTGTCGAACAGCTTGTCCAGGACAGTGTTCACGGCGGTCACCCCACGTAGAGCAGCGACTTCACGTCCAGCCGGCGAGTGAAGATCTTGCGGTCGCTGAAGACGTCGAAGAACTTCTGGAAGTACTCGATGTCGCTGGGCTTGAACTCGTTGTAAAGCGTGAAGCCCGACAGCGGCACCTCCTTGACAAGCGACTCCTCGATGGAAGTGAAGCCGTCCAGGTGCTTGCGCGATTCGTCGGGGAACTTGCGCACCCAGTCCACCGCCTTGGCATAGGCGGCGATGTAGCGCTTGGCCAGCTCGGGTTTTTCCTTCAGGAAGGCCGTGGTCACGGTGGCCGAGCCGCCGAACCAGGGAGCGTCGGGGTTGCCCAGCACGTAGGTGGCGATCACGCCGGGTTCGAGCACCCGCGTCAGGCCCTTCAACCGGCCGGCCGTGCCGGTGGGCTCCAGCGTGTAGACCGCGTCGATCTGGCCGGCGGCCAGCGCCGGCACGTGCTGGCCGATCGGCAGCTCGGTCACCACCGGGTTGGCGATGCCGTTCTTTTCAAGAATGATCTTGGCCAGCGTGACGTTCTGGATGCCCGGGCCCGACGCCACCTTCTTGCCCGCCAGCTCGGCGATGCTCTTGATGGTCGAATCCTTCGGCACCACGAACTCATCCAGCACCAGCTTGCGGTTGCTTGGGTTGCTGCAGATGATCTTGAACAGGTTGGGGCTGGTGATCTCCGCCAGGCCCAGCGCGGCCGAGGCGGTGCCGTTGGCCGAGCCGTGGATGCGCCCGGCGATCATCGCCTCGGCGATCTGCTGCGCGCTGGCGAACTTGGCACCCTTCACGTTCAGCCCGGCCTCCTTGAAGATGCCGCGCTCCAGGCCCACGTACAGCGGCAGCCCCGAGGCGATGGGCCAGAAGCCGATCTGGATCTCGTCGTCGGCATGCGCGGGCAGCGCAAGGCCACCGAGGCCGGTGGCGGTGGTCAGGGCGGCGGTGCCCTGGATGATCTGGCGGCGGTTCAGCATCAATCGTCTCCTCAGAATGTTTTCAACACGTCGATCAGTTCGGCCGAGCTGGCCACGGCGCCAAACACGCCGCCCTGCATCTGGATCATCTTGTGCGCGGCCTGGTGGTTGCCCACGTCGGTGGCGCCGGTGCAGTCGGTCAGCATCAGGCACTCGTAGCCGCGGTCGTTGGCGTCGCGCATGGTGGTGTGCACGCACACGTCGGTGGTGATGCCGGTGAGGATCAGGTTGCGCACGCCGTTGGTGGCGAGGATGAGCTGCAGGTCCGTCGCATAGAACGAGCCCTTGCCGGGCTTGTCGATGATGGGCTCGCCTTCGATCGGATACAGCTCGGGAATGATGTCCCAGCCCGGCTCGCCGCGGATCAGGATGCGCCCGCACGGGCCCATGTCGCCGATGCCAGCGCCCATCTGGCGCGAGCGCCAGCGCTTGTTGGGCGGCAGGTCGCTCAGGTCGGGCCGGTGACCTTCGCGGGTGTGGATCACGTGCATGCCGATGCGGCGGGCCTCAAGCAGCACCGCCTTGATCGGCTCGATCGGCGCCTGCGTCAGCGACAGGTCGTAGCCCATCTTGTCAACATAACCGCCCTTGCCGCAGAAGTCGGTCTGCATGTCGATGATGATCAGCGCCGTGTTGTCGGGGCGCAGGTTGCCGTCGTACGGCCAGGCATAGGGTTTGGACGCGATGGTCTTGCTCATGGGGCGGTCCCTCTCACTTGCTCAACAGATTGGGTTCTTCGCCGCGGTAGCGGCGCGTGGGGGCCTCGAAACCGCAGGGCTGACCGTCGGTGACGAGCACGTCGCCTTCCCACGGCAGCTTCGCCGTGCCGGCGACCATGTCGTGCATGAAGGTGTACGGGCAGTCCATCGCGCCGCCCTTCACCGCCACATAACCGCGGTGCAGGAACTGGTAGGGGTTGTTCTCCACGCCCCAGTGCGCACGCGCTTCGCGGATCAGGTCGGGGCGGATCTCGGCGCAGACGATCTCGTCCACCCGCCCGCCGCCCTGGGCCATCACGGTGCCGTCGAAGTTGCACACCATGGCTTCACCCATGGAATCAAAGGTGCCGTCGCTGCCGCACAGGCACACGCTGGCGGTGGCCATCAGATTCTGGAACGCGTTGGCCTGGTTGGTGATCTGCCAGGCGTGGCGAATGGGCGCTGTGTAGCCTGCAGTGCGCAGCATCAGCTCGGCACCCTGGTAGGCACACTCGCGCGCCATCTCGGGGAACATGCCGTCGTGGCAGATGATCAGCGCCAGCTTCAGACCCTTGGGCCCATCGATCACCGGGATGCCCATGTTGCCGGGCTCCCAGGCTTCCACCGGCACCCAGGGGTGGAACTTGCGGTAGTAGAGCTTGAGCGCGCCGGTGTCGTCGATGACGAGGCCGGTGTTGTACGGGTTGCCGTGCGGGTTGCACTCCATGATGGAGAAGCAACCCCAGATCTTGTGCGCCACACAGGCGGCCTTGAAGGCCGCGACCTCGGGGCCGTCGAGCGAGACCATCAACTCGTCGGCGGTGCTCATCGACAGGCCGTGCAGCGAGTATTCGGGGAACACCACCAGGTCCATCGTCGGGTAGCTGCGGCGGGCCTTGCCCACCATGGCGACGATGCGCTCGGCCTGCGTCGCCAGCTGCGCTGGGCTCTCGACCACCGGCAGCTGCAGCTGCACCAAGCCGACGACCACGCCATTCGGCGTCTTGTTCAACCCAGCCAAGCCGCTAGTCATGACAGCCCCTCGTCCGTCGAGTACGTCGGCCGGTCCCCCGAGGGGACGAGGGCCGGCTTGGGGCGGCCCGGCGCTCGGCCCTCATCGCGATACTCCAAGTTCCATCGGCGCGCCCTTGATCGAGCGCTTGGGTGAGCAGGTGGCGATCAGGATCAGCAGCGTCAGCACATACGGCATGGCGTTGAACAGGTAGTAGCCGCCGCTGATGCCCACCGACTGCAGCGCCGGGCCGATGGCACCGGCGCCGCCGAACAGCAGCGCGGCGCCCAGGCAGCGCCAGGGGCTCCAGCGCGCGAAGATCACCAGCGCCACCGCGATCAGGCCCTGGCCGGATGAGAGCCCCTCGTTCCAGCTGCCCGGGTAGTACAGCGACAACGACGCACCGCCCAAGCCCGCGATGAAACCGCCCGCGGTGGTGGCCGCGATGCGCACCCCGTTGACCGAATAGCCCAGCGCCCGCGCGGCGTCGCTGGAGTCCCCCGCCATGCGCACCACCAGGCCCCAGCGGGTGTTGGCAAAACCCCAGGCCAGCAGCCCAGCCAGCGCCACGCCCAACGGGAACAGCGCATTGACGGACAGCGCCGACTGCACCTGCGACGAGCTGCTCCAGCCGCCCAGCGCCAGCGACGGGATCTGCGCCGCCTGCGGCTGGATCAGCGGCTTGCCGAAGTAGAACGCCAGGCCCGCGCCCAGCAGCATCAAGGCGATGCCGGTGGCGATGTCCGACACCCGCTGCAGCGAACACAGCAGCCCGTGCAGCAACGCCAGCAGCGCGCCGCTCAGCCCTGCCGCCAGCACCCCCACCCAGGCCGACCCGCTGAGGTATGAGCCACCGAAGCCGACCATGGCCGAGAACACCAGCACGCCCTCCAGCCCGAGGTTGATGCGGCCCGACTTCTCGGTCAGGCACTCACCCAGGCTGACAAACAGGAACGGTGTGCCGACGCGGATCGCACCGCCCAGCACGGCGAGCAACAGGTCCATCCACATCTCGGCCGTCATGCCACGCTCCCGCCGATGACTTTCGGAATGTCGACGCGCTTGAACTGCGGCAGCCTGAACGTGAACAGCTTGCCGCGCAGCGCCTCGGCGGCGAGGATCAACACGAACGCGAAGCCCTGCAGCACCAGCACCGAGGCATCGGGCAGGTCGAGCCGGCGCTGTAGCAGGCTGCCGGCCGCACCGAAACCACCGAACAGGATGGCTACCGGCGGGATGGCCCACGGGTTGTGCCGCGCCACGAACGACACCAGGATGCCGGTGTAGCCCAGCCCGGCGATCAGCGACGCATTGGCCGCGTTGTGCACCGCCGCCACCTCGATGCCGCCGGCCAGCCCGGCGCAGGCGCCGCCGGCAGCGCAGGCCACCACGATGAGCTGGTCGCTGGGCAGCCCCACCAGCTTGGCCGCACGGGCGTTGCCACCCACCACCCGCAGCGAGAACCCATGCGCAGTGAAGCTCAACCACAGCCCCACCAGCAGGCACAGCACCAGGCCGATGACCAGGCCCCAGTGCACATCACCCAGCCAGGAGTCGGGCGATGAACCCATGATGGGCCCGATGCGCAACGCTTCGGCCAGCGGCCTGGTCGACGGCTTGTTCAAGCTCGCCGGATCACGCAGCGGCCCCTCGACGAAATGCTTGAACAGCGCGATCGCGATGTAGCCCAGCAGCAGGCTGGAGATGGTTTCATTCACCCCGCGCCACTGCCGCAACACCCCGACCAGCGCCACCCACACGGCGCCACCCGCGGCCGCGGCCAGCAGCAGGCAGGCGATGCCGAAGGTATTGCCCGGCGGCTCCCACACATACGGCAGCGTCGCGCAGGCCAGCGCCCCGCACACCAGCGCCCCCTCCCCGCCGATCACCGTCAACCCGGCCCGCGCCGGCAACGCGACTGCCAGCGCCGTCAACATCAACGGCGCCGCCCGCTGCAAGGTGTTCTGCCACGAAAAGCTGTCGCCAAACGCGCCCTTGAACAACAACACCCACGCCTCCGCCGGGCTCTTGCCGGCGAACCAGACGAACAGGCCGAACAGCAGCAACGCACCGGCCAAGGCCAACACCGGCAAGGCGATGTTCTCGGCAGTGGCGTGCCAGGGTTTGGGAACAGTGGACATTGGGCCCCTCGCTAGATCGCGCTGGAGAAACCCAGCGTTGAAGGCTTGTCGGAGATGGCGTAGCGAGCGGGTCGAGGTTGCGCTGAGGAGCACAGCCGTACGGGCAGTACGGCGAGCACCGCAGGCGCAAGATCGGCCCGCGCAGTAGCCAGATCCGTCAAGCCTTCCCGATGACGCCTTCGACCAGGTAGTTCATGGCTTCGAGCACCGGATCCGTCTGCTTCAGCACCGTGCCCTTCGGAATGACGACCTTGCCGGTGTTGTCCTTCAGCTCACCCTTGAAGATGTCGAAACTGCCCTTCAGCATCGCCGCGCGCACGCCCTCGGCCTGCTTCTTGGCGGCGTCCGGCACCATCGAGCCGTACGGGCTGCTCTTGACGAAGCCGTCCTTCAGCCCGCCGCGCACAAAGTTCGGGTGCGGCTTGCCGCTGCGGGCGGCGTCGATGATCTGCTTGTAGGCAGTGATCCAGTTCCACTCGGCACCGGTGAGGTAGGCCGCCGGCGCCAGCTTGGCCTGGCTGGCGTGGTAGCCGCAGACGAACTTGCCGCGCTTGGCCGCGGTCTCGACGATGACCTTGGGGCCATCAACGTGCATGGTGAACACATCCACGCCCTGGTCGGCCAGGCTGTTGGTGGCTTCGGCTTCCTTGACCGGCATCGACCAGTCGCCGGTGAAGATGACCGTGCAGGTGATCTTGGGGTCGACCGAACGCGCACCCATCGTGAACGCGTTGATGTTGCGCAGCACCTGCGGAATCG
Source organism: Burkholderiales bacterium (assembly GCA_039932275.1). Lineage (GTDB taxonomy): Bacteria > Pseudomonadota > Gammaproteobacteria > Burkholderiales > Burkholderiaceae_C > Sphaerotilus. The sequence goes on from JBDTQF010000090.1 coordinate 11,943, forward strand.
GTTTGGCCGCGACGAAGCCGATCTTCTTGCTCTTGCTCATGTGCCCGGCGATGACACCGTTGAGGTACTGGCCCTCGTCGATGTAGCCGAAGAAGCTGCCGGTGTTGGTGGGGTGCTTGCCGGCCGTCCACATGCCGCCGCAATGGGCAAAACGCACATCGGGATACTTGGCTGCCATGGCCAGCATGTGCGGGTCGAAGTAGCCGAACGAGGTGGGGAACAGCAGCTTGGCGCCGTCCTGCGCAATCATGCCTTGCATGGTTTTCTGCACGGCATTGGTCTCGGGCACGTTCTCTTCTTCGACCACCTTCATGCCGGGCCACTTCTTGACCTCGGCCACCGATTCGGCATGCGCCTGGTTGTAGCCGTAGTCGTCCTTCGGGCCGACGTAAATGAAGCCCACGGTCAGCGGCGCCTGCGCACCGGCCAGCCCGCTCCAGCCAGCCGTGGCCAGCCCCGCCCCCAATGCGCCCGCGCCTCTGATCAGCTCACGGCGGTTCCACTGCAGCCTGTCAACCTTGTGCGTCATCACGATGCTCCTTGCTTGCTTACCAGACACCCGGCTCCTGCACGCACCATGCGTGCCATCCTTCCAAGTGTTCTTACTGGTATACAAGCAAGGCGTGCGCCAGCCATCTGTGATGAGCGTCACGCCCGACCGTCCCCAGCGGGGACGGCGGAATCAGGTCGCCAACGCGCCTTCAGACGGTGCGCACGGCCGCAAAGCTGGTGCATGTGGCACCAAGCTCAGTCAGATTTGATGGGGGATGAGGGTCAACCCGCAGCCAGCCGAGGGCATCGGCGCGGATGAAGCCGCAGGAGGGCTGCGGCCTCGCGATGAGCGCTAAGCGCGATGAGCGTGCTCAGCGCGAGGGGTGCCCCCGACCGGCTGGTCAGGGGCGGGTGGCATTGGCGGGTGGCATCAGCGGCTGGACGTCAACGGCCCAGCGCCTTGTACAGCGCCACGCGGTTCTGCAGCTCGGCCAGCTGCACCGACACCACCGCCTGCTCGGCAGCAAAGCGGTTGCGTTCGGCGTCGAGGCGTTCGAGCAGGCTGGCGGCGCCGTTGTCGAAACGCAGCTCGGTGAGCCGGGCGATCTCGCGCGCCGCGCTGAGCTGGTCGCGCTGACCGGCCAGCTGCTCACGCCAGGTGCCCAGGCCGGCCAGCGCATCGGCGGTCTCGCGGAAGGCGTTCTGCACCGCCCGCTCGTACTGCGCCACCGCGATGTCACGGCTGGTCTTGCTGGCAGCGAGGTTGGCGCGGTTGCGGCCGGCGTCGAAGATGGGCGCGATGGCGGAGGCAGCGACGGTCCACGCGAAGCTGCCGGCCTCGAACAGGCTGGCGAAGTCGGTCGACGCGAGGCCCACGCTGGTGGTCAGCGACACCCGCGGGAAAAAGGCCGCACGCGCGGCGCCGATGTTGGCGTTGGCCGCCATCAGCGCGCCTTCGGCCTGCAGCACGTCGGGCCGGCCGAGCAGCACCTGCGAATTCACGCCCACTGGAACGTCGGCCAACCAGGCGGTGGGCTGCGTGGCCGGCCCCACCAGCAGCGGCAACGTGCCGAGGCTTTCGGCCGGCTGGCCCACCAGCAGCGCCAGCGCATTCAGGTCCTGGCTGCGCACGCGGCGTTGCTGAACCAGCAGGGTGCGGGCCTGTGCCAGCAGACTCTGCGCGGTGTTCTGATCCAGCGCCGAGGCCGCGCCGTTGTCGAAGCGCAGCCCGGTCAGGCGGGCGCTTTCCCGGCGCGTCGCCAGGGTGCGTTCGGCCAGGGCCAGCAGTTCGTTATCGGCCGCCAGCGTGAGCGCGGTAGCCACCACCGCCGCCACCACGCTGAGCTCAGCACCTCGGCGGCCGGCCTCGCTGGCCATCAGCTGCGCACGCGCGGCTTCGTTCAGGCTGGCGATGCGGCCGAACAGGTCGAGCTCCCAGGCGTTGACCTGCAGCCCGGCGGTATAGAGGTTGACCTGCTTGTTGGCCGTGGTGGTGCTGGGCTGGCGGGCCGCGGTGAGGCCGGCCCCGACGGTAGGCCAGCGGTCGGCTTCGCTGGCCGAGAGCAGCGCGCGCGACCGTTCGACATTGAGCGCCGCGACGCGCAGGTCGCGGTTGTTCACCAGCGCGCGCTGCAGCAGCTCGCGCAGCGGGGCCGATTGCACGAAGTCCTGCCATGGCGGCAGCGCGGCCTCGGCCGGGGCGGATGCCGCGTCAGTCGCAGGCACCGGCAGTTGCGCCGGCACCGGCGCCGCCGGCCGCTCGTACTTCGGCGCCAGGCTGGCGCAGCCTGCCAGCGCCAGTACCGCGGCGAACACCGCGGCAGGTCGGAACATGAACGTCATCGTCTTGGCCATGTCAGTGGTCCCCGCGGCGCAGGGCCTCGGCCACGGCGGCGTCGGCCTCGGGTGAGGAGATCTTGGTGCCGTGCGACACCACATGCCCGCCCGGGAACAGCTTGCGCACCACCACGAAGAACACCGGCACGAAGAACACCGCCAGCACCGTGGCAGTGATCATGCCGCCCATCACGCCGGTGCCGATGGCGCGCTGGCTGGCCGAGCCGGCGCCGGTCGCGACAACCAGCGGCAGCACGCCGAGGATGAAGGCGAGCGAGGTCATGATGATGGGCCGGAAGCGCAGGTGCACCGCTTCCAGCGTGGCCTCGATCACACCCATGCCCTCGGCTTGCAGGTCCTTGGCGAACTCGATGATCAGGATCGCGTTCTTCGCCGACAGGCCGA
>JBDTQF010000091.1:0-14581 GCA_039932275.1 Burkholderiales bacterium
TCAACAAGAAGATGTACCGCGCCGGCATGGCGTCGATCCTGTCGCAGCTGGCTCGTGAAGGCCGCCTGCAGGTGGTCGAGTCGCTGTCGGTCGATGCACCCAAGACCAAGCTGCTGGCCGCCAAGCTCAAGGCCATGAACCTCGACCACGTGCTGGTGATCGCCGACACGGTGGACGAGAACCTGTTCCTCGCCTCGCGCAACCTGCCCAACGTGCTGGTGGTCGAGCCGCGTTACGCCGATCCGCTGTCGCTGGTGCACTACCACAAGGTGCTGGTGACCAAGGGCGCGATCGACAAGCTCCAGGAGATGCTGGCATGAGCGCACTGAAACTGGATGAGGGCCGCCTGGCCCAGGTGCTGGTGGCGCCGATCATTTCCGAGAAGGCCACCCGCGTCGCCGAAAAGCACAACCAGGTGCTGTTCAAGGTGCTGCGCGATGCGACCAAGCCCGAGATCAAGGCTGCCGTTGAACTGATGTTCAAGGTCGAGGTCGAGTCGGTGCAGGTGATCAACCAGAAGGGCAAGGTCAAGCGTTTTGGCAAGACCGGCGGCCGGCGTGACCACATCCGCAAGGCCTACGTCTCGCTCAAGGAAGGCCAAGAGCTCAACTTCTCTGGGGAGACTGCGTAATGGCCGTCGTCAAAGTCAAACCGACCTCGCCCGGCCGCCGTGCCGTGGTGAAGGTGGTGCACAAGCACCTGCACAAGGGCGCGCCCGAAGCGTCGCTGCTGGAACCGCAGAAGCAGAATGCCGGCCGCAACAACAACGGCCACATCACGATTCGCCACAAGGGCGGTGGGCACAAGCACCACTACCGCGTGGTTGATTTCGTGCGCAACAAGGACGGCATCCCGGCCAAGGTCGAACGCATCGAGTACGACCCGAACCGCACCGCCCACATCGCGCTGGTTTGCTACGCCGATGGCGAGCGCCGCTACATCATCGCCCCGCGTGGCCTGGAAGCGGGCCAGACGGTGCTGAGCGGGGCCGAGTCGCCGATCAAGGCCGGCAACACGCTGCCCATCCGCAACATCCCGGTCGGCTCGACCATCCACTGCGTCGAGATGAAGCCGGGCAAGGGCGCACAGATCGCCCGCTCGGCTGGCACCTCGGTGACGCTGATGGCGCGTGAAGGCGTGTACTCGCAGATCCGCCTGCGTTCGGGCGAAGTGCGCAGGATCCACATCGACTGCCGCGCCACCATTGGCGAAGTCAGCAACGAAGAACACAACCTGCGCCAGTACGGCAAGGCCGGTGCGATCCGCTGGAAGGGCATCCGACCGACAGTTCGTGGTACCGCCATGAACCCGGTCGACCACCCGCACGGTGGTGGCGAAGGCCGCACGGGCGAAGGCCAGGCGCCGGTGTCTCCGTGGAACACCCTCACCAAGGGCTACCGCACCCGCAACAACAAGCGTACGCAAGGCATGATCGTCTCGCGTCGCAAGAAGTAAGAGGGCTGGACCATGGCTCGTTCACTCAAAAAAGGTCCGTTCGTCGACCACCACCTGATGGCGAAAGTCGAGAAGGCGGTTGCCACGAAGGACAAGAAGCCCGTCAAGACCTGGTCGCGGCGCTCGACGATCATGCCGGACTTCATCGGCATCACGATCGCCGTGCACAACGGCAAGCAGCATGTGCCCGTGTACGTGACCGACCAGATGGTTGGCCACAAGCTGGGCGAGTTCGCGCTGACCCGCACGTTCAAGGGTCACCCCGCGGACAAGAAGGCCAAGCGCTAAGGAGCCGATGCAATGGAAACCAAAGCAATCGTGCGCGGCGTGCGCCTGTCCTGCGACAAGGGCCGTCTCGTGGCCGACATGATCCGCGGCAAGCGGGTCGACCAAGCGCTGAACATTCTTGAGTTCACCCCCAAGAAGGCGGCCGGCATCATCAAGAAGGCGCTCGAATCGGCCATCGCCAATGCCGAGCACAACGATGGCGCCGACATCGACGAACTGCGCGTCACCTCGATCTACGTCGAACAAGGTGCCACGCTGAAGCGCTTCTCGGCTCGCGCCAAGGGCCGCGGCAATCGCATCAGCAAGCCCACCGCGCACATTTATGTGACGGTTGGCAACTAAGGCAGGACGCAAAGACATGGGACAGAAAATCCACCCCACCGGCTTTCGCCTGCCGGTCACGCGCAACTGGTCGTCGCGCTGGTACGCCAGCGGCCGCAAGTTCGCCGCCATGCTGGCCGAGGACATCGAGGTTCGCGAGTTTCTGAAGAAGAAGCTCAAGAGCGCCGCGGTCTCGCGCATCCAGATCGAACGCCCGGCCAAGAACGCCCGCATCACCATTTTCTCGGCGCGTCCGGGCGTGGTGATCGGCAAGAAGGGCGAGGACATCGAAGCGCTCAAGGCCGAACTGACCCGCCGCCTGGGCGTGCCGGTGGCCGTGAACATCGAGGAAGTGCGCAAGCCCGAAGTCGATGCCCAGTTGATCTCCGAGTCCATCACCCAGCAGCTCGAAAAGCGCATCATGTTCCGCCGCGCGATGAAGCGCGCGATGCAGAACGCAATGCGTCTGGGTGCCCTGGGCATCAAGATCATGTCGTCGGGCCGACTGAACGGCATCGAGATCGCTCGCTGCGAGTGGTACCGCGAAGGCCGTGTGCCGCTGCACACCCTGCGTGCCGACATCGACTACGGTTTCTCGGAAGCCAAGACCACCTACGGCGTCATCGGCGTGAAGGTCTGGGTCTACAAGGGTGACCGCCTGCCCAACGGCGAGATGCCGGCTGCCACGCGCGACGAGCGTCCGGAAGACGACCGCCGCCGCCGCAGCCCCCGCAGTGACCGCCCCGGTGACCGCCGTCCGCCCAGCGGCCCGCCGCGTGGTGACCGCCGTCCGGCTGCCGCTGGTGGCCGCAATGAAGCGCCGGCTGACGGCGCCGACAAGAGTGCCGCCGCCGCTGGCGACGCCGCCAAGCCGGCAGTCAAGCGCGTGATGCGCAAGCCTGCCGCCGCCCCCGGCGGCGAGGCTAAAGGAGAATAAGCATGTTGCAACCCGCACGTCGCAAGTTCCGCAAGGAACAAAAGGGCCGCAACACCGGTTTCGCCACCCGTGGGGCCTCGGTGGCCTTCGGCGAATTCGGCTTGAAGGCCACGGAGCGCGGTCGTATCACCGCGCGCCAGATCGAAGCTGCCCGCCGCACCATTTCGCGCCACATCAAGCGCGGTGGCCGCATCTTCATCCGCATCTTTCCGGACAAGCCGATTTCGCAGAAGCCGGCCGAAGTGCGCATGGGTAACGGCAAGGGCAACCCCGAGTACTACGTCGCCGAGATCCAGCCCGGCAAGGTGCTGTACGAGATCAATGGCGTGCCCGAAGCATTGGCCCGCGAGGCGTTCACCCTGGCTGCAGCAAAGCTGCCGCTGAAGTGCACCTTCGTGACCCGTGGCTTCGGCGCCTGAGCCCAAGGAGCATTGAGATGAAAGCCTCTGAACTCCGCGCCAAAGACGTCGCTGCCCTCGAAAAAGAGATCAGCGATCTGCTCAAGGCCCATTTCGGCCTGCGCATGCAAAAGGCCACCCAGCAACTGACCAACCATCAGACGCTGAAGGCCACCCGCCGTGACATTGCTCGCGCCCGGACCATCCTGGCCGAGAAGAAGAAGGGAGCTGCGCAATGAGCGAAGCCCAAGCCCAAACCGAAGTCAAGGCGCCGGCGAAGAACCGCCGCACCCTGGTCGGCCGCATCGTCAGCGACAAGCGCGCCAAGACCGTGACCGTGCTGGTCGAGCGCCGCGTCAAGCACGCGCTGTACGGCAAGATCGTGGGACAGTCGAGCAAGTACCACGCGCACGACGAGAACGGCGAGTTCAAGCTCGGCGATCTGGTCGAGATCTCCGAGGGCCGTCCGATCTCCAAGACCAAGTCCTGGGTCGTGACCAAGCTGCTCGAGAAGGCGCGCGTGGTCTGAGCCACGCGCGTCAATAGCGTTTGCGCGTCGGGGCCATCGAAACCCCGGTGCGCAAGACGACCGGCCTGCTGGATACTGGCGGCCGGTTTTTTTATTGGAGAAATGACATGCTGAAAGTCGGAGACCGCCTGCCCAACGCCACATTGAAGGAGTACATCGAGGTTGAGGGCAATGGTTGCTCGATCGGACCGAATGCCTTCGAGGTGGCCAAGGAAACCGCGGGCAAGAAGATCGCCATCCTGGCCCTGCCCGGCGCCTTCACCCCGACCTGCTCGGCCCAGCATCTGCCGGGTTATGTCGCGCAGGCCGATGCGTTCAAGGCCGCGGGCGTGGACGAGATCTGGTGTGTCTCCGTCAATGACGCCTTCGTGATGGGGGCCTGGGGCCGTGACCAAAAGGCCGGTGGCAAGGTGCGCATGATGGCCGACGGCAGCGGCCAGTTCACCCAGGCGGCCGGCTTGACGCTTGACCTTACCGCTGGCGGCCTTGGGCTGCGCTCGCAGCGCTACTCGATGCTGGTGGTCGATGGCGTCGTCAAGGCGCTCAACGTCGAGCAGGGCGGCAAGTTCGAAGTCAGCGGTGCCGACACGTTGCTGGCCCAGGCCCGCGGCGCCTGACGCGCCAGCGGCCGTGACCGCGTCCCCGGACTTCCGTCAGGGATAGAAGGCGGCCACGGTATAGCCCGCGGCGCGGGTGCTGCCGGTGGCGGCACCCGTCTTGCCGTTGCTGTCGGCGAGGGTAAAGGTCAGCGACCAACTCACATCGGCCTGCGGCGGGATGGCCGCCGTCGCTTCCACCTGGAAGTCGGCTGGCGCCAGCACCCGGCGCACGCTGACGGCGCCCTGTACATCGCTCAACGCCAGCGCCAGGTGTGGCACCGCCACCGGGTGGTCGGCGCGGTTGTGCAGCGTCACCGTCAGCTGGTAACCGTCGCTGCCGGGCGGGCGGCTCAGCACGGTGTTGTCGACCACCAGTGCGTCGATGCGCCGGGGCGCCTGCAGGGTGCAATCGAGTTCGGCGCAGGCCATGGCCAGCGCCGGTTTTGACGCCGGCCAGCTGTAGGCCAGGCGGTCGCGCCAATGCCAGGCGCTCTGGGCCACCAGCGCCCCACCCAGCAGCAACCCCAGCAACCCCAGCACGACCTGCACGGCCGGTTGCTCCCAACGGGCGCGGCGCTCGGCCGCGCGCACGAAGCCCGGCTGGCCCGTGGGGTCGATCTCGGCGATGGGAGCCGGCTCAGAGTCCGGTGGCGGATCGGCCGGCGTGGTGTCGGCTTCATCGGCTGCCGCTTCCCTTTGCAGGAAGCTGGGAAGAAACCCGTTGTCGCTGTCGGCAAGCGGCTCGGGTACGGTGGCGGCCTGGCCGTCCACGGCCAGCGGCAGCGTGCTTGTGTGCGCCGTCGCCTCGGTGGCCTCGGTGGCCCCGGTGGATGCGCTGTCGTCGACAGCGGCCGCCGGCAGCCCATCTACCGGGACATCCAAGGGCGTGTCGGCCCGCCACCTGGGCACGGGCGGGAGCTCGCCGTCATCGGATTGGTTCCCCACCCAAGGGGCGGGTGCCTCGTCGTCTTCGGTGAAGGGGCTCGGCGTCGGCGCCGTAGGCACGTCGTCGGTCCATGATGGCGTGGCGGCCGGGGCGCCAGCGGCTGCAAGCGCGTTGGCGTCAGACCACTGCGGTGGTGCTTCAGGCGGCGCAGCGGCCACGGCGGGCGTCGGCGCATCCAGATCGAACAGGCCGTCGAGGGCGTTGAACACGTCCTGGCAATGCCCGCAGCGCACCCAGCCCTCAGAGACTTTCAGCTGGTCCTGCACCACCCGGAAACAGGTGCCGCAGGCGGGGCAGGTGGTGGCCAGGCTCACGGGCACAGAGCGGTCTAGCCGGCCAGGGGGGCAGCCGTTGCAAGCGGGCGCCGCCCGCTGAGCAGCACCCAGCCCTCCTGGCTGTCGTGCACCTGCAGCGCCAGCCACGGCGCGTACACCGCCTGCAGTTCCTCGACCTGTCGCTCCAGCAGGCCGGCCAGCACCAGGTGAGCGCCGGGTGCGAGGTGACCGCACAGCACCGGCGCCAGCAGCTTCAGCGGCGCGGCGAGGATGTTGGCCAGCACCACCGGATAGAGGCCGCTGGCCACGTCGGGCAGGCCGGCGCGCAGCAACACATTGTTGGCCTGGGCGTTGTGGCCGGTGGATTCGACAGCCGCCGGATCGACATCCACTGCGTCGATGCCCTGCGCACCGAACAGCGCCGCGCCGATGGCCAGGATGCCGGAGCCGCAGCCGTAGTCGAGCACGCGCTGCCAATGGCCGGCTTCGGCGGCATGCGCGGCGACCCAGCGCAGGCACATGCGGGTGGTGGGATGGGTGCCGGTGCCGAAGGCCAGGCCGGGGTCGAGCCGGATCACCTCGCGCGCCGCCGCCGGGGTTTCGTGCCACGAGGGCACGATCCAGAAGGTCTCGGTGATCTGCACCGGCTCGAACTGCGACTGCGTCAGCCGCACCCAGTCCTGCTCGTCCACGGTGTGCATGCCCTGCAGATGCACATCCTGCGCACCCTCTTGCGCCAGCAGCAGCGTGGCGGCCCGCGTGGCGATGGCCTCGTCGGCGAACAGCGCCTTCATCACTGAACGCTCCCAGGCGTGCAGCGTGCTGAAGGCCGGCAGGCCGGGTTCGCCGAAGATGGGCGATTCATCCGGCGTGTCGGCATCGGCGTCTTCGACCGTCACCGACAGTGCGTCGAGCTCCAGCAGGGCATCGGACAGCGCGTCAACCCCCGTGGCCGGGGCGATGAGTCGAAGCTCAACGAGGCTCATGGCGCGGTCTTTGGCAAGGGCTTGCGCGGATCCGGCTTGGCCGGTCCGCTGCAAGAGCCCCCTCGGGGGTAGCGACCGAAGGAAGCTTGGGGGCGATGATCATCGCTTGTGCTGCGCCATCCAGCCTTCCAGGTAGTGGATGCTGGTGCCGCCGTCGACGAAGGCGGCATCGGCCATCAACTCACGGTGCAGCGGGATGTTGGTCGAGATGCCTTCCACCAGCGTTTCCTGCAACGCGCTGCGCATGCGCGCCAGCGCCTGGTCGCGGGTGTCGCCGTGCGTGATGATCTTGCCGATCATCGAGTCATAGTTGGGCGGCACGAAGTAGTTGGTGTACGCATGCGAGTCCACCCGCACCCCCGGCCCGCCGGGCGGATGCCACATGGTGATGCGGCCCGGCGACGGCATGAAGGTGTACGGGTCCTCGGCATTGATGCGGCACTCGATGGCATGGCCGCGCATCACCACCTGGCGCTGCGTGAACGGCAGCGGCTCGCCCGCGGCGATGCGGATCTGCTGCTGCACGATGTCGATGCCGGTGACCAGCTCGGTCACCGGGTGCTCCACCTGCACGCGGGTGTTCATCTCGATGAAGAAGAACTGTCCGTCTTCAAAGAGGAACTCGAAGGTGCCGGCGCCGCGGTAGCCGATCTTCTTGCACGCGGCCGCGCAGCGTTCGCCGATCTTTTCGATCACCTTGCGCGGGATGCCGGGCGCCGGCGCTTCCTCGATGATTTTCTGGTGGCGGCGCTGCATCGAGCAGTCGCGCTCGCCCAGCCACACGGCATGGCCGTGCTGGTCGGCCAAGATCTGGATCTCGATGTGGCGCGGGTTCTCGAGGAACTTCTCCATGTAGACCGACGAGTTGTTGAAGGCGGCGCCCGCCTCTGCCCGCGTGGTCTGCACCGCGTGCAGCAGCGCGGCCTCGGTGTGCACCACGCGCATGCCGCGTCCGCCGCCACCGCCGGCAGCCTTGATGATGACCGGGTAGCCGACCTCGCGCGCCTGGCGCACGATCTCTTTCGGATCGTCGCCCAGCGCGCCGGCCGAGCCGGGCACCGTGGGCACGCCGGCCGCGCTCATCGCATCCTTGGCCGAGACCTTGTCGCCCATCAAGCGGATCGAGGCCGGCGTCGGCCCGACGAACACGAACCCGCTCGACTCCACCCGCTCGGCGAAATCGGCGTTCTCGGACAGGAAGCCATAGCCGGGGTGAATGGCCTCGGAGTCGGTGACCTCGGCGGCCGAGATCAACGCCGGCATGTGCAGGTAGCTCTGGGCCGAAGCGGCCGGCCCGATGCACACGGCCTCTTCGGCCAGCTTCACGTACTTGGCGTCGCGGTCGGCTTCCGAATAGACCACCACGGCACGGATGCCCATCTCGCGGCAGGCTCGTTGTATGCGCAGGGCAATCTCGCCCCGGTTCGCGATCAGGAGTTTCTTGAACATCGAGCGGGCCTCACTCGATGATGAACAGCGCCTGCCCGTATTCGACGGCGGTGCCGTCGGACACGCAGACCTTGGTGACCGTGCCGGCCTTGTCGGCTTCGATCTCGTTCATGATCTTCATCGCCTCGATGATGCACAGCGCCTGGCCTTCCTTGACCTGGTCGCCCACGTTGGCCAGCGGCTTCGCGCCGGGGCTCGACGCCTGGTAGAACGTGCCCACCATCGGCGAGCGCACCGCGTGGCCAGTGGGCTCGACCACGGCCACCGGTGCGGCGGCCGTGACCGGGACCGGGGCTGCGGCCATCTGCGGCATCTGGGCGTAGGTCACCATCTGCGGCGCCGGCGGGCTGGTCTTGACGATGCGGACCTTGCCGTCGGCCTCGGTGATCTCCAACTCCGACACGTTCGATTCGGAAACGAGGTCGATCAGGGTCTTGAGCTTGCGAAGGTCCATGGGGTGGGCTCCATCTTCTTGGAAATGATCGCGGGGCCTGTCGACATATCGGCGTGATGTGCCGCAGGCAGGTGGGGAAAGGTGCGGGCCGGTATGCGGGCGGGACGAGCCCTTACGGCCGTGCTCTGCGCATCGACTTTGCCGTCTGCAACGCTCGCTCCCAGCCCGGCAGCGACGCGCCGCGGGCGGGCAGTAGTGATGAGATGGCGACGGGAATGGGCATCAATGGCGCAGGTTCAATGCGAAACCCTGGACTTTACGCGCGATTCCCGCCAGCGCCAGGCTTGACAAGCCGAATTTACTTACAACCACCCGGCCTGGGCTGCGGGGGGGGCCGGGCCGGCGTATAGCGACCTATCGCGGCTTGGAGCGGACCCAGCTGCCCAGTTCGGCCAGGCTGGTGGGGCCCAGTTTGCGGTGCATCGGTTCGCCCGCGGCATCGAAGACCACCGTGAACGGCAGGCCGCCGGCCGGATTGCCCAGGCTCTGGACCAGCGTGGTGCCGGCGTAGCCTGCCATTCCAATTGGGAAGCTGACCGGCGTCTTGGCCAGAAAGCGCCGCACCGCAGCAGGCGAGTCGATGGCCAGCCCGACAACCTGCCAGCCCTGCGCGCCGCGGGCGGCCTGCTCGCGGGCGAACTGGTCCAGCTCCGGCAGCTCCTTCACGCACGGTGGGCACCAGGTGGCCCAGAAGTTCACCACCAGCGGGCGGCCGCGCAGCGTGGCCATCACCAGTTCGCCGCCCTGGGGCTGGGGCAACCGCTGGTCCCACAGCGAGGGCGGCGGCGCATCGTCAGCCTCTGTGGCCGCGGCTGGGGCCGCCGCAGGGGCCGGGGCATGGTGGCGCCACGACCACCCCACACCCGCCGCGGCCGCGGCGATGCCGACCCCCGCGCCCACCAGTTGCCGGCGCTTCATGTCGCGGCCTCCTCGGCCATCACTTGATGCAATGCGGCCAGGTCGCCCCGGTGGCTGCGGCCACGTGTATCGGGCTTGAGCGCGCCGCGCAGGTCGTCATGGTCCCGCAGCGTCAGCACCAGCGTCGCGCGTTCGCCCAACGCCGGGCAGGGCACGTCAAGATGCAGGTGTTCGATTGGCTCGCCCCGTGCGCCGGGGCTGCTGGCAACGTCGTAACTGATGCCCTGGTTGATCAGCTCGATCTCGGCGCTCTTGGCATCGTCGCAGTACAGATCGAGGTGGACGGCCGACCAGCGGGTGGCGGTGCCGCGCCAGACCGCGCCCGTGAGGTGGGGCCGGAAGGCGACAAGCCGCTGCATCCAGGTCACGGCGACATCGCGCAGGGCCTGCAGTTCGGCCGGCTGGGTGTCGGCGCAGAACAGCGCCAGGTGCTCGCGTACAGCGTCCTCCACCATCTCGTTGCTCGGCAACTCACCGGCCCGAGTCTGGCCGCGGCCCAGTGTGCGCGCGGCCTTGCGCTTGGCCGGGCCGTACTCCATGCCTTCTTCGGCCACCAGGCGGGCCGCAACGGCGGCAATTTCTTCGGTCCAGGACATCATTCGATTCTAGGAAGCGCGGGCTTTTGCTCGGCACCGCCCGCCGCAAGGCCTTCAGGGCACCTCGACTGCACCCATGCGGGCTTGCACCGTGGCCGCGCGGCCCACCACGTAGGCCGAGCCCGGCCGCCGCTCGAAGCGCTTGGGCGCCGGCAGCATCACCGCCAGCCGGGCGGCCTGCGCGGGGCTGAGCGCGGCGGCATCGACACGGAAGTAGTGGCGCGCTGCCGCCTGGGCGCCGAACACGCCCTCGCCCCATTCCACATGGTTGAGGTAGATCTCCAACAGGCGCTGCTTGGGCAGCAGGGCTTCGAGCATGACGGTGATGACGAACTCCTGCGCCTTGCGCCCGACGGTGCGTTCGCCTGAGAGGAATAGGTTCTTCGCCAGTTGTTGGCTGATGGTGGAGCCGCCGACGATGCGCGGCGCCGGCCGCGGTGCGAGCTGCGCTGGCGCGGCTCGCCCGCTCGCGCCGGCCTGCTTGCGGCGCCGCTCCTGCTGGTCGGCCAGCCGCTGGGCCTGGGCCTCGGCCTGCTGGTTGCGTTCCCAGGCTTTCTCGATGGCATCCCATTCCACGCCGTTGTGTTCGGCAAAGCCGGCGTCCTCGCTGGCGATCACGGCGCGCTTGAGGTGCACGCTGATGTGACCGTAGTCGCGCCAGCTCTGCGACCAGGCCACCTCGTGTTTCTCGGCCGCCAGCCGGGCGATCTCTGAGCGTTCGAAGGTGGTCGAGGCCGGGTCGAGCAGGCGCATCAGCGCGATGCGCCCGGCGAAGTACAGCTGCAGCGCCAGCAGGCACAACAGCAGCAGGCCAATCAGTCGGCCCAGTGATCGGATGACCAGAGCCGGCACGCGCTTCATGCCTGCGGCGCGCGGGCGGCTTCCTGCGCCAGCTGGGCGCGCAGTGCCGTCAGCACCGGGGCGGTCTCGGGCCGCACGCCGCGCCAGTCGAAGAACGACTCGGCCGCCTGCTCCACCAGCATGCCCAGGCCGTCGCGGCCCTGCGCGCCATGGCTTGTGGCCCAGTGCAGAAAGGGCGTGGCGGCCGGCCCGTACATCATGTCCAGCGCCAGCGCGCCGGGGCCCAGCGCCTGTGGTCCGACCGGCGAGGCCTGGCCGGCCAGGCTGCTGGCGCTGCCGTTGATGACCACGTCGAAGCCTTCACCGGCATCCGCCAGGCCGCCGGCCTGGAGCGCGACCTCACCGCTGCGTGCCAGCTCGGCATGGCGCGCCAGCAGCGCCTCGGCTTTGTCGGCGGTGCGGTTGACCAGGCACAGCAACGCCGGCCGGGCCTGCAGCAGCGGGCCGAGCACGCCCGCCGCGGCGCCGCCCGCGCCCACCAGCAGCACCCGCCGGCCCGCCAGCGGCCGACCGGCGTTGTGTTCGATGTCGCGCACCAGGCCGATGCCGTCGGTGTTGTCGCCCCACCAACCGTCGGCATCGAAGCGCAGCGTGTTGACTGCCTGCGCCAGCAGCGCGCGGGGCGTGTGCTGGCGGGCTAGCACGAAGGCCTCGAACTTGAACGGCACGGTGACGTTGCTGCCGCGTGCACCACCGGCCGCCAGTTGCCGCACCGTGTCGGCAAAGCCGTCGAGCGGGCTTTCCAGCCGGGTGTAGGCCAGGGCCTGCCCGGTCTGTGCCGCAAACATCGCGTGGATGGTGGGCGAGCGGCTGTGGGCGACGGGGTGGCCGATGACGGTGTAGCGGTCCATGAAGCAGGCAGAAGTGGGGCGCGAGCGGCGGACGATGTTACGGCGACCGGGCCGGCCGCCGGTTCACTGGCTGCCAATCAGCGCGCGATGGAGGCGTCTTCCACCGTGGCGCGCAGGCCTTCGTCGCGGGTGAAGCGAAAGCGCGAGACGAACACCAGCTGGTCGAACTGGGCCCGCATGGCCGGCGTGAAGCTGCCGTACGGCCCGGCCTTGCGCACGATGGCAACCGCACGCTTGTCCAGCGTGCGGTTGCCGGAGCCGCGCACCACCTCGGTATCGACCACGCGCCCGAGTGCGTCCACGCCCACCAGCATGATCAGTTCGCCGTAAAGCTTGCGCCCGCCGACCTCGGGGAAGTTGTGCGTGCCCAGTTCTTCGATGCGATGGCGCAGCGCGTCGTAGTACAGCGCGTGCACGCCTTCGCGCGCGGCCGGGCTGACATAGCGCTTGCGCGGTCGAGAGTTCTCGTCGTTGATGCGCTTCTCGATCTGCGCAAGCAGCTGCAGCAGCTGCTTGCGCCGTTCTTCGTCGGTGCGGGTGGCGGGCTTGCCGGCGCCGCGTTTGGGGTCGGGCGGTGGCAGTGTGGCCAGCTCGCGCTTGAGCATGACCAGCAGCTGCAGTTGCTGCTCCTGCAACTGCTCGATCCTGCGCCGGGCGTCGTCGGCCGCATCGCCGGCTTCGGTGACGGGAGCGGGTGGCAGCGGCGAGGTGGCGCGTGCATCGCGGGCCTCGCCGCCGCCGGCCAGGTTGCGCTGCGCGATGACCTGGGCCTTGGTCGGCCGGTCGGCCGAGCTGGCGTTGACCAGCACCACCTCCAGCGGCGTGTCCTGCAAGATGCGGTTGAAGCCCTCGGGGTCGGCCAGGCGCAGCATCAGCAGCGCCGCATGCACCGTGACCGAAACGATCAGCGCAATCTGCAGGGTGGAGAGCTGCTTCAGCCGCTTCATGGCAGCGCACGCCTCGGGTGCTGGGCGGCCTCAGACCGCCGCGCCGGCGTCGGCTTCCTGGCCCGGTTCGGCTTCGCTCACGTCGATGGCCAGCGCCAGGCCGGTGGCGCCTTCGGCCGCGGCCTCGTCCAGCTCCTCGTCAGCTACCACCGCATCGTCGGCCGGCGTGGCCGGGTCGTCGATGCGGCCCACCACGCTGGCGTGCGCTTCCAACATCAGCAGGTCGATTGCGCCGATGCGCACCCGCACCCGGGCGCCGCGCGGCAGCTTGTCGGCGCCCACGGCGCGCATCACCAGCGGCAGCGTGTCGGCGCGCACCAGGCCGTCCTTCATCACCGCGGCGTCGAGTTCGGTCACCTCGTGCTGCTGCAGCCAGCGCAGCGTCCAGTAGCGCTCGATCGCGTTCTGAAAACCGTTGTAGGCGGTGTAGGCCGCGTCGAAGCTGGAGATCACGGCAAACAGCGCCGTGTCCTTGGGCTTGAACGGCGCGGCCAGCGCGGCGGTGCGGCCATGCTTGGCGGCGGCGATGATCTGCCACTGGTTCACCAGGTCCACATAACGCCGCAGCGGCGAGGTGGCCCAGGTGTAGTGCGCCACGCCCATGCCGGCATGCGGCGCGGCCTTGGTGCCCATGCGCACCTTGATGCCCGGCGCCATGCTGGCTTGGCTGCGGTAGATGCCGGGCAGGCCCAGCTCGTTCAGCCAGCCGCCCCAGGTGTTGTTGGCCAGGATCATGGCCTCGGCCACGATCAGGTCGAGCGGCGCGCCGCGCTTGCGTTCGGTGAGGGAGACGGTTTCGTCGCCCACCGGCTCGGCCTCATTGCCCACCAATTTGAAGTTGTAGTCCGGTCGGTTGAAGTTCTCGGGCTTGCCGCGCACCACCTCGCGGCCAGCCTTGAGGTGCTTGGCCAGACGAAAGCCGAAAGCCAGCTCGGGCGCGAACGCGTAGTCGGCCGGGGCTTGGCCGGTCAGGCTGGGCTCGGTGATCAGCGCGTCGAGCTGGTCATGGCGCAGGTTGGCGACGATGGGCACCAACTCCAGCTTGGTTTCGCTGCCCAGCACCGCCAGCGTGGTCTCGTCGAAGCGCACATACAGCGAGACGGCCGGGCAGTCGCGGCCTTCCTGCAGCGTATAGCGCTGCACCACCTCGTCCGGCAGCATGGTCAGCTTCCAGCCCGGCATGTAGACGGTGGACAGCCGCTCGCGCGCCAGCTTGTCCAGCGCCGAGTCGGGCGCCAGTGCCAGGCCCGGGGCGGCAATGTGGATGCCCAGGATCACCGTGCCCTGGCCGATGCCGGTGACCGACAGCGCGTCGTCGATCTCGGTCGTGGCCGAGTCGTCGATCGAGAACGCCTGCACGGCCGCCAGCGGCAACGCGTCGCCGATGGCCGGCACATCGGCCACCGCGCCGAAGCGGTAGCCCTTCGGGAACTGGTCGAACAGGAAACGCTGCCAGTGGAACTGGTAGGGGCTGGAGATGGCGTCGGCCTCCTTCAGCAGGTCCAGCGGCGCGCGCTGCGAGCGCTTGGCCGCCGCGACCACGGCTTTGTATTCGGGCGCGTTCTTGTCGGGCCTGAAGAGGATGCGGTAGAGCTGCTCGCGCACCGGTGCCGGGCAGCGGCCCTGCACCAGCTCGTCCGCCCAGGCCTCGATCTGCGCTGCGATCTGCTTCTTGCGCTCGATGCCCAGCAACGCAGCCTTGACCGTCTCCTCGGGCGCCTTCCTGAAGATGCCCTTGCCCAGGCGGCGGAAATAGTGTGGCGCATCGAAC
>JBDTQF010000092.1:0-14558 GCA_039932275.1 Burkholderiales bacterium
CCACGCTGCGCATCAGCAGCCAGCACATGGCCAACTGGCTGCTGCACGGCGTGGTCACCGAAACCCAGGTGCGCGAGACCTTCGCCCGCATGGCCAAGGTGGTAGACGGGCAGAACGCTGGCGATCCGGCCTACAAGAGCTTGGCCGCCAACCCGCAAGGTGCCGCGTTCCAGGCCGCGCTGGACCTGGTGTTCAAGGGCAAGGAACAGCCCAGCGGCTATACCGAACCGCTGTTGCATGCGTGGCGGTTGAAGGTCAAGGCCGCCGCCTGACGCGCCGGCTGCCGCACAAACAACAACGCCGGTGAGGTTGCCCCCCACCGGCGTTGTCGCGAGGAAGCGCCAGCCAAGCCGGCGTAGCCCGTCAGATCACAGCTTGCATTCCGGATTGGGGGGCGGCGTGACCTTCGCGCCCGGTTCGACCGCGCGCGTGACCATCGCCACCTTGTCGCCCGTCTTGACCACCTGCGCCAGGGTCATCGACCGCACCAGCTGGTGGTCGGCCGCGCGCATCTCGACGTCGCCGAGCACGGTGTTGACCTTCAGGCCCGGCAGCGCCGCACGCACCGCGGCCATGTCGGCCGACTTGGCCTTCAGGATGGCCGCATTCAGGATCTCGTAAACCGCGTAGTTGTCGGCATCGCCGTACACCGGCTTGCGCTTGTACTTGGCTTCGAAGGCTTTCACGAACGCGGCATTGGCAGCGCCGGGCTGGTCCCAGCTGTAGCTCATCGCCGAGTAGGCGCCCGTCACCGTGTCACCCATCGCCGGCAGGAACAAGTCGTTGGTGAAGTACCAGGTCAGCACCGACTTGAACTTCGGGAACAGGCCGAACTGGTGCTGCTGCTTGGCGAACGCCACGCCGCCCGAACCCGGGTAGAACACGCCCAGCCCATCGGCCGGCTTGGCACTGAGCTGGGAAATGAAGCTGCCGAAGTCGGTGGTCGTAAGCGGGGCAAACAGGGTGGTCTGCACCGTGCCGCCGTTTTCCTGCACCAGGGCCTCGAAGGTCTTGGCGAACTCATGGCCCAGCGCATAGTCGGCCATCAGCAGGTTCCAGGTCTTCGCGCCGCTCTGCTTCACCGCAGCGCGCAGCGTGTTGATCATCATGCTGTCGTTGGACGAGATGCGGAAGAAGTTGGGCTGGCACCCCTTGCCGACCAGGTCGTCCAGGCCCGAGCCGGTGTCGAGGAAGAGCGCGTTCAGGCCCGACAGCCTCGGCGCCAGGGCGCTGGCGATCGACGAGGTGCTCACGCCCACGAGGTACGACACCCCGCTCTGTTGCACCAGCTTGCTGGCCGCCGCCAGCGCGCCCGCCGGGGTGCCGTTGTGCGCCTGCGTCACCAGCTCGTACTTGCGGCCCAGCGCGCCACCCTTGGCATTGAGCGCATCGATCGCCAGCTCGGCGGGGTTGGTCACCATCACGCTATAGACCGAGATCGGCCCGGAATCAACCGGCATCACGCCGATCTTGATGGTTTCCTGCGCAACGGCTGCGCCACTCAGGCCTGCGGCCACGATGGCCAGACTCACCAGCTTCTTGATCACACTTCACTCCTTGTCTGGACCGGTGAACCCGGTGCCCGCAGTACGTCCGACAAAAATCGTTCCGGCCAGCCGACCGGAACCATACGCGGGAACCCCAAGGACACCCGCACCACGGCAAGCATTAGCCCATACTGCCCGGCGCCCGTCAGTCCCGCTGCCGGGGGACGCAGCACCCCACCATGTCAGACGACTACCAGATCCACGTTCCCGCCTCGTTCCACACGCTGTATGCCGACCGGCGCCAGCGCCTGCAAGTCCCGCTGTCGCAGCTGCGCGAACGCTACGAGCTGTGCGAGGACCTGGCGCAACAGTTGGTCGATGCCGCCCGCGCGCTGCACTTCAACCGCGACGTGCCGCCCGACGAGGTGCTGATGCAGCTGCACACCGGGCTGTGCTCACCGGACAGCGGGCTGTCGGGCAGCGAAACCATGTGGGTGGTACGCCGGTTGGCCGAGCTGCTGGACTGGACCTTGCCGCGCTTGGACTTCGAGTCCCCGAATGGAGTGCCGGACGGCACATGACCTCACCCGTCCGGGTGATGGACGTGTCATGTGGCGCAGGCTTCAATGCGGGCACTGAACGCCGCAATGGAGACCTGAATGCGCACCGGCACCCCTCTGACGCACTACGACCTCGCCAGTCTGGCAAGCGAGTGCGCGCGGCCGGACCTGATGTGGGCCGCGCCCTCGGCGGGCGAGGCCACCGGCCGCCACGCCCGGCGGGCCCTGCACCCGGCGCGGCACCCGCGTGCTGTCCGCGGCGCCTGGCTGCTCACCTTGACGGCCGGTCTCGGCCTGCTGGCCACCCTGATGCTGCTCTGGTAACCCGCCCAACGGCGCGCCTTCGCACCGGTTAAGCCGGCGCGAGCAGTGCCTCAAGCTGCTGTTCGCGAATGCCGTAGAAGGCCTTGATCTCGGCGATCTGCCGCAGCAGTTCGTCGCGCCGCGCCGCCGCCAGCGGCGTGGCTCGCTTCACCGCCAGGATCATCTTGTTCTTGGCCGTGTGCTCCAGCGAGATGAACTCGAACACCTGGGTGTCGTAGCCATGCGCTTCAAGCAGCAGCGCGCGCAGGCTGTCGGTCACCATCTCGGCCTCCTGGCCCAGGTGGATGCCATGGTGCAGCATCGGCCGCAGCACGCTTGGCAGCTGCATCTGCGGGCGCAGCTGCTTGTGGCAGCAGGGCGAACACATCAGGATGCTGGCGCCGGCCTGCAGGCCCAGGTACAGCGCCAGGTCGGTGGCGGTGTCACAGGCATGCAGTGCAATCATCACGTCCAGCGCGCCGGGCTGGTGGCTGCCGATGTCACCGGGCTCGAAACGCAGGCCCTGCAGCGCATGGCGCTGGGCCACGTCGTTGCACAGCTGCACCAGGTCGGGCCGCAGTTCGACGCCGGTCACCTGCACCGCCCGGCCCTGCTGGCGCAGCACCGCATGCACCGCGAAGGTCAGGTAGCCCTTGCCGGCACCGAAATCGGCCACCCGCACCGGCTCGGCCGGGTCGCGCGCGCCCAATGGCGACGCCGCCAGCGCGGCCACCAAGATCTCGGCGAACTTGTTGATCTGCTTCCACTTGCGCGCCATTGCCGGCACCAGCCGCTGCTGCGCATCGGTCAGCCCGAGGCCTTGCCACTGCGGCGCGGCCAGCCGCAGCAGGTACTGTTTGTCGCGGTTGTGGCCCGGCGGCGCGGCCGGTGACTCGCTGGCGAGGCTCCCCGCGACCCGCAGGCTGGGCCGGCCCTTGCGGCTGTAAGCCAACTGCACCTCCTGCTGCGCGGTGTGCAGATGGGCGTTGTGGAAGTCGGCGCCGAGCAACGTCTGCAGATGGGCCAAGGCTTCTTCCACCGGCTGGTTGCGGGTGAGGTCGCGGGTGGCATGGCGGTACACCAGCGACAGGCTGGGCACGCCCTTGAGCTGCACCGCGCGCACCATCACGCGCTGCAGATCCGGCTCGGTGCCACGGTAGCCGGACAGCGTGAGCTTGCCGAAGCTGCCCTCGGCCAGTGCCGTGCGCAGCAGGCGGAAGAAGCGCGCCGCGGCATCGGGCTCGGGCGCGGCGTCAACGGCGCCATCGATCAAACGGGTGAACATGGTGCGCATTGCACCATGCCGCACACCGTCGGCGCACATCAGCCAGGCGGCAGCTCCACCCCCTGCGCGCCGCACAGCCACAGGTAGAACAGCGCGGCGAGCGCCGCCACATGCCAGAACCGGGTGCGGCCCAGGCAGGACTCCAGCGTCGGTTTCATGGAACACCCCCTGTCAATGCGCAGGCCCGCCCCGTTGCGGACCTGGTCTCGACCGGCATGCATGCATGTGCCATGCCGCATCACGGGTAAACCCGTGACTCACCCCCTGACACAATGGAACGCGATCTTCCCCGACCGCCTGTGACCACCCCATGACCACCTTCGCCGACACCCTGCGCCAGCTGCCCTCAGTGGCCCACCTGACCGGCCTGCAGCTGCTCGATGTCACGGGCCGGGTCATCGCCACGCTGGAGAACAAGCCCGGCCAGGCCGGCTCGCTGGCGGTGTATGCGGCGCTGGCGGCACGCCACGGCGGCGCCATCACGCCCGCCGCCGCGGTCGAAGGCCTGGTGCTGTACGCCGAACACACCGCCGACGCCCGCGCCCACCCCGGCAAGCACCCCAACATCGACCGGCTGCTGGCCTGGGCCGAAGGCACCACCAGCCACCCGGTGCGGCTGCTGCCCTAGCGGCCCTGTGGGCGGGCCTGGCCGATGTGATGGACGACGAGTTCTTCGGCCTGGCCCGCCACCCGATGCGCCGCGTCAAAAGGCGGCGTGGTGGCGATCACGGCGAGGTGATCCGCCTCGACGGCGCCATCCGCATGGCCGCGAAGTAACCTCACCCCTCACCGCACCCGCACACAGGAGAAATGCCATGACCGATCCCATCGTCATCGTCAGCGCCGCCCGCACCCCCATGGGCGGCTTCCAGGGCGACCTGGCCGCGCTCACCGCGCCCCAGCTGGGCGCTGCTGCCATCCGCGCCGCGGTCGAACGCGCCGGCCTCACGCCTGAAGCCGTGGAAGAAGTGCTGATGGGCTGCGTGCTGCCCGCCGGCCTGGGCCAGGCGCCGGCGCGCCAGGCCTCGCTGGGTGCGGGGCTGCCGCTGGCCGCCGGCTGCACCACCATCAGCAAGGTCTGCGGCTCGGGCATGAAGGCGCAGATGATCGGCCACGACATCCTGCTGGCCGGCAGCAGCCAGGTGGTGGTGGCTGGCGGCATGGAATCGATGAGCAACGCGCCCTACCTGCTGCCCAAGGCTAGAAGCGGCCAGCGCCTGGGCCATGGCCAGATGATCGACCACATGTTCTTCGACGGCCTGGAAGACCGCTACAGCGCCGCCACCAACGGCCGCCTGATGGGCACCTTCGCCGAAGACTGCGCCAAGCACTTCACCTTCACGCGCGAGGCGCAGGACGCCTTCGCCATCACCTCCACCACCCGCGCCCAGGCCGCCATCAAGGAGGGCCGGTTCGATTGGGAAGTCACGCCGGTGAACGTGCCCGGCCGCGGCGGCGACAAGGTGATCCAGCAAGACGAGCAACCGCTGAAGGCCCAGCTCGACAAGATCCCCGGCCTGAAGCCCTCGTTCGCCAAGGACGGCACGGTGACGGCGGCCAACAGCAGCTCCATCTCCGACGGCGCCGCGGCGCTGGTGCTGATGCGCCAGTCCACCGCCAAGGCGCGCGGCCTGCAGCCGCTGGCCGTCATCCGCGCGCATGCCAACCATGCGCAGGAGCCGGCCTGGTTCACCACCGCGCCGGTGGGTGCGATGCAGAAGGTGCTGGCCAAGGCCGGCTGGTCCACCGCCGAGGTCGACCTGTGGGAGATCAACGAAGCCTTCGCCGTGGTCACGATGGCGGCCATGCAGGAGCTGAAGCTGCCGCACGAGAAGGTCAACATGAACGGCGGCGCCTGCGCGCTGGGCCACCCGATCGGTGCGTCGGGCGCGCGCATCGTCGTCACGCTGATCGGCGCGCTGCGCCAGCAGGGCCTCAAGCGCGGCGTGGCCAGCCTGTGCATCGGCGGCGGCGAAGCCACCGCGATGGCCATTGAATTGCTGTGACTGAGACGAGCCCCGCATGAACCTGTTGCTCAGCGCCGAACAGACCATGATCCGCGACGCCATGCGCAGCTTTGCGCAGGCGCGTCTGGCCCCCTTCGCCGCGCAGTGGGACCGCGACAAAACCTTCCCCGCCGAGGCGCTGAAGGAGCTGGGTGGCCTGGGTGCGCTGGGCATGACGGTGCCCGAAGCCTACGGCGGCGCCGGCCTCGACTACATGAGTCTCGTCCTCACGATCGAGGAGATCGCCGCGGGCGACGGCGCCACGTCAACCATCGTCAGCGTGCAGAACTCGCTGGCCTGCGGCATCACGCAGAAGTTCGGCTCCGAGGCGCAGAAGCAGCGCTGGCTGGTGCCGCTGGCCAAGGGCGAGGCGCTGGGCTGCTTCTGCCTGACCGAGCCGCATGTGGGCTCGGATGCCTCGGCCATCCGCACCAGCGCCGTCCGTGTACATGACGGGGACGGTGACCACTGGGTGCTCAACGGCGTCAAGCAGTTCATCACCACCGGCCAGCATGCCGACGTGGCGGTGGTGCTGGCGGTCACCGACAAGGCCGCGGGCAAGAAGGGCATCTCCTGCTTCCTGGTGCCGACCAACACGCCCGGCTACATCGTCGCGCGGCTGGAAGACAAGCTCGGCCAGCGCGCCAGCGACACCGCGCAGATCCTGTTCGAGAACTGCCGCGTGCCGCTGGATGCGCTGATGGGCGCGGAGGGCGAGGGCTACAGGATTGCGCTGTCGAACCTGGAGGCCGGGCGCATCGGCATCGCGGCGCAGTCGATCGGCATGGCGCGCGCGGCACTCGAAGCGGCGGTGGCGTATGCCAAGCAGCGCGAGGCCTTCGGCAAGCCCATCATCGAGCACCAGGCGCTCAACTTCCGCCTGGCCGACATGGCCACGCAGCTCGACGCTGCGCGGCTGATGGTGTGGCGCGCCGCGCAGCTCAAGGACGCCGGCCTGCCCTGCCTGACCGAAGCCTCGATGGCCAAGCTGTTCGCGTCAGAGATGGCCGAACGCGTGGCCAGCGACGCCATCCAGATCCACGGCGGCTACGGCTACGTCAACGACTTCCCGGTCGAGCGCATCTACCGCGACGTGCGGGTGTGCCAGATCTACGAAGGCGCCAGCGACATCCAGCGCCTGGTGATCGGGCGCGCACTGGCGCAGGGCTGACGGGCTGGGGCCGGTCAGCGGTAAAAGGCTTCGACGGTGCCCTTGAGCTTGATCGTCAGCGGCCGGCCCTTGCGGTCGACGGCCTTGCCGGCGGGCACCTTGATCCAGCCTTCGCTGATGCAGTACTCATCGACATCGAACCGCTCCTTGCCATTGAAGCGGATGCCGATGTCGTGTGCAAACACCGCGGCCACATGGTGCGGGCTGCGCGGGTCGGTGGACAGGTGATCGGGCAGCGGGGGAAGCGCGGTGGTGTCGTTCATGGGCCGCCAGTGTAGACACCCTGCGCGTTCTGCCGCGGTCAATGCGTCGGTGGCTCGAAGCTCGGCAATCGCGGCACGCGGGGCAGCAGGTTGATCAACCGCACCAGCGCATGCATCGGCCACGGGAACTGGCACACCGCCTGACGCTCGGCAATGGCCTGGCTGATGCGCTGCACCGCCTGCGCCTCGCTGACCAGGAAGGGCTTGTGGCGGGCATTGCCGCCGTTCAACTCGCGCAGGCGTTCGGTGTCCACATACCCGGGCGCAATGGCCGTGACGGCCACACCGAAGGGCGCCAGCGCCTTGCGGTAGGTGTCGCACAGGCTGAGCACCGAGCGTTTGGTGGCGCTGTACGTTGACGCGCCGGGGTAGTCCTTCAGCACCCCGGCCACCGAAGCAATGGCCGCCATCTGGCCGTGGCCCTGGGCCAGCATGCAACGCGCGCCCGCTTCCAACGCATTGGCCAGGCCGGTGACGTTGGTGGCCAGCATCTGCAGCGTGGTGGCCTCGTCCAGCGGGTGCGTGCGGGTGTTGAAGTACAGGCCCGCGGTCACCACCAGCAGGTCCAGCGTGGGTGCGGCGGCCTGCGCCACCACGCGGGCCACGGCAGCGGCATCGCCGATGTCAAGCGCCACCACGGTGAGGTTGGGGTGCCGGGCCAGGCTGCTGCCCGCCAGCACGTCAGGGTGGCGCCCGCAGACGGTGACCGCCATGCCTTGCGCCAGGTAGTGTTCGGCCAACGCACGGCCCATGCCGCGCGTGCCGCCGATGATGAGGGCGCGCTTCATGGATTTGGATGGGCTCATGCGTTGGCTCTCGCGTGTGAATCAGCCAGGGCTTCGCGCACCAGGCGCTGCCCTTCCTGCCAGTGCGCGTGTACCAGCTGCCGGTAGTCGGCCTCGCTGGCGCAGCCCTGCAGCTGCAGGCGGTTGGTGCGCCACTGCACACGCTTGTCCAGCAGCTGGTGCGGCAGGGCGCGGCCGAGCCGGCGGGTGTCGATGCGCAGCGCCACCGGGACGTGGTCCACCGCACGCAGCCGCCGCCGGGCGTCGATGCCCAGCACGTGGCGCCAGGCCGGCGCCTGCGTCCAGGTGGCCGCGGGCTTGCGTTCGATCCACACCTTGTCGGCCCAGCGCGTGGCCAGCTCCACCGGCAGCAGGTCCACCACGCCGCCAATGAAGTGATCGTTGTCGAGCGCGGCAGCCGGCAGGTAGAACATGTCGCCAAAGGAGATGCGCACCGCATCCATCAAGGCCACGTCGCTGCGCACGGCCAGGTCTGACGCCACGGTGGAGGTGGGCCAGGCCGGGCCGCCCAGCGGCGCCAGGCCGGCGCCCAACCCCGCACTCAAACGCGCCGCCACGGCCGGGCGGCACAGCAACACCTGCTGGAAGAGCTTGCGACCGGCGCGCGGCCGGCCGGCTTCGTGCGGTGCGTAGAGCACGCGCGCGCCCAGCAGCACGGCTTCGGGGGTGTCGCCCACCTCGCGCCACGGCAGGCCCGGCCACTGAGCCGGTGCTTCGAACAAGGCGCGCGCATGCACCTGCGGCAGCCGGGGCGCGTGTCGCGGGTCCAACCAACGCAGCGCGGCGGCAGCCAGTGCACCGGTGAGCGTGGCCCCCGGCGCAGCGCGAAAGCCGGCCCAGAATCGGTACATTTCGCCGCTGGCCAACCAGGCCAGTTGCCGGGCGGGGTCGGGCTCGGCATGCACCAGGGCGGCAGCCAGGGCGCCGCCGCACGTGCCGACCACCAGGTCAGGCGCCAAGCCGGCTTCACAAGCGGCGGCGTGCATGCCCAGGTAAGCCCCCAAGCGGCCACCGCCGCCGCCCATCACCATGCAGCGCTGAAACTTGCTCACTCCCACCATCGGGTCAACATAGCACAGCAGCCCATGCACTCAACGCCCGCGCACGACGCGCCGCACACCTCCGCCTGCGCAGCCCCCAGTGGGATGTCGCGGCTGGTATGGATGGCCGTGAACGCGCTGGTATTCCAACTGGCCTACAGCGTGTGCAACGCGGCGGCGCAGCGCGTTCAGGTCACCCGGCATGTGGCCACGGCCTGGGATGCGCAACTGCCCTTCGTGGCGTGGATGATCCTGCCGTACCTCAGCTCGGTGCCGTTGCTGATGCTGGGGTTTGCCGTGGCCGTCGACCGCCAGGCCCTGCGCACCTACAGCCAGCGCCTGCTGCTGACCTCGGTGCTGGGCTGCCTCGTCTTCGCGCTGTGGCCGCTGGTGTTTCATGGCCTGCGGCCGCAGCCGGCTGAGGCGCCCTGGGCCACCCTGTATGGCCTGCTGCATGCGCTGGATGGGCCATTCAACCAGTGGCCGTCTCTGCATGTGGCGTTCATGGTGGTGCTGTGGCCCACCCTGAGCGCTGCGCTGCCCTCAACGGCCGCGCGCGGCCTCGCGCGTGGCCTTCTCGCACTGGGGCTGCTCATCGTGGCCGCCTCGACGGTGTTCACCCACCAGCACCACTTGGCGGATGTTGCGGGCGGCCTGCTGCTCGGCGCGCTGGCCTGTCGACTGGTGCCAGCACAGCGGCCACAGACCGAACGGCCGGCCGTGGCGTTGCACTACGGCGTGGCATCGATCCTGGCCGTGGTGCTGGGCCTGACGTTGGGGCCGTGGTGGCTGCGTTTGCTGTGGGCGTGGCTGGCCGTGTGCACGGCGGCGGTGGCCTGGGCCTACCGGTGCGGCAACGCACAGTTCCTGCACAAGCGCGGCGGGCGGTTCCCGGCCTGGGTGTGGCTGCTGTATGGCCCGTACCTGGCCGGATACGTCGCCACCTGGTGGCTGGTGCGATGGCGCGAGCGTCACCAGCCACCCGCGCAGCCCTGCGGCCCATTGCTGTGGGTGGGCCGGCGCCTCAGTGCCGCAGAAGCAGCCGCCCTGCTACCACCGCACTGCACCGTCATCGACCTGGCCAATGAGCTGACCGAAACGGCAGCGCTCAGAGCCGATCACCGTCACGGTCCGGGCCGCCGCTACCATGCCGTGGCGCTGCTGGACCTGCAGCCTGTACCGGCTGCTGCACAGGCGCATGTCATGCAGCTGATGCAGCACGAACACGCGCAAGGCCGCACCGTCTTCCTGCACTGCGCCATGGGCTACAGCCGCAGCCGCGAGTTGGCTCAGGCCTACCTGCAACATCAAACCGACATCGACCTGCGCCCTCACTGCCCATGACCCTTTCCATCTACCAGCTCAAGCCCCGCTTCCAGCAACTGCTCCAGCCCCTGGTGAGCGCCCTGGCAGCGACCCGCGTCACCCCCAACCAGCTGACGCTGGGCACCGCGCTGGCCATGCTGGCCTACGGCGTGGCGCTGGCCTGCTGGCCGCAGCAGCGCGGCCTGTGGCTGGGCCTGGTGCTGGTGATGCCGCTGCGCATGGCCTTCAATGCGCTGGACGGTCTGCTGGCCAAGCACACCCGGCAGCAGTCGCGCCTGGGCGCGGTTCTCAACGAGGTGTGCGACGTGGCCGCCGACCTGGCGCTGGCCCTGCCGTTTGCCTTGCTGCCGGGTGTGAGCCCCGTGCTGGCCGTGCTGGCCGCGGCCCTCGCGACCGTGGCGGAGACCACCGGCCTGGCCGCACTGGCAGCCGGCGGCCCACGGCGCTTCGACGGCCCCATGGGCAAGAGCGACCGCGCCTTTGCCTACGGTGCCATGGGCCTGATGGCCGGGCTGGGGTTGCCGGCGCTGTATGTGAACGTGGCGCTGGGTGTGGTGATGGCGCTGCTGGTGTGGACCATCGGCAATCGGCTGCGGCGCGCGGTGCAGGTCTAGACGACAGGCGCTGGGCGCCCTGGTCGCTGCACATCTCTGCAACGAGCGGACGCGGGATGGTTCAACTTGCGCTGTTGGCGGGAATGGCTGGTTTGTGGATTGTTGGTATGGCTCGGGAATGTCTCGGCCCGACCCACAGCAGCCGGCGGAGATTTTCACAGCGAGCGACCGGTGTACCTTGAAACTTGACCTTCGCTCGCACCGCCGAGAAAGTCAGCGGCGGCGACAGCGGTCGTTCGCAGGTGGCCAGCAATGACCGGGAGAGGATCCCGGCTGAACGACTGAACGACTCCTTCCGAAGGCCGCGTACTTACACTGCCGAACCATTCCGAGCATCTGATCCCCGAGATGGATCTCCTTCCAGCGGTCATTCGAAAGCAGACCCCTTGCTTCCGCAAGCGCGCCGCCAAGCGCTGCATTAACTACATCGGTGACGTAACGAGGTGCGGGTACCTGGGCCGAGCACTGGAAGCACACTACGCGCTGGTGCGGTCCGCCCGACTCCGGTGACCTGACAGTGATGGTGGGCTGCCGACGGCCACCTCCGGGCGCGGACCCGGTCTCGTCGATACACGGTGCCGTTTGCCATGTTGCTGAAACTGTCCGTATCGCCGATGCGCCCGGTGACCGGGCCCTCTTTCTCACGTGTCTGGGCGACGGACGTGGCTTGAATGAACCGATCCAGGGCGAGTTCAGCTCTGTTCGTGTGGGAGCTGCCCTTCGATCATTCGGCACGCCGTGCACACCACCTGACCGCGGACACTCTCGGGTCAGCGGTTTGTCCGCACGCCAGTTGGCACGCGTCGGCGGCGGTCCTCTGTTTGTCGTGCGCCCGAAAGCATCAGATTCATTCACGTCGCCTCGGACTCTTCCACGCAAGTCTTTGCGCGGCACGCCGGCAGCGTCACCCGAAAGCTCGATCCCCGGCCCACAACGCTATTCACCTCGATCCGCCCTTGGTGCTTTTGCACGATTCCGTACGACAAGGACAGGCCGAGGCCGACGCCCTTGCCGACCGGCTTGGTGGTGAAGAATGGATCGAAGATGCGGTTCAAGGTCTCGGGCTCGATGCCCGAGCCGTTGTCGCTCACTTCGAACCACACTTGCTCCCCCTCCGTGCCGGTGCGCAATGTGATGCAGCCGCGTTGCTCGCCCATCGAGTGCACCGCGTTGACCACCAGATTCAGCACGACCTGATTGATCTGTGAGGGTAGGCACTCGATGTCGGGGACCTGCCCGTACTCCTTGATCACGTCGGCCTTGTACTTGATCTCGTTCACCGCGACGTCCAGTGTCGAATCTATGCCTTGATGCAGGTTCGCCCACTGCCATTCCTGGTTCGAGTCAACGCGCGAGAAATCCCTCAGGTCCTGCACGATCTGGCGCACCCGCGCGATGCCCTGTTTGGACTCGCGCATCAGAATTGGAATGTCTTCCTTCAGAAAGGCGAGGTCCAACGCTTCGCGCAGCCCCTTCAGCCGCGCCGCAACGTCTGGTGTGCTGATGCTGCGTTCCGCCTGCTCGTAGGTGGCGAGCATCTCGAATAGCTGCGCGTGGTAACCCTCCAGCGCGCCCAAGTTGGAAAAGACATAGCCGATGGGGTTGTTGATCTCGTGCGCAACGCCGGCCGCGAGTTGCCCGATCGATGCCAGCTTCGCGGACTGCACCAGTTGGCCTTGCAGGTGCTTGCGCTCGTTGATTTCGGTTTGCAGCACCTCGTTGGCGCAGGTGAGCGCGCGAGTGCGTTCAGCTACCGCGTCCTCGAGGGTACTCAGCGAGGGTCCGTCGCGTTCGACGGCGTGGCGCGGGTCGACTTGCAGGCTGGCGCGCGACGCCGCGCGCGAACGCAAGTCGGCGTTGAAGATCTGCAGTTTGTTCCGTCCCGATTCCTTGGCTTGGCACATGGCCGCGCCGGCGGCCCGCAGCAGCCCTTCGGCGTCCAGCCCGTCGTCCGGATAGGTGCTGCACCCCACGCTGCAGGAGATGGCAATGTCATTGCCGTCTTCGAAAACCACAGGCTCGGAGACGAGGGACACGATCCGGTCGAGGATCTGCATGGCGTTGTCCATGGAGGCGGCTTCCTGGAAGACGACGACGAACTCGTCACCTGCGACGCGCGCCAGCGTGTCGGACTCGCGCAGGCTGGAAGAAATTCGGTGCGACATTGTCCGCAACAAGTTGTCGCCGGCTTCATGGCCGAGACGATCGTTGACCGCCTTGAAACGATCGAGGTCGATCAACGCCACCATGCATTGTTTGCTGTGGCGCTTGGCACTGGCCAGTGTCTGACCCATGCGGTCCATCAGCAGCACGCGATTGGGCAGGCCGGTCAGCGCATCGTGGGTGGTCAGATGCTTCAGCTGCACGTGCAGGCGCTGGCTCTCCGAAATGTCGCGCGCCACGACCTGGATCGCGGGTCGCCCCTGGAAGTTGAATAGCAAGCGGGTGACCGCGACGTCGACGGTGCTCCCATCCAGGCGCAGCGCCTGTTCCTCAACCATGCGCGGGGCTTTGCCCAGGGCGAGTTCGCCAACCGCCTTGGCGGCCTCGGCGCGGTCGCTTCGGGCGACCAGGGTCAGCATGGCGCGGCCGATCAAGGCATCCGGTTGGCTCGCACCGAACAGGCCCGACGCAGCGCTGTTGGCGAACACGATGCAACCTTGCTCCTTGATCAGGATCGCGTCGGGCGACGCCTCAACAAGAGCCCAGTAGCGGGCATCGCTGTCCTGCAGGGCCGTCAGGGTGCCTTGCAGGGCTTGTTTGGCGCAAGCAACCTCGACCGTGCGCTCGCGTGCCACAACCTCCAGGGCGCTTTTCTGCGCCGCGGCCTGCTGCGTCATCTGCCACTTGATGGTCAGCGCGTGAGCCATCTGGACCACCTCGATCGCGTCGAAAGGCTTCTTCAGAATCATCAGTTGGTCATTTGTCCCCAGACGCCCGAGCACTTTGGCCAACGAGTGGTCGGAAGGTGCGGCGCAGATCACGACCTGAAGCCGGGAATCTGCTTGCCATAGCTGCTCGATTGTCTCCACCCCGTCCAACCCCGGGGACATACGCATGTCAATGAACGCCATCGCGTACGGCCGGTTGGCGAGCATCGCCGCCTGCAACATCGCCAGCGCCTCCTGGCCCTGGTGGGCGGAGTCGATTTCGAACGCTGCGGTTGCGCCCTTTGGTTGCTCACCGAACAAGGCGGCCTCCACCCCGGACAAGGTGAACTGTGCCGCCACGTCGGGCGTCAGGATCTTGCGGAAATTCACGTCAATGGCCGTCGTGTCGTCGACGAGCAGGATGCGAGGGCTGGGCAGTGTCTTCATCGGGAGCTTTGTGCAATTTCGATCGGCAAGTCGAGCGTGAAACGGTGCGAGAAGACGCGCCTCAGGTGTCGCCGGTTGCGTCATCGGGTCTTCCGCGAGTTGGGCCATTTCAAATCGACCGCCGGGCGTGCGGTCGTTGGTGGAAGTGCGACAACGACCTTGCGGATCGGTCGGGTCGAACTTGAATGCCGGCCTGTTCCGGCAACGGTGCCCGCAGAACAGCTCGGCCCTAGCGCTGAAGACAATCAAGCCGATCGACGATCACCGGAAGACGCTCACGGCGTCTGCGAGCCGGTTCATCTGCTGCTTGAGGCTCTCGGAAGCGGCAGTGCTCTGCTCGACGAGCGCAGCGTTCTGCTGCGTCACCTGGTCCAGGTGGC
>JBDTQF010000093.1:0-14478 GCA_039932275.1 Burkholderiales bacterium
ATGGCCGGGTTGATGGTGTACTTGGCGATGTAGCGCTTGGCGCGGAAGTTGTCGTTGCGTGCGCCGTCATCGGGCAGCTTGCCGCGCTGCACCTTCATCTTGTGCGCCGTCTGCCAGGTGCGGATGATCACCTCGCCGACGCGGCCCATGGCCTGGCTGTCGGAGCTGAACATGCTGATGGCGCCCAGGTCGTGCAGCACGTCTTCGGCGGCGATGGTTTCGCGGCGGATGCGGCTTTCGGCAAAGGCCAGGTCTTCGGCGATGCTGGCATCCAGATGGTGGCAGACCATCAGCATGTCCAGGTGCTCGTCGAGCGTGTTGATGGTGTACGGCCGCGTCGGGTTGGTGGATGACGGCAGCACGTTGGCCTCGCCCACCACCTTCATGATGTCGGGTGCATGGCCGCCGCCCGCGCCTTCGGTGTGGAAGGTGTGGATGGTGCGGCCCTTGAAGGCGGCGATCGAGTCTTCGACGAAGCCGCTTTCGTTCAGCGTGTCGGTGTGGATGGCCACCTGGGTGTCGCTCTCTTCGGCCACGCTCAGGCAGGTGTCGATGGCCGCGGGCGTGGTGCCCCAGTCTTCGTGCAGCTTCAGGCCCACCGCGCCGGCTTCGATCTGCTGGCGCAGGGCTTCGGGCCGGCTGGCGTTGCCCTTGCCCATGAAGCCCAGGTTCATCGGAAAGGCATCGGCCGCTTCCAGCATGCGGCGGATGTTGGCCGGCCCCGGCGTGCAGGTGGTGGCAAAGGTGCCGGTGGCCGGCCCGGTGCCGCCGCCGAACATGGTGGTCACGCCGCTCATCAGCGCTTCTTCGATCTGCTGCGGGCAGATGAAGTGGATGTGTGTGTCGATGCCACCGGCGGTGACGATCAGGCCCTCGGCCGCGATGATCTCGGTGCCCGGGCCGATGACGATGTCCACGCCCGGCTGCACATCCGGGTTGCCGGCCTTGCCGATGCCGACGATGCGCGTGCCCTTGATGCCGATGTCGGCCTTGATGATGCCCCAGTGGTCGACGATCAGCGCGTTGGTGATCACGCAGTCGGCGGCTTCATGCGCACCCGGGCCGTTAGGCACCTGGCTCTGGCCCATGCCGTCGCGGATGGTCTTGCCGCCGCCGAACTTCACCTCTTCGCCGTAGCCGCCGGCGCGCAGCGTCAGGTCGTCTTCCACCTCGATGATCAGCTCGGTATCAGCCAGGCGGACCCGGTCGCCCACGGTGGGGCCGTACATCTCGGCGTAGGCCCTGCGTCCAATCGTTGCCATCACAGTTTTCCTTGCACCAAGCCGCGGAAACCGTAAACGATGCGGTTTCCGCTGTAGTCCACCAGTTCGACCGTGCGCTGCTGCCCGGGCTCGAAGCGCACCGCGGTGCCTGAGGCGATGTTCAGCCGCATGCCGTGCGCGGCGGCGCGGTCAAAGCGCAGGGCGGCGTTGGTCTCGGCGAAGTGGTAGTGCGAGCCGACCTGGATGGGCCGGTCGCCGGCGTTCTCGACCACCACGGTCAGCGTGCGGCGGCCGGGGTTGAGGTCGTGGTCGGCGCCGTCGGTGAAAAGTTCGCCCGGAATCATCTTGGTGCGCTCCTCACGCGATCGGTTGATGCACGGTCACCAGCTTGGTGCCGTCGGGGAAGGTGGCCTCGACCTGGATCTCGGGGATCAGCTCGGCGATGCCGTCCATCACATCGGCCCGGCTGAGCACGGTTTTGCCATCGCTCATCAGTGCGGCGACGGTCTTGCCGTCGCGGGCGCCCTCCATGATGGCGGCGGTGATCAGCGCCACGGCTTCGGGGTAGTTGAGCTTGAGGCCGCGGGCTTTGCGCCGTTCGGCCAGCAGCGCCGCGGTGAAGATCAGCAGCTTGTCTTTTTCTCGGGGGGTCAGTTCCATGGCGCGAGTCATGCAAGTTAGATGCTCAGGCGTGCATTCTGGCTTGTCTGGTTCAATACGCCACCATGGATTTACCGACCACCACCCCTGACGCTGCCGCGCAAACCGACCCTCTGCGGTCGGCACCGGTGCAGCGCGTCATCAAGGTGCGGCGCGACTACAACGAGTGGGTGGCGCGCGAATCGATGGAAGACTACGCGCTGCGCTTCACCGCGCACTCGTTCCGCAAGTGGAGCATGGCGCGGGTGGCCAATACCGCGTTCGGCGGCGCGTCGTCGTTCCTGGTGCTTGAAGCCATCGGCGCCACGCTGCTGGTGCAGCACGGCTTCGTCAACGCCGCACTGGCCATCCTGGCCACCGGGCTGATCATCTTCCTGGCTGGGCTGCCCATCAGCGCTTACGCCGCGCGCTACGGCGTCGACATGGACCTGCTCAGCCGCGGCGCCGGCTTCGGCTACATGGGCTCGACCGTCACCTCGCTGATCTACGCCAGCTTCACCTTCATCTTCTTTGCGCTCGAAGCGGCGGTGATGGCCTATGCACTCGACCTGGCGTTCGACATCCCGCCGGCCTGGGGCTACCTGATCTGCGCGCTGGTGGTCATTCCGCTGGTCACACATGGCGTCACCGTCATCAGCCAGCTGCAGGTGTGGACCCAGCCGCTTTGGCTGGTGATGCTGGTGTTGCCGTACGTGTACGTGTTCGATCACAACCCCGGCCTGTGGGCCGAGCTGGCGCGCTACGGCGGCGAGCGCAATGTGGCCGGCTTCAACTGGCTCGACTTCGGCGCCGCCACCACGGTGGGCATTTCGCTGATCACGCAGATGGGCGAGCAGGCCGACTACCTGCGCTTCATGCCCGAGCGCACCAAAGCCAACCGCTGGCGTTGGTGGGCGGCCACGCTGATCGGGGGGCCCGGCTGGGTGATCCCCGGCGTGCTGAAGATGCTGGGCGGGGCGCTGCTGGCCTATTTGGCCATCAGCCACATGGTGCCGACCGAACGCGCGGTCGACCCCAACCAGATGTATCTGGCCGCCTACGAGTACGTCTTCCCGCACTACGGCTGGGCGGTGGCCGCCACGGCGCTGTTCGTGGTGGTGTCGCAGCTCAAGATCAACGTCACCAATGCCTACGCCGGCTCGCTGGCCTGGAGCAACTTTTTCTCGCGGGTGTCGCACAGCCACCCGGGGCGGGTGGTGTGGGTGGTGTTCAACACACTGATCGCATTGATGCTGATGGAGCTGGACGTGTTCCAGGCCATGGGCGGCGTGCTCGGGCTGTATTCCAACATCGCCATCAGCTGGATCATGGCGGTGGTGGCCGACCTGGTGATCAACAAGCCGATGGGTTGGTCGCCGCGCGGCATCGAGTTCAAGCGCGCCCACCTGTTCGACATCAACCCGGTGGGCGTGGGCGCGATGGGGCTGGCCTCGGCGCTGTCGGTGGCGGCGCATCTGGGCGTGTTCGGCCGCTACCCGCAGGCCTACTCGGCGCTGATCGCGCTGGTCACCGCCTTCATCGCCGCGCCGCTGATCGCCTGGGCCACGCAGGGCCGCTATGCGCTCGCCCGCCGGCCGCAGCGCATGGGTCTGGCGCCGTTGGCGTCGGCCGAGCACGATGCATCACAAGGCAGCTACGGCCTGCGCCGCTGCTGCATCTGCGAGCGCGATTACGAAGGCGACGACATGGCCCACTGCCCGGCCTACCAGGGGCCGATCTGCTCGCTGTGCTGCACGCTCGACGCGCGCTGCAACGACCTGTGCAAGCCCGATGCGCGGCTGTCGTCGCAGTGGTCGGCGGCGCTGCGCCAGCTGCTGCCGATGCGCGCCTGGCCGTACCTCGACAAGGGCCTGGGCCACTACCTGCTGCTGATGCTGGCGGTGGTGCCGCTGCTGGGCATGGTGTTCCTGGTGCTGTACCAGCAGGAGCTGCGGCTGCTGTCGGTGCGGGCCGATGCCAAGTCATTGGAGCTGCTGGCCCCGGCACTGCGCTTCGGCTTTTTGAAGGCCTACGGCGCGCTGCTGCTGGTGGCCGGCGTGGCGGTGTGGTGGCTGGTGCTGACGCACAAGAGCCGGCAGGTGGCGCAGGAGGAATCGAACCGCCAGACCCAGGCGCTGCACGAGCGCACCCACATGCTGCAGGGCGAGATCGAATCGCACCGCCGCACCGACGGCCAGCTGCAGGCCGCCAAGCAGGCGGCCGAGCAGGCCGCGCTGCAGGCCGAGCAGGCGCGCGCCCAGGCCGACGCCGCCAACCAGGCCAAGAGCCGCTACGTCACCACCATCAGCCACGAGCTGCGCACGCCGCTCAACAGCATCCTGGGCTATGCGCAACTGCTGGAAGACGACGCCAGCATCCCGGCGCATCGCCGGGGTGCGGTGAGCGTGATCCGCCGTGGCGGCGACCACCTGCTGTCGCTGATCGAAGGCACGCTCGACATCGCCCGCATCGAGGGCGGCAAGCTCACGCTCGACGTCAAGCCCATGCGCCTGCGTGAGGGTCTGGACGAGCTGGTGCATCTGCTGCAACTGCAGGCCGCCGACCGCGGCATCGGCTTCCAGTACGAACCCCGCGGGAAGATTCCCGAATGGGTGCGGGCCGACGAAAAGCGGCTGCGCCAGATCCTCATCAATGTGCTGGGCAATGCCGTCAAGTTCACGCGTGAAGGCCAGGTGGTGCTGCGCGCCAGCTACGCCCGCGAGATGGCCCGCTTCGAGATCGAAGACAGCGGCCCAGGCATGAGCGCCGAAGAGCTCGACCGCGTGTTTGACCCCTTTGTGCGCGGCTCGGCCGCCGGCGGGGGCTCGGAAGGCGGCACCGGCCTGGGCCTGACGATCGCCAAGATGCTCACCGGCCTGATGGGCGGCGAGCTGACGGTGGATAGCCAGCCCGGCCGCGGCAGCATCTTCCGCCTCAAACTCTTCCTGCCCGCGCTGCACGACCAGCCCGCCGCCACCGCGCAGCGCATCTTGGCAGGCCGGGTCGCGCACACCGGCTACCTGGGCCGGCGCCGGCGCGTTCTGGTGGTCGACAACGAAGAGCCCGACCGCCGCTTCCTCACCGATGCGCTTGAGCCGCTGGGCTTCGAGCTGCAGGCAGTCGCCTCGGGCGAGGCCTGCCTGGCGCTGTTGCAGACGCTGCCGGCCGAGGCCTGGCCCGACGCCATCTTCATGGACCTGGCCATGCCCGGCATCGACGGCTGGGAGACGCTGCGCCGCCTGCGCGCTTTGCCGGGCCCGGCGGCGGCCACGGTGCACACCGCCGTGGTCTCGGCCAACGCCTACGACAAAGGCCTGGAGAACGACGTCGGCATCACGCCGGCCGACTTCTTCGTCAAGCCGGTGCGGCTGGCCGAGCTGCTCGATTGGCTGGGCGCGCGGCTGGACCTGCAGTGGCAGGTCGACGGCACGCCGGCCCCGGCGGCGCTGCCTGCCGTACCCATCGTCTATCCTCCGCCCGCCCAGCTGCAGGCGTTGATTGAGTTGGTGCGGGTGGGTTACCTGCGTGGCGTCGGGGCGCGGCTGGACGAGATCGAGGCCGCTCACCCCGAGGCGGCCGAGTTCGTTCAGCGTGCCCGGGCGCTGGCGCGCCAGTTCCGTGTCGATGCGCTGAAGCATCTGCTGCAGGCCGGCCTGCTGGCCAGCCGTAGCCACCCGACCTCCGACACCTTGCCGAACGCCTGAGTACACCCGACGATGTCCGACGACTTCTCTTCGCCCGCTGCAGCCCCGTCGTCCGCTCCCGGCTTCGACCGCGGCGCTGCCGACATCGTGCTCATCGTCGACGACGTGCCCGAGAACCTGGCGCTGCTGCACGATGCGCTCGACGAAGCCGGCCACACCGTGCTGGTGGCCACCCACGGCGAGCAGGCCCTGGCCACCGCCTGGGCCATGCAGCCCGACATCGTGCTGCTAGACGCCATGATGCCCGGCATGGACGGCTTCGAGGTGGCGCGCCGCCTGCGCGCCGACCCGCGCACCGCCGCCACGCCCATCGTCTTCATGACCGGCCTGACCGAGACCGAGCATGTGGTCGCGGCCTTCGCGGCCGGCGGCAACGACTACGTCACCAAGCCCATCCGCCCGCGCGAGGCGCTGGCCCGCATCGCCGCGCACTTGCGCACCGCGCGGGCGCAGCGCCAGGCCCGCAATGCGCTCGATGCCTTTGGCCACGCCACGCTGGCGGTGCGCCTGCAGGACGGCCGCCTGACCTGGCAGACCGCGCTGGCGCGTCGCTTGTTGAAAGACTATTTCGACAGCGAAGGCCCGCGTGCGCCCACCGAGGTGCTGGCCTGGCTGCAGCACCAGGTGAGCTGTGTCGAGCAAGCCCAGGGTGAACGCATCGAGCCCGCGAAACTCACCGTGGCGCGCGGTGCGCGGCGTCTGAGCTTTGCGCTGCATGAGCCCACCGCGGAGGGCGAATGGTTGCTGGTGCTGCACGAGGCCGACGATGCCGCGCTGGTCGAGGCCCTGGGCCTGAGCTTCAAGCTCACCGCGCGGGAGGCCGAGGTGCTGTACTGGGTGGTGCAGGGCAAGACCAACCGCGACATCGGCGACATCCTCGGCGCCAGCCCGGCCACGGTGAAGAAGCACCTCGAACACGTCTACTCAAAGCTCGGCGTCGAGACCCGCACCGCCGCGGCCAACCTGGCGATGCAGCGGGTCACGCAATTCGGCGTCCGCGCCGTCCGCTGAACTGCACCGCGACGACGCCGTTCATGCTGCTGGCGCCCGGCCCGTTGATGGTCGTTCAAACCATCGATGCCGCCGCCGGGTCGTTTGGGACGGCGTCGACTTGCGACAACATTTTCAGCGCCTCACCGTCGTTGCGATAGGTTCGAACGCCGCCGTGAAGGAGCAGAACCCCGGCGCGCTGCAGCGCCGTCTCCACCGGCAGTTTCAACCCGCTCAGGTGAAGCGTGATGCCCCGCTCATGCATTTGGTCGGCGACCTTGATGAGCGTGGCCACGCCAGTGGCATCGATGCGGTTGATGGCGTGGGCAAACAGGCACACGTGCTTCACGCCAGGTTCGAGCTCAGACTGGCCGAGAACGCGTTCTTCGAACGTGCTCGCGGTAGCAAAGTCGAGGGCAGCGTCCATCCGCAGGGCGAGCACATGCGGCGCCACGGGCGGCAGATTCCACAAGTGACGATCACGCAGGCTGCCGTCAGCGTGCAGGCCCACCTCGATGATGCGGGGTTGCATGCGGTGGTAGATGAAGTGCGACAGGGCCATCAAGATGCCGGCAATCACGCCCCAATAGAGCAGCGGGGCGGACAGCAGCGTGATGGCGAAGGTCGCGAGAGCAATGACCGCCTCGCCACGGGAAACTCGCCACAACCGAACAAACTCCTGCGGCCGAACCAGCCCGATCACGGCGACCAGCACGACCGCGGCAAGAACCGCCTGCGGCACGCGCTCAAGCACTGGGGTGAAGGTCAACAACGCCAACAGGACGACAACGACGGAAAAAATCGTTGCCCAACCGGTGCGCGCGCCGGCGTAGAGGTTCAGTGCCGAGCGGGAGAACGAAGCGCTCGTAGGGAATGCGCCGCTGATGCCGGCGGCGAACTTGCCCAGGCCTTGTCCGATGAGGTCTTGATTCCGGTTCCACCGCGTGCCCTGGCGTTCGTTGTCGACTTTGGCGCTGGAGGCCGTTTCAAGGCAACTCACGAGCGTGATGACCAATGTCGGCAGCACCAGATCGGCAAAGGTTGCGCCGCTGAGGAACGCAGGCCATGACAGGCTGGGCAATCGATCGGGCAGGGCACCAATGACCTTGCCGCCCTGTGCGGTGAAGCCGATCCACTTGGAAATTCCGGCACTGCAAAGCATCACGACCAGCACCGACGGAAACGTCGCCTTCCATCGCCGCACCGCCATGAGCAGGGCGAGGCTTCCCAACCCGAAGGCGGCTGACAACCCGTGCGGCGAACCCAGCGCTGACCAGGAGAGGTGCTGAACCCCCAGCAAAGCCGGCAATTGCGAGGCGATGATGAGCAGACTGGCCGCTTGCGTAAACGCCATCATCACGGGATCGCTGACCAGGCTGAGCAGCCTGCCGGCCCTCAGCAAACCCAGCAACACCTGCAAACCGCCCGACAGCAATGCCAGCCAGCCCGCCATGGCGATCCACTGCGGGCTGCCGGGCACTGCCATGCCGGTCAGCGACGCACCGACGAGCAGGCAGCTGAGAGCCGTCGGGCCGACCGATACCCGAGGCGAGGCGCTGAACAACACCGCGACAAGGGCCGGCAGCATGGAGGCGTAGATGCCGGTGACGATCGGCATGCCGGCCAATGTGGCATAGGCAACCCCTTGTGGGATCACCATGAGTCCAACAGTCAGGCCGGCCAACGCCTCATTGCGCAGAAGGGCGGCATCCGGACGAGGCCACGAGAGAGCGGGCAACAGGCGATCCAGGCGTGTCATGCATTGCTTCGGCAGGGCCGGGAAAATTCTACTTGTTCGGAAGCCCCGGGGCCATTCGGAGTACGGCTGCCCAGTCGTCCACCTCAACCGGATCAAGGCGTGGGGGGCGGGGCGGGATCGGCAGGCGCCGCACCCACCATCTGTTGCGGCTGCACCCACGCGTCGAACTGCTCGGCGGTGACATGCCCCGAGGCGATGGCCGCCTCGCGCAGCGTGCTGCCGCTGCGGTGCGCCTGCTTGGCAATGTCGGCGGCCTTGTCGTAGCCGATGTGCGGGTTCAGCGCGGTCACCAGCATCAGCGAACGCTGCACCAGCTCAGCGATGCGCTCGCGCACCGGTTCGATGCCGTGGGCGCAGTGGGTGTCGAAGCTGCGCGCGCCGTCGGCCAGCAGCCGCACGCTCTGCAGCAGGTTGTGGATCAGCACCGGCTTGTAGACGTTCAGCTCGAAGTTGCCGGAGGCGCCGGCCAGGTTGACGGCCACGTCGTTGCCGAACACCTGGCAGCAGGCCATCGTCAGCGCTTCGCACTGCGTGGGGTTGACCTTGCCGGGCATGATGGAGCTGCCGGGTTCGTTCTCGGGGATGCTGATCTCGCCCAGCCCCGAGCGTGGGCCCGAGGCCAGCCAGCGCACATCGTTGGCGATCTTCATCAGCGACGCGGCCACCGTCTTCAGCGCGCCGTGCGCATGCACGATGGCGTCGTGCGCGGCCAGCGCCTCGAATTTGTTGGGCGCGGTGACGAAACCCAGGCCGGTGAGGCGGTCCAGCTCGGCCGCCACACGCACCGCGAACTCGGGGTGCGCGTTCAGCCCGGTGCCCACCGCGGTGCCGCCCAGCGCCAGCTCGCGCAGATGGGGCAGGGCGGCGCGCAGGTGGGTCTGGCCGTGGTCGAGCTGGGCCACCCAGCCGGAGATCTCCTGGCCCAGCGTCAGCGGCGTGGCGTCCTGCAGGTGGGTGCGGCCGATCTTGACGATGCCGGCGAAGGCGTCGGCCTTGGCCCGCAGCGTCTCGCGCAGGCCGGCCAGCGCCGGCAGCAGGTGCTGCACCAGGGCCTGCACTGCGGCCACGTTCATCGCGGTGGGGAACACGTCGTTGGACGACTGGCCCAGGTTGACCTCGTCGTTGGGGTGCACCAGCCGCTGCATGCCCACCGGCCCGCCCAGCCGCTGGGAGGCGCGGTTGGCCAGCACCTCGTTCATGTTCATGTTGCTCTGCGTGCCCGAGCCGGTCTGCCACACCACCAGCGGGAACTCCGCGTCGTGCTGGCCGGCCAGTACCTCGTCGGCTGCCTCGGTGATGGCGTCGGCCTTGCGGGCATCGAGCAGCCCGAGCTGTTGGTTCACCGTGGCCGCGGCGCGCTTGACCAGCGCCAGCGCCAGCAGCAGCTCACGCGGCATGCGCTCGCCGGAGATGGCGAAGTGCTGCAGCGAGCGCTGCGTCTGCGCGCCCCACAGGCGCTCCGCGGGCACGGCGATCTCGCCGAAGGTGTCGCGTTCGATTCGTTCGGTGGCCATCGAGGTTGTCCTGAGGCTGCACAAGGTGCAGGGCAGGCTAGCAGCCTGCGGGAGCCCCTGTGCCCAGCAGCGTATTGCCGCGCGGCGCGGCGGCCCGATGCGTTCAGGTCGCGGAGCGGGCCAGCAGCAGCCGCAGCGCCTCGGCGGTCTGGCTGAATTCGGCGTCGCTGCGCAGCGAGGCGGCCACGCTGCTCAGACCGTTGAGGATGGCGATGATGGCCAGCGTCAGCGGCCGCACGCCCACCTGCTGCAGCAGCGCCGGCGGGGCCGCGCGGGCCTGCTCTTCGGCGAAGTGGCGGAAGACATCGAACACCGGCTTGAGCTGGTGGCGCAGGTCATCGTTGCGGCGCGCTTCGATCTGGATCTGCAGCGAGATCGAGGCCAGCGTCGGGTCCTGGTGGTGCAAGCGACCGGCGGCATCGATCATGGCGTCGATCGAGGCCTCAAACCCTTCGGTGCCTTGGGTGGCCAGCATCAGTGCCTGCACGAACTGCGCATACACCTCGTCGGCCACCGCGACGAACAACCCGCGCTTGTTGCCGAAGTGGTGGTAAAGCGCGGGCGGCGCCACGCCCACTTCGTCGAGGATGGCCTGCACTGAGGCACCGGCAAAGCCGTCGCGCGAGAAGATGACACGGGCGGCATCGAGCATGCGGCGGCGGGTGAGGTCGCCGGTGGCGCGTTGTGCTCGGGTAGAGGCGCGGGTCGGTGGCGTGCGGGTCGAAGGCATGGGCAGGCACTGTAATCGCGTGCCCATGCCAGCCGGGGCCGCTTCAGCGCAGGAAGTCGGGCAGCAGCTGCATGAAGTCGTGCCCCGCCACCTCGCCGGCGCAGAGCATCGCGCCATGCACCGCGCCGCTGGTGCCGACGTCGGTCTGCGCCACCGTGTCGCCGGTGAAGTAAAGGTTCTTCACCAGCGGATGCTTCACCGGCGGCCGGCGGTCGCCGATCATGCCGGGCTCGGGCGAGATGCCGTAGATGCGGTCGGCCACGCCGAAGATCGACCACTTGTACGAGGCCGCGAAGCCCGGGTACTTGTTGCGGAACCAGGCCAGCTGCGCCTGCACCAGCTTTTGGATCAGCGGCTCGTCGTGGGCTTCGTCGGGGTCGCTGGTGGACACGACGATCCAGGTCTGGATGTAGTGGTCCTTGCCAAGGCGGCGGCTGGTGTCGAGTGCGGTGGTCTGCTCGAAGCCCACCACCGCGCCGCCGCCCTTGATGACCGGCGCGCCGGGCAGCGGATCCACCACGAAGACCCCCTCGGGTTTGTCGGGCTCGGGCAGCCTGTCGACGCAGATGAAGCCGGTGACCCCGGTGGCCGAATGGATCTTGCCGATGCGCTCGCGCAGCTCGGCCGGGAAGGACGCCATCGGCAGCACCTTGCCGATGGCGTCGAGCGGGATGTTGCAGATCACCGTCTCGGCTTCGAGCGTCTCGGTGCGGCCGGTGGTCGGGTCGGTGACCTTCACGCCGGTGGCCACGTTGCCATCGAGAACGATCTCGTGCACCGGCGCGTTGGTGAGCACCGTGCCGCCGTTCTCCTGGATGATCTCTGCAAAGGTGTCGGCAATGCGCTTGAAGCCGCCCACCACTTCGCCGCTGCCACCGCCACGCGACAGGTGCAGGCCCGCCGCCACCGGCATGTTGTTGGTGCGGATGAATTCGCCGGCCGAGCAGGCGCG
This sequence comes from Burkholderiales bacterium, assembly GCA_039932275.1. Lineage (GTDB taxonomy): Bacteria > Pseudomonadota > Gammaproteobacteria > Burkholderiales > Burkholderiaceae_C > Sphaerotilus. Next base: position 11,512 of record JBDTQF010000093.1, read on the forward strand.
CGCGTCGTTCAGCGCCAGCAGGAAGCGGCCCAGCCATGAGTAGTAGTCGCGCACGCGTTGGTCGGGCGTGACCGACTCCAGGTATTCGACCAGGTCGATGTGGTCGTAGGCCTTCGACTCCTCCATCGTGATCTGCATGCGCTCGCGCGCCACGCGCTTGTGCTCGCGCTTGGACGCCTCGGGCCAGTCCTTGGTCATCTGGGACAGCTCGCCGAATTCACCGACGCCGATGTCGATGTACAGCCCGCGCTGCGGCAGCACATCGATGCGCTTGCCCATGGCCTCGGCCAGCAGCGAGTAGCGGTTCATGTGCGCACCGGTCACCAGATGCCAGCCCGGGTCGATGATGAAGTTGTCGAACAGCTTGTACTCGTCGACGATGGTCTCCAGCGAGGGCTCGCAGTGCACCAGGCGCAGCGCGGCGGCGCCCTTGAGCGCGGCGCGGTACTCGTCGGCGGTGTAGCGACCGTGCGGGCCGCCGAACGAGAGGCAGCGGCCGCCGATGGCGCGCTGCTTTTCGAGCACCAGCACCTTGCGGTGTTCGTACTTCGCCAGCAGCGCGCCCGCCACCAGGCCGCCGATACCGCCGCCGATGATGATGACGTCGTGTTTGTCGGACATGGGAACTTCCTCTGAGTGTGTGTGTGTGAAGGGGAGGGATGAAGCGTTGGGGGGGTGTGTCAGGGCCCTGCCGGTTCGCGCTTGAGGGCATCGCGCAGCAGGTTCTTCTGTACCTTGCCGGTGGCCGTGCGCGGCAGCACGGGGCTCACCGAGTAGGAGCGTGGGCGCTTGTAGCCGGCCAGCAGCTCGCGGCAGTGCGTATCGAGGTCACTTTCCGAGAGCGTGGTATTGGCGGCCAGCACCACCACCGCGTGCACGCGTTCGCCCAGCCGCTCGTCGGGCACGGCGACCACGGCGCACTCGGCCACGCTGGCGTGCGCCATCAGCACCTTCTCCACCTCGGTGGAGCTGACGTTTTCGCCGCCGCTGATGATGATGTCCTTGAGCCGGTCGGTCACATGCAGCAGGCCGTCGGTGTCGAAGTGGCCGACGTCGCCGGTGTGCATGCGCCCGCCGCGCAGCGCGGTGGCGGTCTCCTGCGGTCGTTGCCAGTAGCCGCTCATCAGCGCGGGCCCGTCGATGACGATCTCGCCGCGTGCGCCGGGGGCGCAGGCCTGGCCCTCGTGATCAACCACCGCGACGTCGAAGGTGACGATGTCCGATCCCGCGCTGGCCAGCCACTGCGGTTGCGCCGGATCGTGCTCGGCCGGGCGCAGCAGTGTGGCCGGGCCGGTCTCGGTCATGCCGTACATCTGGAAGAAGCCGCAGCGGAAGGCGTCCAGCGCGCGCCGCAGCTCGGCCTGCGAGATCGACGAGCCGCCGTACAGCAGCGCCCGCAGCGCCGAGCGGTCGGTGCCCGCCAGGTCGGGATGCTCCACCAGCATGCGGATCATCATCGGCACCATCAGCGTGTGCGTGACGCGGTAACGGCCCAGCGCGGCCAGCGCGGCCTTGGGGTCGAAGCCCTTGAGCATCACGTTGGTCGCGCCCAGCATGGCGAAGGCGCAGGAGAAGGTCTGCGCCAGATGGAACATGGGCAGCGCCTGCAGGAACACGTCGTCCGGGCCAATGGCCAGCTCGACACCCAGCGACAGGCTGCGCGCCAGCAGCGCGCGGTTGCTGATCATGGCGCCCTTGGGGTGGCCGGTGGTGCCGCTGGTGTAGAGCAGGCTGGCCAGTGCGTCGGGGTCGGCCACGGGCCGCGGCGTTGCGCGCGCCGCCTGCAGGCGGGCTTCGTACGAATCGCCGGCGCCATTGGTGCCGAGGTGCCAGCGGCGTTGCACGTCGAGCGCCGCGCCCACCTCGTCGAAGCCCGGGCCCTGGATCAGCACCCGCGGCTGGCAGTCGTTCAGCACCTGCTGCAGCTCGGCGGCCTTGAAACGCGTGTTCAGCGGCACCAGCACCAGCCCGGCGCGCTGCGCGGCGATCTGGAACTCCAGGTACTCCAGCTCGTTGTGGGCCAGCACGGCCACACGCTCGCCGGCCACGAGGCCGTCGGCCAGCCAGGCGTCCGCCGCGAGGTCGGCACGGCGGTCCACCTCGGCAAAGGTCAGCGAGCGGTCGCCTTCGACGACGCAGATCTTCTCGGGAAAGCGGCGCGCAATGCGCCGGATCTGATCGGGGTGAGCCATGGTTGTCTCCTGGTGGGACCGTGGGCTTGCGGTCGTAATGTAGTGAACGCTACAGTAGCTTCGGGCGTCGGGGATCGGCTGTCAAGTCAGGGTTTGCCTGCGGGGTGGGCCTACGCCATCCGGCGTATTTGCACCGCGAGGGTGCGTGCCTAACCTGCGGGGCGTCGTACCTGCTGACTCGACTCACCCTTGTTCACGGTTTCCGAAGGAGCCCCCTGCATGAAGACCACCCGCCGTACCTTTGCCCAGAGCCTGTCCGCCGTCGCGTTGGGCGTGGCCGCGCTCAGCCTGCCCCTGTTTGCCCAGGCCGCCGACACCATCAAGGTGGGCGTGCTGCACTCGCTGTCGGGCACGATGGCGATCTCTGAAACGGTGCTCAAGGACACCGTGCTGATGGCCATCGACGAGATCAACGCCAAAGGCGGCCTGCTGGGCAAGAAGCTCGAACCGGTGGTGGTCGACCCGGCCTCCAACTGGCCGCTGTTCGCCGAGAAGGCCAAGCAGCTGATCACGCAGGACAAGGTCGCCGTGGTGTTCGGCTGCTGGACCAGCGTGAGCCGCAAGTCGGTGCTGCCGGTGTTCGAAGAGACCAACAGCCTGCTGTTCTACCCGGTGCAGTACGAGGGTGAAGAGCTGAGCAAGAACGTGTTCTACACCGGTGCCGCGCCCAACCAGCAGGCCATTCCTGCGGTCGATTATTTGATGAGCAAGGCCGGTGGCGGCGCCAAGCGCTGGGTGCTGCTGGGCACCGACTATGTGTACCCGCGCACCACCA
>JBDTQF010000094.1:0-14342 GCA_039932275.1 Burkholderiales bacterium
CGGCGCCGCTGGCGGCCGGCAGCGTCCAGCGCGCGCCGGGCGCCATGCGCAGGGTCCAGATCGCCACGTCAGCCTCGGCCCGGGCGGCCCAGGAATCGGGCGGCGGGGGCAGCGGCGGCGCGGCATCGGCCAGCCGTCCGGCGACCACCACCACCTCGGTGGCACGGCCCTGGGCGTCGTGCGCCGTGAAGCGCGGCATGGCCTCGGCCCACAGCATCGTGAAATGCGGCGCCGCCATCTTCGACGCGCCCGGCAGGTTGAGCCAGATCTGGAACAGCTCCAGCGGGTTCGGCCGGGCCGCATCGAGCAGCGGGAACATCTCGGCATGCACCACACCCTGGCCCGCGGTGAGCCACTGCACATCGCCGCCGCCGAAGCGGGCCCGCGCACCCAGCGAATCGGAGTGATCAATCAGGCCCTTGCGCACGATGGTGACGGTCTCGAAGCCGCGGTGCGGATGCGCGGGGAAGCCTGGCACCGTCATGCCGTGGTACATGCTCCAGCCGTCCTTGCGGCTGAAGTCCTGGCCCAGCGTCCGGCCGGCCAGTGGCACGGCCGGTCCCATTTGCGCATTGGCCTGCGGATAGGCATCGTCGTGGTAGACGCAGAACAGGAACGGATCGAGCGTGACCCAGGGAAAACCGAGGGCCTGGACGTTGACGAGGGGGCGGTCTGGCAGGGTCGGCATGGCGGGCTCACGAGGATGTGCGGTACACGCCGGCGGCACAGGGCCGCTGCGGGTGCGCCACGATGGCGGATCCCGCCAACATACCAGCAGCCGCGCCGGAGTGCTCAACACCGGCCAGCTGTGGCGGCGGTGGCACGCGGTGCAGTCGCACAACCGACAACAAACAACCCCGGGGAAACCCCATTCTGGTTAACGCGCAACAAGGCGATCCATCGCTCGGATAGCGTCGGCATGAGGCCGTCAACACATCAGTTCTAACGGTGCGCAGGCACGTCGGCGGCGCTGAAATACACGTTTCACAAAGACCCCCAAGGAGACAGCATGGCCCCCACGGCGACCCAACCCCTGCCGCCTGGCGCCGACGGCGCCCACATCACCTACTGCCGCCTGTGCGAAGCCCAGTGCGGCCTGATCGCCCAGGTGGCGGACGGCCACATCGTCAAGGTCGAACCCGATCGCCAGCACGTCACCTCCGAAGGCCATCTGTGCGTCAAGGGCCCGGGCATGCTGCACGTGACCTACGACCCCGACCGGGTGCTCACCCCGCTGCGCCGCAACGGCCCGCCCGGCAGCTTCGAGCCGGTGAGCTGGGAGGAGGCGATGACCGACATCGCCCAGCGCATGCAGGCCGTCATCGACCGGCATGGCGGCGACAGCGTCGGTGCCTACGTGGGCAACCCGCTGGCCTTTGCCACGCAGCACCACACCATGGCACGCCTGTTTCTGATGGCCCTCGGCTCGGGCAAGATGTACAACGCCACGCACATCGACACCGGGGCCAAGCACCTGGCCAGCGAGCTGGTGTTCGGCCACCCGTTCCGCTACACCTTCCCCGATTTGGAACGCTGCGACTTTCTGCTGATGCTGGGGGCCAACCCGCTGGTGTCGCACATGTCGCTCATCAGCGAGCCGCGGGCACACAAGAAGCTCGACGAGATCGCCAAGCGCGGTGCCGTGGTGGTGGTCGACCCGCGCCGGACCGAAACGGCCAAGCGCTTCGAACACGTGGCCGTCAAGCCCGACAGCGATGCCTGGCTGCTGGGCGGCATGCTCAAGACCCTGTTCGACGAGGCGCTGGTCGACACCGCCGCGCTGCAGCGCATCGACGGCTGGCAATCGCTGCGCGACGCGGTGACCCCGCTGTCGCTGGACGAGGCCGCCAGCCGCTGCGGCGTGCCGGCACCGCAGATCCGCGAGCTGGCGCGGCGCTTCGCCCGGGCCCGCACCGCAGCCGCCTATGGCCGCGTGGGCACCAACCGCGGCAACTTCTCGTCGCTGGTGAGCCTGTTCATCGAGGCGTTGAACCTGGTGACGGGCCGCTTCGGCCAGGCGGGAGGCGCCGTCATCGGGCACTCGGCCTTCGAGAACCCGGAGGCGCCGCCGATGGCACTGCCCGCCTACGGCAGCCTGCGGTCGCGCGTCGGCAACCTGCCGCTGCTGGGCGCGGCCACGCAGCCCACCGGCGCGATGGCGGGCGAGATGCTCACGCCTGGGCCGGGGCAGATCCGCGCCTTCATCCTCGACGGCGGCAACCCGGTGCTGACGGTGCCCGGCGGCGACGCCACCCGCGAAGCCTATGAATCGCTCGACCTGCTGGTGGCGCTGGACTTGTACGTCAACGAATCGACCCAGTACGCCCACTACATCCTGCCGTCGACCACCTTCTTCGAGCGCGCCGACATCACCGACCTGTGGTCGCCCAACGCGCCGCGGCCCTGGCTGCAGGCGGTCGACCGCGTCATCCCGCCGCGTGGCCAGGCACGCGACGGCGTTGCCTTCTACAACGACCTGCTGCAGCGCCTGGGTCGCGGGCCGGTGTTGGCGCCCTTCAAGGTGCCCGGCGGCCCCGAGGCGCCCGAGCCGATGCAGGCCGCCGACGTGCTGCTGCGCACCGGCCAGTGGGGCGACCGGTTCGGCCAGCGCCCCGAGGGCCTCACCATCGAGAAGCTGCGCACCGAGCATCCGCACGGCATCCGGCTGGCCGAGAACGTCGATGCTGCGGCGTCATGGCAGCGCGTGCGCCTGCCTGAGCAGCGCCCCAGCCTCGGGCACCCGCTGATCGCCGATGAGATCCAGCGCCTGCGCAACAGCCCGCCGGGCGATCCGGCCCATCCGTTCAAGTTGTTCGGCCGGCGCAAGCTGCGCTCGATGAATTCGTGGATGCACAACAGCGAGGAACTGGTGCGCTCCGACGTGCCCACCCTGCTGGTGCACCCCGAGGATGCGCAGGCGCTGGGCATCGCGAGCGGCCAGACGGTGCGGGTGAGCAACCCGCGCGGCCGCATCGAGGTGATGGCGGAGGTGAGCGCCGACGTGATCCGCGGCTCGGTCAACTACCCGCACGGCTGGGGCCATGCCGCCGGCTGGCAGCATGCCAACGGCCTGGCAGGCGCCAACGTCAACCTGCTGGCCTCCGACGACCCGAAGGACTGGGAAGCCGTCAGCGGCATGTGCCTGCTCGACGGCATCCCCGTCGCGGTGAGCGCGCTGTGAGCACCCCCATGCCCACGCCCACCACCCCGGCCGGCCGCCTGGTCAGCGCCTTCGGCGATCCGGCCCGCATGGCGGCGCTGTACGCGCCGCACATCGAGTGGTCGCTGCCGGCCTCGCTGTCCACCCTGCCGCGGCCGATGGTGGGCCGCGATGCGGTGGCGGCTTTCAACCGCGCGGTCTGGGAGGTGCACTACTTCCCCGACTGCACAGTGGAGATCCTCGACGAGACCGGCGACGCGCAACGCAGTGCGGTGCGCTTCATCTACCGCGCCACGGCGCGCGACGACGCCCGCACCCGCTACGAGAACCACTACACCCTGTTTGCACGCAGCGGACCCGACGGCATCACCGAGGTGTTCGAAGACCTCGACACGCTGGCGATGGTGGAGGTGCTGCGCCAGGGCCGGCAGGTGGGCGACACCTTCCGCACGGAAGCAGGCCGCTAAGGCCGGCGTTTGCTTACGTGAGGCAAACAGGTGGCTCATCGAATGAGCCACCAGGCCAAGCGCGTCACATCATTGCGGGTTCATCGCGCCGGGCCGGCGCATGGCCCGCAGCGGCGTCCAGCACGAAGGTGCCCACGCTGACCGGACCGCTCAGGCCCCGTCAACCGAAGACGGTGTCGCTCTGCGCATGCGCGCCACTCAGCACCAGCCGCAGCACCGTGCCTTCGTCGCCATGCTCCCAGATGCGGCCCTGCACGACGAACTGGCGCCCGCCGATGCGCAGCACATCGTCGACCAGCGGCGCCACCGGATGGTCCTCCCAGAAGCGTGGCACTTTGATGCCGGAAAGGCGGATCCAGGCCTGGTCGTCGGGCGAGAAGGCGAGGGCGATGCGAAGGGTCGGCTGGTCCATGAGGGCGGCTCCTGCTGGGGGTCTGGGGAAGGCCGCCAATCTAGCGCAGGCCCGGCGACACGGGCGCAAAGCCCCGGCGTGAAGCAGTGGATGAATCGCCAGTCCTGCCGCTTCCTGCCATCAAGGCGACCCCCTGGCCGCACTGAGCCACCGGACCTCACGCAACGGCATCAAGCGGTGACATCACGCGGCGGGCATCACGCGGCGGGCATCAAACGCCCGCAATAGGCCTCGCCAGCCCAGGCGCCGCCTGGGCGGCGAAGTGCTGCCGGTAGGCCTGCACCAGCGCCTGCGCCGCGGCGCGCCAGCTGTAGCGCTGGGCCTGCATGAGGCCGCGCCGTACCAGGGCCTGGCGGCGCTGCGGGTCGGCCAGCAGGCACAGCATCGCAGCGGCCAGCTCGGTGGCGTCGTGCGGGTTGACGGTGAGGGCCGCGTCGCCGGCCACCTCCGGCAGCGAGGTGGTGTTGGCGGTGACCACCGCCACGCCGCTGGCCATGGCTTCGAGCACCGGCATGCCGAAACCCTCGGCCAGGCTGGGATAGACGAACAGCCGGGCATGGCGCAGCAGCGCCGGCAGCTCCTGGTCGCTGACGGTTTCGAGGAAGCGCACGTCGTCGTCCAGCCCGAGGCGCTCAACCTCCTGGCGCACCGCCACGCGGCCGAACTCCGGGTCGTGCTGGCCGATGATGAGCAGCGGCAGGCGCGGCTGCGGCATCTGCGCATAGGCCCGCAGCAGCGTGAGATGGTTCTTGCGCGGCTCGATGCGGCCCACGGTGCACAGGTAGCCGCCGGGCACCAGACCATGCGCGCGCACCAGCCCCGCGCCGTCGGCGCCAGGACGAAAACGCGCCGTGTCCACGCCATTGGCAGTGAGGGCGATACGCTCGGGCGCCACGCCGTACAGCCGCGCCATCTCGCCGCGCGTGAAGTGGCTGACGGTGAACAGCAGCTCGCTGCGCTGCACCGCCGTCAGACCGGTCCAGTGCAGCAGGCGGCGGAAGGTGCTGGGGAAGTACTGCGGGTGGCTTTCGAACAGCAGGTCGTGGATGGTGCAGGCATAACGCCCTGCCCAGCGGCCTGGGCCTATCGGCAGGCGGTATTGCATGTGCAGCAGGTCGAGCCGCTGCAGGCGCAGCTGCCAGGGCAGCTGCCAAGCCAGTCGCGCCAGCGCATTGCGGCGCGTCATCGGCACCAGCGTGACATTGGCGGCGCGGAAGGCGGGCTGCTCGCGCGCGAGCTTGTCGGGCTCGGCCAGGAAGAAGACGAAGTCGATTTCCGGCGCCAGCGTGATGGCCTCGCGGTACAGGCCGAGCAGGTGGCTGCGGCTGCCCTGGAACTTGCCGTCGTAGGTGTGGAAGTCGACGCCGATGCGCGGGCGTTGCAGGGCGGACGAAGAAGAGGAGGAGTTCATGGCGCGGCGCCTACAGATCAGGCGGTTGAAACGCGGGGAGCCGGCGGCAACGCCACCAACGGCAGCTCCAGCAGGCTGATGCTGGCCGGCGGCAAGATGACGGTGAGCGCCGCGGCCCCCGGTGCGGGCAGGTCGAGCCGTTCGCTGCGCAGCAGATCGGGCACGTCGTCGCTGCGCAGCACGTCGGTGGCGGCCAGGCGGGTCAGGCGCGCCGGGCCGGCCGCCATGCCAGCGATGTCGATGCGGCCGCTGGCCGGGCGCTGCGGGTCCTTGTGGATCAGCAGTACACGCAGCGTGGCGGCGCCGCGCACTGTTTCCAGCGTGGCCAGCGTCTCGATCAGCGGCAGCGCCGGCTGCGCCGCCACCAGCCCCGCGGCCCGCGTGGCGACCGTGGGGGACTGCATCGACGCGGCCACCAGCCGGCCGCGCAGGGCCTGGTTCATCAGCGCCAGCACCTGCGCCACCGGGCGGTCGAAACCGGCCGAGTGGATGGCGCCAAAGCGCCAGTTGCCCGACAGCGACCAGAGGTGCGCCATCAGCATCTCGGGCCGGCCGGCCAGCAGGCGCAGCAGGTCGGCCACGTACAACGCACCGGCCGCACTGCCGACCCAGTCGTCGCGGGCGCCATGGCCCAGGCTGAACAGGGCGTGGTACTCGGTCAAGGCCAGCGGCAGTGCGGGGCCGGGGCGCAACGCGGCCAGCGTGGCGCCCAGCGCATCCAGGTCGGCCTGCACCGTGCGGGCACCGGCCATCGCGGCCCAGTAGGCGGTGGCGCGGTTGGCGGGGCTGTCGTCGGCCAGCTCCTGGGCATACGGCAGGTAGGCGTTGTGCACCGAGGCGAAGTCGATGCGCTCACGCTGCGTGCGCAGCACCCGGCCCAGCCAGTCGCGAAAGTGCACCACCGGCACGCCGTTGCGCTGCGCATTCGACAAGGGCAGGCCGATGCGGATGGCCGGGTCGACCGCGCGCATCGCGCGGATGAAGGCATCAGCGCGGTGCGCGAAGGCTTCCGGCTCGAGCGCGAGCGCCGGCTGGGCTTCGTCCTTCAGGTAGGGCTCGTTGCCGATCTCCCAGCACGGCACACGCGGCAGGCGCTGGCCGGTGCGCGGCGAGGTGAAGCCCACCACGTTGGTGGCATGGACCCAGCGCGCGGCCTCCTCGGGGGAGCCGCTGGGCAGGTTGACGGTGATCAGCGGCTCGGCGCCGGTGGCCTCGCACAGCGCCAGGAACTCGGCGCTGCCCATCACCGACGGTTGACGCGTGCGGGCGTGGAAGTGTTCGTTGTCGCCGCGCTGCGCCAGCGGGCCGATGCCGCGCTGCCAGTGGTACAGGTCGGACTGCGCCCCACCCGGGAAGCGCAGCGCCGTCGGCCCCAGCGCCAACACCCGATCGAGCATGCGCGGCTCGAAGCTGCCGTCCTCACGCAGCAGGTCGTCGCCACGGTCGACCCACTGCACGTTGTGGCCAAGCAGGCGGCGGTTGACCGGCGCACCCAGCGCCTGCGGGTCGATGCGCGCGCTGAAGGCATGCGACACGGCCGCCCCGCCAGCGCCCTGCGTCAGGCCGGCCGCCGGTGCGCTGCCGATGCCCATCCAGGCGCCGGCCAGGCCCAGCGTCAGCAGCCCCGCGCCGCCGAGCAGCCGGCGGCGCTCGCGATCATGACGTGCCTGTGCCGCTGCTGCAGCGCGCTCGGCCTGCCAGCGCTGCGCCAGACGGGGTCGGTTCGACGACCTCATCGCGCCGTCCTCATGCGCGCAAGATGCGCCAGGCGCGGCGCATCAGGTCGTGGCTCGAATCGGCCTTGGCCTGCAGGGTCGCGCCGCGCACCAGCGCACCGGCGCGGTACAGCGCCCAGCGCAAACCGAAGCCCCCCACCGTGATCAGGTCGTACAGCCACATCGCCGCCCCACCCGTCACACCGCCGCCGCGCATCTGGCGGTAGAACTGCCGCGGCCCCTTCAGCGACGACAGCAGCACATCGCCCTGCTGCTGCTTCATGCTCTCACCCTGGTAGTGCACGATCGACGCACGCGGCGTGTAGACAACGCGGCCACCCGCTTGCTTGAGCCGGTGGCACAACGCCATGTCCTCGCCGTACATGAAGTAGTCGGGGTCGAACAGCCGGCCGCGCAGATGCTCGGCACGCAGCGCCATGCAGGCGCCCGAGACCCAGTCCACCTCGATGTCGGCGGCCGCGTCGTGGTCCAGGTACAGCGGCAGCGGGCGCAGCGCGCGCGGCAGCAACCGGTCGAAGAAGAAGTAGTGGTTGAGAAGGTTGAGCAGCCGCGGGTAGGCGCCACCGGTCCAGCGCTGCAGCGTGCCGTCGCCGTTGAGCAACCGGCAGCCCAGCACCGAGACATCGGGCTGCGCATCCAAGCCCTGCACCAGCGCGGCCAGCGCGCCGCCCTGCACCAGCGTATCGGGGTTGAGCAGCACCACATGGCGGCCACGGCAACGCGGCAGGGCCTGGTTGTTGGCACGGCCGAAGCCGATGTTCTCGCCATTGGCGATCAGCTCGACCTGCGGGAACTCGGCCACCACCATCGCGGCACTGCCGTCCTTCGAGTCGTTGTCGACCACGATGACCTGCAGCCGCTCCGGCGCGATGCCGCCCTGCGCGTACACCGAGCGCAGGCACTGCCGCAGCAGCTCGCGCACGTTCCAATTGACGATGATGACGCTGGCGTCAGTCATGGAGCCCCTCCCCCGAGGGGATACGGGCCGGCTTGGGAGCGGCCCGGCGCTCGGCCCGCGAAGAGATGGTGGTGCTTGTCACGAAAGGCTCTCCATAGAAACGGCGAAGGGCAGGTGAGGCCGGCCAGATGACACACGGGCCGGCGCCAGGCCGGCATGCGCCACGATGTCCAGCCAGCCGCGCAGATGGCATTCGAAGAAGGCTTCAGCCTGGCCGCAGCCGGTGGCCGCGAGCATCATCGAGCGGTAGGTGTTGAGGCCTTCGATGGCGCGGCGGTAGTCGACGTCGCGCAGTTGCGAGCCGTACACGCCGAGCAGCTCGCGCTTGCGCGCGGCCCAGGCAGTGATGTCGGCCACGCGGTTGGCCGGCAGCGGCGACCAGACCTCGTAGCCACGCACCACCAGCGCGTCGACCCACGGCCCACAGCGTTCAACGGCGGCACTGAACAGCCGCGCGGTCTGCCAATGGTCTTCCAACAGGTCGGTCACGAAGGGCAGGTAGACGAGTTCAGGCCGCGCCTCGTCCAGCCACGCGGCCAGGCGCGTGACATGGGTTTCGCCGGGTGCGATGGCGCCATCAGGCATCTCCAGGAAGCGGGCCTCGGCCGCGCCGGCCTCGCGCGCCCACTGCCGGGCCTCGTTGCGACGCGTGGCCACCAGGCCCTGCTGCAGGGTGCGGCGGGTGTGGCCGTCCAGCGCCGGGTCCTGCAGGCGGCGGTCGCCATTGCGTCCGTCACTGACGTGCACGATGCGCACCTCGGCACCCGCCGCCACATGGGCCAGCACCGCACCAGCGCAGCCGATGGCCTCGTCGTCGGGGTGCGGACTCAGCACCAGCACGCGGCGCTCGGGCCAGGCACTGATGGTCTTGGGCCAGCGGTCGTGCTGCGCCAGCAGCAGCGCCACCGCCAGCGCGTTGCGGGCGTCGGGCCGCACCCAGCGACGGTACAGGCCGCGCAGCAGATCAACCAGCCACATGCCGGACCTCCCGCTTGCGGCGCTGCTGCATTTCCACAGCTTCGAGGTAGACGCGTTCCTGCGCCTCGGCCGCGCTGTCCCAGTCGTAGCGGCGTGCATGCACGCGCGACTGCAGGCCGCGCATGCGCAGCTCGTCGTCGCCGGCCGCCAGCAGGCTCTGCATGGCCTGCGCATAGGCGGCGACGTCGAAGGCCGGCACACGCAGGCTGGCACTGGAGGCGACTTCGTTCATTGGCTCGACGTCCCACAGCACCACCGGCTTGGCAGCGGCATTGGCCTCGGCCAGCGTCATGCCGAAAGTCTCGGTGCGCGACGGCATCACCACGAAGCGGCAGGCCTCCAGCAGCGCGGCACGCTGGGCAGCGTCGTACCTGCCATGCAGCCGCACCCAGCCTTCGAGGCCATGCTGCGCCAGCAGCCGCTGCAGCGGCTCGGGCTCCTGCACCGTACCGGCCAGCGTGAGCGGCTCGCGCTGGTGTTCGGGAATGCGGGCATAGGCTTCAAGCAGCAGGTCGATGCCCTTGGTCTCGATCTCCAGCCGGCCGAGGAACAGGATGCCACGGCCGACCCGCGCGCTGAGCTGGAACAGGCTGTCGTCCACGCCGTTGGGCACGACCCGGCAGCGCGCCGCAGGGTGGCGGCTCTCGATGCGACGCTTCATCGACTCGCTCAGCAGCACGAAGTCGCTGTACAGGCGCACGCCGTAGTCCTCGCCCCAATGAAAGGGCAGCTTGAGCCAGCGCGTGTAGTCGTGCGCCTGGAACCACTGCACCGAGGCCACCAGCGCCGCGCCGCGCGGGCGCAGCAGCGGCATCAGGGTGGCGGAAAACGGCGGCATGAAGTCCTCCACCAGCAGGTCGTGGGCGTGGCGCCGCACCGCCCACGGCAGGCTCAGCAGGTAGGTGATGTGGTGCGATGACCCGTGGTTGCCAACCTTGCGGCCGACGCGCAGGTAGCGCACACCGTCGCGCATCTTTTCAGGCGTCGAGCCGGCGAAGGTGGGCGTGAGCACGGTGATCTCGTGGCGCCGTGCCAGGCGCCGGCAGATTTCGAAGGTGCGCACCGGCCCGCCGCCCGCCAGCGGGTTGTCGAGGTCGTCGGGGTCGAGGTGGAGGATTCGCATCAGGTGGGGCCGGTGGCCGGCAGATCGGCCGGCGGGGGAACGGGGGTGAAGGTCCGCATCGTGGCCAGCAGGCCACTGGCCCACAGCGCCAGCGCGTAGGTGCCGAGCGAGGCCAGCAGGGCTGGCAGCGGGCCCAGCAGCAGCCCGCCGGCCAGCGCCAGCGCGCCCAGCGCCCAGGCCAGCCCCAGCCGGGCCAGCAGGTGCCCCAGGTCGGGCAGTGCCAGCCGGCGCGCAGCCCAGCGCAGCCGCCAGGCCAGCCGCAGCGCCAACGCCAGCGGCACCGCCATGGCGGCACCCAACGCGCCCTGCGTCGGCACCAGCAGCGCCAGCCCGAGCGCCAACGCAGCCACCGCGATCAGCATGGTGCGCAGGTCGTCGTGTTGGGCCTGGGCGGCAATCATGGTGGACGACAGCAGCTGGTCGGCCGTGGTCAGCACCGCGGCAAAGATCAGCCAGCGCAGCACCGGTGCCGCCGCAGCCAGGTGCGGCGCATACAGCAGCCCGATCAGCGGCTCGGCCAGCGCAGCGACTGCCAGCGCCACGGCGAAGCCAGCGCCCAGGCTCAGCCGCAGTGCGGCCAGCAGCATGGCGTCGAAGCGCGCGCGGTCACCGCGGTACAGCCGCGCCAGCGCCGGCAGCATCACCATCGCGGCCACCGTGGGCAACATCAGCGTGGCCTCGTACAGGCGCGACGCGGCGGCATAAATGCCGGCGGCCTGCAGGCCGGCCAGCTGCGCCAGCACGATCAAGTCGATGCGGGTGGCCACCGCGGCGGCCACGGCGATGCCCAGGAACACCGGCACCTCGCACCAGTTGCGGCGCCACAGCAGCCGGCTGAGCTGCGCCCGATCGAAGCGCGGCAGCGCCGGCTGCCATGCGTACCACAGCGCGGCGGCGCAGCGCAGTGCGAAGAACACACCGAACACCGCGGTGAGGCCGCCGCCGGCTTCGACCGCCGCGATGGCCAGCACCGCGCGGCCGAGCGACTCGAAGGCCTGCGCACGCGCCACCAGGCTCATGCGCTCGCGGCCCAGCAGCGACATCTCGGCCACCAACGTCCAGCCAGTGGGCAGCAGCGCCAGGCCGAGCAGCACGAAGGACGGATGCAGGGCCTGCTCGTATCCCACCAGGCCCACCACCACGATGCCCGCGCCCAGCACGGCGGCCACCGGCAGCGCGAAGGCCAGGGCGTTGCTGAACTCTGCGGCCAAGCTGGCTGGCTCGCCGGCAATGCGCCGCGCCAGCGGCGCCGACAGCCCCAGCAGCGGCAGCATCTGCAGCAGGAAGAACAGGTTCATCAGCACCGAGTAGCCGCCCAGCTCGGCGGCGTCGAAGCGGTGCGACAGGACCCAGAACAGGCCGTAGTTCAGCACCGCCATGGCTAGGCGCGCGCCGAAGGAAGAACGCAGGGCCCGCAGCAGACCGTCGGCGGCAGCCACCATCACAACCGCCGCGCGCCGGGCGCCCGCACCAGCACCGCCGGTTCGACCTGGCGCGCCTGCAAACGCAGCGCCTGCAGCAGGCCGGCGGCCAGCCAGAGCTGGAAGATGCGGATGTCGACGTAGTAGTTGTCCGACGCCAGGTACAGCATGTGCGCGATCAACGCCGCGCCCAGCCCGGTGCCCAGCGCAAACAACCCCGGCTGCTGCCACTGCGACAGCGGCCAGGCCTGGCCGGCCATGCCCAGCAGCAGCAGCAGCCACAGCAGCAAGGCCGGCAGGCCTAGCTCGGCCGCGGTGAGCAGGTACTGGTTGTGCACCACCAGCTGCAGCAGCGCTGTTTGATAGTCGGCCGAGACATCGGCCCAGGCCGACGGGATGTGGTCGTGCGCGGCCCGGTTGTAGGCACCGAAGCCCACACCCAGCAGCGGCTCGGCGCGGATGATGTTCAGCGCCTGTTCGGCCAGCAGCACGCGTGATTCGGTGGAGCGGCTGTCGGGCTCGGTCAGGCGCAGGAACACCTGCGGATAGACCAGCGCCACGGCCATCAGCGCCGCCGCCAGCAAGCCCGCGGCGGCCAGCAGGTGGCGCCGGCCGATCAGCCGGCAGCGCCAGTACACCTTGCCCAGCACCAGCGCGCCCAGCACGAAGGCGGCCCAGCCGCCGCGCGACATCGACAGCAGCAGCATCGCGCCGCCCACCCCGAGCACGGCCAGCGCCAGCCACCACACGCCCGCGGCGATGCGCCGGCGCCCCATCAGCACCAGCGCCAGCGCCGGCAGCAGCAGCCACAACACGTAGTCGGCCATCACGTTGGGATGGTTGAACAAGCCGATGGGCCGGAAGGCGGCCGCGTCGCCCAGGGCCAGCATCATGTCGCCGCCGGCCACCTTGATGCCGGGCAGCACGATGGGCGCATGCGCCGCCATCTGCAGCGCCACGAACACGGCCTGCAGCACGAACACCGCCACCACGCCCTTCAGCGCCAGCCGCACATCGGCCAGCGACACCAGCGCATGCGACACCACGTAGTAGCCCAGCACGCCCAGGCTGTAGGCCAGTGCGCCGGCCAGCGCGATGCCGCCGGCCGGCGAGCGCAGCGCCTGCAGCCACACCACCGCGAGGAACAGCAGCGCCAGGGCATCGAGCCCGCTCAGCGGTAGGCGCCGACGCTGCCGCACCGCATGGTCGAACAGCCACAGCAGCGCCCACACCAGCAGCACCGCCTGCGCCACCGTGAGGTACAGGCCCGGCGAGAAAAACGGCGGCTCGGGGGCCACCACGGCCTTGCTCATGTCCAGCGCGGTGGTGAAGAACAGCAAGAAGATCAGGAAGCGCCGCAGCGAGCCGAACAGGGCCAGGCACACCAGCCCGGCCAGCACCGCCACGGCAGCCACGGCCGGCGTGGCCGACTCGCCCGCGGCGCCCAGCAACAGCTGCGCCAGGGCGCCGGCAATCAGCAGCACCGCGCCCAGCCCGAGCCACGGCCACAGGCTGGCAAGAGGGCGCGCATCTCGCATCATCGGTGCTGCCCTCTCACAGCAGGCCGCGGTACAGCCAACCCGGCACGTACTGCGGCCGGCGGTTGAGCACGGTACCGATCAGCTTGCCGGCCGGCACCCGCGCCGTCGCCAGCGCACCGTGCACCACCTCGCGGCGGGTGCGTTGCGCATCCACCACCAGCAGCATGCCGTCGCACAACGCGCTCAGCGCGCCCAGCCGCGGCAGCGTGCCAGCATCGACGATGGTCCAGTCGTAGCGCTCGCGCATCTTGTCGAACAACTCGCGCACGGCGGCCTCGTGGTACAGCAGGCTGGCCTCGGGCTCGAAGCCGGTGCCCAGGGTCTGCAGGCGCGGCAGGTCGCGGCTGCTGGCCACCTCGGCCATCACATCGCGCTCGCGCAGGATGTCGAAAAAGCCGGGGCGCCCGCGCACCCGCTCGCCGCCGTGGCCGGCCGGCGCCTCGGCACTGCCATCGACCAGCAGCACATTGCCGCGGCCCTGCAGCGCCAGGCGCCGCGCCAGCGCGCGGGCGATGACGCTCTTGCCTTCGCCGCCACGCGAGCTGGTGACCACCAGCACGCGGCCCAGGCCCTGCGGCAGCTGGCCGCGCACGCAACGCTCGGCCAGGGTTTCGCGCACCCGCTGCGCCAGGCGGTGCATCAGCAGGCTGCGGTCGCTGGCCACGCGGGTGTCGACCACCGGCATCAGCTCGCGCAGCACGGTGCGCGGCCGAAGGGCGCGCCCACGCGCCCCGCTGTAACCCAGCGCCGCGGCCTCGGCGGTGGTGGTGGGGCCCAGGGTGGACGAGTCGGGCCCGGCGGCATCGGCCGCAGCGACATCACGGCTCGAACGGCCGGGCCGCACTGGCCGCACCGGCAGCATGCGCTGCGGCAGCTCCGGCAGTGCCGCCAGCACCTCCAGGCCCAGGCTGCGGCTGGCATCGTCGGGCGACTGCAACCGGCGGTCGAGCATTTCGCGCAGCCCGGCCAGCGCGAGGCCCAGCAGCAGACCACCCAGCGGACCGAGCAGCCGCACCAGCAGCAGCTTCTTGGTCTCCGGCTTGAGCGGCTTGGCGGGCGACTGGGTGATGACGCGGCTCTCGGCTTCGGTGGGATTGACCTTGAGATACAGGTCGATCTGGTCGAGCCGCTTCTG
>JBDTQF010000095.1:0-14149 GCA_039932275.1 Burkholderiales bacterium
GTAGTAGTCGAGGCCGGTCTCGCCGATGGCCACGACACGCTCGCGGGCGGCCAACGCCAGCAGGTCGTCCACCGAGGGTTCGCGCACGCCTTCGTTGTCGGGATGCACACCCACACTGGCCCAGAACTGCGGATGTGCCAGCGCCAGCGCATGCACCGCGTCGAAGGTTTCCAGCGTGGTCGAGATCACCAGTGCCTGCACCACGCTTGCCACAGCCATGTCGGCCTGGATCTGCGGCAGGCGAGCCTGCAGCTCCGGAAAGTTCAGATGGCAGTGGGAATCGACGTACATCGCGGAGTGGAAAAGGAACAGGCGTCGGCGCTGCGAGCGCCAGCCGGGGGAGCGATCAGATGGTCTGCGTGGGCTTGGCCGACTGGATGGAAGTGCCCAGCACCTC
The DNA here is from genome assembly GCA_039932275.1 of Burkholderiales bacterium. GTDB lineage: Bacteria > Pseudomonadota > Gammaproteobacteria > Burkholderiales > Burkholderiaceae_C > Sphaerotilus. The sequence goes on from JBDTQF010000095.1 coordinate 398, forward strand.
TTCGATGCGCGCCCGCAGGGCACGTGTCTTCTCGTCGACCGGGAAGCGCACGCCGACGCCTTGGGTGCGCCCGCCCGACGCATTGGCCGGCGTGACCCAGGCCACCTTGCCGGCGACCGGGTAGCGCTGCGGGTCTTCCGGCAGCGTCAGCAACAGGTAAATGTCTTCGCCCAGGCGGTACTCGCGCGTGGTCGGCACGAACAGGCCGCCTTCCGAAAACAGCGGGATGTAGGCGGCGTACAAAGCGCCCTTCTCGCGGAACACCAGCTGGATCACGCTGGGGCGCGCGGCGTTCGCTGAAGGGGATGCGGATCGGGGTTGGAGCTCGCTCATCGATCAACCTGGGTGCAACGGAGCACGGGGGTCTCGCCCGTTGAGGCTCAGAGTGTACGGGCCGCGGCGCCCACCGATGAGCCCCCCGGCGACGCCAGCAGCGCCCGCCGCACCTGCGACACCAGCGCCTCCACCGCCAGCCCGGCGTTCCACGGGTGGTCGGCATGCCGTGCCATGCGGCGCAGCTCGCTCGCGCAGCGGGTCAGCGCGGCCAGGTCAGCCGCTCCCGGCGGGCGCCAGGCCGGAAAGAAGCGCGCCGCGGTGCCGACACTCAGGGCGAGCCGGTCATGGCACAGCTTGCCCAAGGCATCCACCAGCGTCGGCAGGGGCCAACTGGTCAGGCCGGCGAACTCACCCGCGAGCACCTGCTGGGGCAGCTGGCGCCAGGCTGCCGCGTCGCGCCCGGCGTGCGCCTCGGCCAGCGCAAACAGCGGCTGGCCGCCGCAGGCGTCGAGCAGCACCCGCGCATCCGCCACGCCCTGCCCCGCCAGCCAACGTTCGGCCACTTCCACCGGCGGTGCGGCCAGGTGCAGCGCCTGGCAGCGGCTGCGGATGGTGGGCAACAGCGCCTGCGGTGCCCCACTGCTGAGCACGAAGCGCATGGCGCCGGGCGGTTCTTCCAGCGTCTTGAGCAGCGCATTTGCCGCGACGGTGTTGAGCTCCTCGGCCGGATGCAACACCAGCACCTTGCCGCCACGGCGCCCGGCGGTGAGTTCGCTGAAGTGCAGCGCGGCGCGGACCTGGTCGACCTTGATCTCGCGGCTGGGCTTGCGCTTCTTGCCGTCATCGCCGTCGTCGGCGTCGTCCTGCGCCAGGCCGGCCTCGGCGCGCAGCGCTTCGGGCACCACCAGCCGCAGGTCTGGATGGCTGCGGCCCAACACCAGCCGGCAGCTGGTGCAGTGGCCGCAGCCCCGCCCGCCGGTGCGATCCGCGGCTGAGCTTTCGCACAGCCAGGCCTGGGCCAGCGCCACAGCGAATTCGAACTGCCCGACCCCCGGCGGCCCGTACACCAGCAGCGCATGCGCCCGCTGGGTGCGCAGCGCCTGGGCCAGCGGTGCCTCAAGCCACGGCAGCAAGCCGGGTACGGCGGGTGCGGCGGCGGTCACCATGCGCGGTCCGCCAGGGCCTGCTGCACTTCGGCTGCCACGGCTTCGAGTGAGCCGCTGCCGTCGATGCGGGTGAATCGCTGGGGTGCTTCCTGCGCCCGGCGCTGGTAGGCCGCTGCCACGCGGGTGAAAAAGGCCAGCGTCTCCCCTTCGAGCCGGTCGGGCGTGCGGGCCTGCTCGCGTCGCTGTGCGGCCACGGCCGGCGGCACATCGAACCACAGCGTCAGATCAGGTGTGCGCTCGGCCTGCACCCAGCGCTCAAGTTGGGCCAGCACTGCCCAGTCGAAACCGCGCCCACCGCCCTGGTAGGCGAACGTGGCATCGGTGAAGCGGTCGCACAGCACCACTGCGCCGCTCGCTAGCGCCGGTTCGATCACGCGCACCAGGTGGTCGCGCCGCGCCGCAAACACCAGCAGCGCTTCGGTCAGCGCGTCCATCTCCTCAGCCAGGAACAGCGCCCGCAAAGACTCTGCCAACGGCGTGCCGCCGGGCTCGCGGGTACACACCACCGCCAGCCCACGGTCGCGCCAGCGCTGGGCGATGTGCTGGAGATGGGTCGACTTACCCGCGCCGTCGATGCCCTCCACGGTGATGAAGCAGCCGGCCGGGCCGCGCGATGGTGCAGGGGTGGTCACGGCGTGCGGCCTCGCTGGTAGCGGTTGACGGCGCGGTTGTGGTCGGCCAGCGTCTCGCTGAATTCGCTGCTGCCATCGCCCCGCGAGACGAAGTACAGCGCGTTGGTGCGGGCCGGCCGCAGCACCGCCATCAACGCGTCGCGACCCGGCATGGCAATCGGCGTGGGCGGCAGGCCGGTGCGGGTGTAGGTGTTGTAGGGCCCGTCGCGCAGCAGGTCGCGGCGGCGCAGGTCGCCGTCGAACTCGGTGCCCAGGCCGTAGATGATGGTGGGGTCGGTCTGCAGCGGCATGCCCAGACGCAGCCGGTTGACGAACACGCCGGCCACCTGGGCCCGATCGGCCGCGCGGCCGGTTTCCTTCTCGACGATCGACGCCAGCGCCAGCGCCTCGTCGGCGGTGGCCAGCGGCAGCCCGCTGACACGCTGCGACCAGGCGGTGTCGAGCCGGTGGGCCATGGCACGGTGGGCGCGTTCCAGCAGCGCGAGGTCGCTGCTGCCTTTGGCGAAGGCGTAGGTGTCGGGGAAGAAACGGCCTTCGGGCATCTGCCCCGGGCGGCCCAGCGCAGCCATGAGCTGCGCATCGCTCAGGCCGGCGCTGTCCTGCTTGAGGCCGGGCGTGCGATTGAGCTCTTCGCGCACCTGGCGGAAGGTCCAGCCCTCGCCCAGGCGCACACGCGACAAGGTCTCGTCGCCGGCCACCAGTTTGGCCAGCAGCGAACGTGGCGTCACCGGCGCGCTCAGCTCGTAGTTACCGGCGCGGATCTGCCGGGCCTGGCCAGACACGCGGAACCACTGGTACAGCCCCCAGGACGAGCCGTCGACACCGGCCTCGACCCAGGCCCGCGCCACCTCGCGGGGCGACTGGCCCAGTTCGACCGACAGCTCCACCGTGGGGGTGTGCAGCGCCATCGGGTGGTGCAGCCACCACAGCGCCGCGGCCAGCACCGCGAGCAGCAGGCTCAGCCCGAACGCCACCAGCTTCAGCAGAGCTCGCCGCATCACGCGCCGCACATGCCAGGGCACGCCCGGCACGCTGGGGCGCCCAACATGGATGACCCGCAGGGTCGGGAACAGACGGGTCGGAAGGCGGTTTGCACGGCGCTGATGATAATGAGGCCATGAACCCCAGCTTCGACCTTGGCCCTGGCGGCGCAACTTCGCTGCCCCATTGGGGCGTGCTGCGCGCCCAGGGCGACGACGCCGCGCAGTTCCTGCATGGCCAATTGAGCAACGACATCGTCAAGCTCGACGCCTCCCGCGCCTGCCTGGCGGCCTACTGCACGGCGCAGGGGCGCATGCTGGCAAGCTTCGTCATCACGCGGCCGCAGCCCACCGACCTGTGGCTGGCCTGCAGCGCCGATGTGTTGCCCGCCACGCTCAAGCGACTGTCGATGTTCGTGCTGCGGGCCAAGGCCCGCCTGTCGGATGCCAGCCAGCACCTGGTGGTACTTGGCCTGACCGGCCCGACCGCGGCACAGTGGTTGGGCGAGGCCGCCGGCACGCAGGACTGGCAGGCGGTGCAGCGGGACGGTGCCAGCATCGTGCGGCTGCCGGCCGTGGACGGCATCGAGCGATGGCTGTGGATCGGCCCGATCGACCAGGCCAGTACGGTGCTGGCGGCGCTGCCCGCGCTGGACGAGGCAGTGTGGCGCTGGCTGGAAACCCGCTCGGGCCTCGCCCAGGTGCAGGCCGCGACCAGCGGCCAGTTTGTGCCGCAGATGCTGAACTACGAGGTGCTGGGCGGCGTCGATTTCCGCAAGGGCTGCTATCCGGGCCAGGAGATCGTGGCGCGCAGCCAGTACCTCGGCAAGCTCAAGCGCCGCGCCTTCCTGGTGGAAGGCCCTACCACGCTGCAGGCCGGCCAGGAGGTCTACTGGAGCGAGGATGCCGGCCAGCCCGCCGGCCTGGTTGCGCAAGCCGCACTGCAGCCGGGTGGCGCAGGCGGCACCGCGGTGGTGGAACTGAAGCTGGCGGTGACGGATACCGGCCGCCTGCACCTCGGCACCCCGCAAGGCCCGCTGCTGACGCTGGTGCCGTTGCCCTACGCCCTGCCCACCGAAGCAGCGCCGGCAAAGAGCGGGGCCGTCGGGTAGCGAGCCCGGCATGACCGAGCTGTACGTCTACTACAAGGTGCCCGTGGCAGAACAGGCCGAGGCTGAGCGACAAGTGCTCGACCACCAGGCGCTGCTGCGCCAGCAGCTGCCCGGCCTGCGCGCCCGGCTGCTTGAAGGTGCCGACAGCGGCAGCGCCTCCCCGCTCCTCATCACCTGGATGGAGACCTACAGCCACCCGGCCGGGCTGGACGCCGCCGCGCAAGCGCACATCCTCGATGTCCTGCGCGATTGCCCGTCGCAGCGCGCCGGCGAGCGCCATGTCGAAGGCTTCCGCCCGCTTGGCGGTGACTGACCTGCCGCCTCCCTTCCGCCATGTGCCTTGCCGTCCTGGCGCTTGAGCGCCATCCACGCTTCCCGCTGGTGCTGGCCGCCAACCGCGACGAGTTCTTCGACCGCCCCGCCGCACCCTTGGATTGGTGGCGTACCGAGCCCAACGGCACCGAGCTGCTTTCCGGCCGCGACCTACAGGCCGGCGGTACCTGGCTGGGCCTGACCCGGCAAGGCCGCCTCGGATTGCTGACGAACATTCGCGCGCCACAGCGCATGCGCGCGGATGCGCCGTCACGCGGCACCATCGTGACCACCTGGCTCGACGGTGCCGAGCCGCCCGAGGTTTTCTGGCAGCGCACGGTCGAAGGTGGCTACAACGGCTTCAACCTGATCGCCGCGGATTTCGCCAACGCCCGCTGCCACTGGCTGAGTTCCGACCACGTGCAGCCCGCTCTGCTGGGGCCGGGGCTGTACGGCTTGTCGAATGCGGCGCTTGACGAGCCGTGGCCGAAGGTGCGGCGCATCAAGAGCAGCGCAGCCCAGGCGCTGTGCGAAACGGCCACGCTGGACAGCCTGCGCACCGACCTGTTCCAGGCGTTGCGCCATTCGGCCGCGGCCGACGATGCCGAGCTGCCGAACACCGGTCTGACGCTGGCGATGGAGCGCACCCTGTCGGCGGTCTTCATCCATTCCGACGATGGCCGCTACGGCACCCGCTGCTCGACGCTGGTGATCAGCGAACGCGGCGACGATGCGCAGCTGCGCACCCATGTCTTTGAGCGCAGCTTCGACCGAGAGGGCGGCGTTACCGCCGACCGCCACGTGCTGCTGCCCGCCTGGCCGACCGCCCGGTAGGCCCGCCTGCCACTCAGGGCAGCACGCGCCGCAACCGCGGCAGGAAGCGCTCGGCTTTTTCGAAACCGACCAACCGATGGGCGGGCGCTTCACGGCCGTTGGCGTCGAAGAAGATGATGCCGGGCGGCCCGAACAGCTGAAAGCGCTTGAGCAGCGCCTGGTCGGCCGCGTCGTTGGCGGTGACGTCGGCCTGCAGCAGCAGCATGCGGCCCAGTTGCTCGCGCACCAGGGGGTCGCTGAAGGTCCAGGCCTCCATCTCCTTGCAGGACACGCACCAGTCGGCGTAGAAATCGAGCATCACCGGCCGGCCGGCGCTGGCCACTGCGGCGTCCAGGTCAGCGACCGAAGTGATGCGTATGAACTGCGGCCCGGCGGCCCGTTCTGTCACAGCGGCGCCGGCGCGCAGATGGGCCAGCGGCTGCCACAGGTCGCGCCCACCCGACAGCGCGCCCACCCACTGCGCTGCGCCCACCAATGCCAGCAGCACACCGAGGCCCTTGCCGAGCCGGGCCGGCAGGCTGCGCCGCGCCGGCGTGGGCTCAAACAGGCCCAGCAGCACCGCGGCGAACATGGCGTAGCCGCCCCAGCACAGCATCGCCAACCCAGTGGGCAGCAGCGGCGTCACCATCCACAACGCCAGCGCCAGTAGCAAGGTACCGAAGAAGTGCTTGATCGATTCCATCCACGGCCCCACGCGCGGCAGCAAGGTGCCGGCGGACAACCCCAGCAGCAGCAGCGGCAGGCCCATGCCCAGCGACAGCGCAAACAGCGCGGTGCCGCCCAGCCACACGTCGCGGGTCTGGCTGATGTAGACCAGCGAAGCCGCCAGCGGCGCGGCCACACAGGGGCTGGCAATCACCGCTGATACGCCGCCGAGCAGGAACACGCCACCGTGGCGGCCGCCGGGCAACCGCGACGACACGCCGACCGACCAGTCGCGCCACCGCGCCGGGGCCTGAATCTCGTACAGGCCGAACATCGACAGCGCCAGCCCCACCAGCACGGCGGCAAAGGCCCCCAGCACCCAGGCGTTCTGCAACGCTGCGGCCAGGCCCTCGCCCGCCAGCCCCGCGGCAATGCCCAGGGCCGTGTACACCACGGCCATGCCGAGCACGTAGGCCAGCGAAAGCGACAGCGCTCGCCAGCGCGAGCCACCGCCCTGCCCGACCACAACCGACGACAGGATGGGCACCATCGGCAGCACGCAGGGCGTGAACGACAGCAACAGCCCAGCCAGCAAAAAGGCCGCCACAGTGGCCCACCACCCCCCGGCCTGCAACACGGCCGACGGGTCGGCTGCCGCGGCGTCGTCACGGGTGGCGAGTGCGCCCGCTGGGGCCGTCACCGTGCTGGCGTCATCCGACAAGCGCATCGGACTGGCCGGTTTTTCAGGCGGGCTCCAATTGGCAGCTTCTTCGCCCAGCAACACGATCTGGCGCAACGCGCCATCCTCGACGGTCACTTTCAGGGCGCGCTGCTGCGGCGGGTAACACAGCCCCTGGTCCGCGCATCCCTGGTTGGTGGCCAGCAGCTTGAACTCGGCCGGCGCAGCGGTTACGGGCAGCCGCAACACCAGCACGTCGCGGTAAGTCTCGACATCCTTTTGAAAGGTCTCGTCGTACTTGACCTTGCCCTTCGGGTAGGCCGGCGCCTGCAGCGCCACGGTACCGGGCTGCGCGGAAAAGGCGAAACGCTCGCGGTAAAGGTAGTAGCCAGGGGCAATCTCGTAACGCAATTCCACCGTGCCTGCATCGGCCGCTCGCGCGGTCAATTTGAATGCCGCTTCGGGAGGCAGGAAGTTGTCTTCAGCTCGCACAGTGGCGCACAGGCCCAAGCCCAAAGCCAGCGGCAATACCGACCACGCTGCCATCACCTTCACGAACCGACCCAGCCCGGTGCGCCGGTCCACTGCCTTGAACTCATTCATGCCTGGATTGTCTGCTGTGCCGCGCGCCACCGCGCCGATGCCGGCCTTTTTGAATATGTGGGCGGTATTTGGCGGTGAGTTTTCCGCCCCTGCGGCTCAGCGCAGGCGAGCCCGCATTCCGCGTCGCCAGCCCGCCCCTGAAAACGTGCAAAGAAAACACGCCGGGTCGGTCGTTACCGGTGGCACGCAATACCGTGCCTCCCCCTATGGGCGGGGTGATTTGCGCATTTACGGAAACAGCAAATCCAGCAATACTCTGCAACTGATAACAAACAAACATTCGGTCAATCGGCACAACGATGATGCTCAGGAGTCTCTTCGGTGATCTGTCCCCCTCGCGAGAAGGGGTGAACCCACGCGTCGACGACCACAGCGATTTTGCTGCCACCACCATACTCGAAACGGTAAGCGGCGAAGTCAACGACGGTGGTCAGCTGGTTGATCGTCACCTGCGCGATCTCTTCGTCACCGGTTCACCCGCTCAGGCGATGCGCGCCCAGTTCGCGCATCAGCGCGACGACCAGCCGGCCGGCCAGCGCTTCATCACGTTGTTCGACCCGGCGCAGATGTGGGCCAGCGGCGTCGTCAAGGCGCTGGCCGACGCCAGCGGGCTGCCCATCGAGCGGCTGCACTTGCGCGACCAGGCCACGCTGGGCACGCTGGCGATGATCGAACGCACCACCCTGCCGCGCCGGCTCGACGACACCCTGAAGGTCTACAACGCCGATGTGCGTACCGATGGCGACGAGGCCGGCGACGTGCCGTATGCGTTGATGGAACGCTCCGACATGACGGTGGTGATCGTCGGGCCGATGCACCCCTCCGCGGTGCAGGACATGATCAAGAAACTGCGCAGCGCCTGTGCCGGGCCGGCCTGGCGCTGTCCACAGCTGCTGTTCCTGCTGCCCGTCGGGGCGACCTGGACGGCCGACAGCATCTCGCTGGCCGAATGGCCTGCCGGCGTGCATGTGCAGGCGCTGACCGAGCCGCTGACCAGCGCCAGCATCGTCTGGAACATCCTGCTCGCACACTGGAACCGCATCAAGCCGCTGTACCCGGCCGGTGCCCCCGGCGAAGGTCCCGTCGTTTCGACGCCGGCCGCCACGGGCCACGCGCCTGCGGTGCCGTTGGCCGCTGCACGGCCTGGCCTGGACAGCACCCGTGGGTTCGGTTCGATGGCTGCGCCGACTGACGCCGCAGGCATCGCAACGGCAGGACGCGACATCGACACGCTGGCCGATGGCCCGGCGGCGGCAGCGCCCAACGCGGTGCGAGCCGCTGCGGTGCTGCAGGAATTGATGCTGCTGGACGGGCTGATCTTCGCGGCCCTGGTCGATGCCTCCGATGGCCAGGTGGTGGCCAGCGAGGGGCGCGGCCCCGATATCGACCGCGCGGCTGTTGCCGCGGCCGAGATCCTGCGCACGCACCGGCGCACCCTGCGGCAGATGGGGCACTGGCGGCCGAATGACCCGGTGGACGAAGTGCTCGTCACTGCGGGCAGCCGCTATCACATCCTGCGCACCCTCCAGGCGCATCCGGATCACTTCATCCTGGCGGTGCTCGACAAGCTGCGCAGCAACCTGGCGATCACACGCTTTCGCATCATGGAAGCCCAACAGGTGCTCATTTGACCGGCGTTGCCCGGCTGCCTGCGTACGCAAACGTGGCACCATCGTGGGCTGGTTTTGGTCCGGCATCCCGCCCGACGCTCACCTCGTTCTTTCTGTTGCTCAGCTGACCCATCGACATGTCCCTCCTGAATACGAAACCCAAGCGCAGCCAGTTCGGGCGTCCGTCTCGTTTCGCTGCGGACGCGCAGGAGCGCGAAGAAAGCACCTGGTCCAGCCACGCCGCGCTGCCGGCTCCCGCCCTCGATCTGGTCGAGGCCGCGCACGAGAACCCGCGCACCCGCCTGCTGCGAACGGCCGACGACAAGCCCACCGCGCCTAAACTGCTGGACTTGTTTCCGCGCGAAACGCGTTCAATCGATGGCGTCATCACCTTCTGGGATCCGGGCAACACCTGGCCCGTGGGCGCCCTCGGCGATCTGCTCGCCAGCGGCACGGCGGGCGTCACTGAACACGGCTCCACGCGCCTGGCCAATGCCGAGACACAGAAGACCTTCGCGCTGATCCACCACACCACCGTGCCTTCGGCGAGCGGCCAGTTGTATGCTGTGCTGCATGTCGAGGCCAGTGCAGCCGAATCGGCCAGCGCCGACGTGGCGTTGATGTTGCTGGAGCGCAGCGACCATGCGGTGGTACTCACCGGTGGCGCCGCAGAGCACCGCGACCTGCCCAAGCGCCTGCAGGACTTTTGTCGCCAGGCGGCCTGGCGTGGCTCGACCTTGCAGTTCATCGCGCCGCAGGACAAGCCCAGCCGGGCTGATCGGCTGCGCAAGATCAGCTGGCCCCGCAGTCTGCGGGTGCTGGTGCACGAGATGCCCACCGAGTTCTCGACCGGCTGGCTGACCGAGGTACTTGCCCGCGTCGCCGACGGTGCACTCGCGCTGCCCAGCCGGGCCATGCCGGCGGGCGATGCGGCCGAACCCACCGCGGTGACGCTCGACAAGGCCATTGCCACCTACACCGACGAACCGCTTGCCACGCTGGCGGCACCCGAGTCGCCGCCCCGGCCCGGTTCGCAGGCCTGCACTCAAGCGCTCGACGTGGCGGCGCTGACGCCGGGCTTGGCCGGTGCAGCGGTGATCGATGCCTACACCCAGATCGTTGTCGCGCACCAGGGCGATCTGCAGCGCACCGAGGCCGGCGTGCACAACGCATTGCAGATGTGGAACGGCTACGCCAACGACGGCGAGCAACGTGTGCTCAGCGAGCTGGTGTGGACCATCGGCCCGATCCACCACGTGGTGCTGCCCGTGCCGCAGCATCCGGGCCTGCTGTTGCTGAGCATGGTCGACCGCGAGTTCGGCGATCTGGCCCGGGCGCGCTGGCAGCTCGACGTCGCCCGCAACGCGCTGGCCTGACGATCAAGGTCCAGGCCTCGAACGAGGCTCGCCGGCAACCACCTGGGCACCGTGGCGGTGCAGCTCTTGTACGATGCGAGCTGTCCTTTCGCTTTAGCACCCACCATGACCGAACAGCAGTACGACTACCTGCGCCAGGATGCCGCCGGCACCAGCTGCGTCGCCCACGCCTGGGCCAAGGTGCCCGAGGTGCTGAGCGTCGATCAACGGGCCCAGCGCAAGGCCCAGGCCAAGGCCTTGCTGGCCCAGCATCAGGCGGTGCTGGTGGCCCACTACTACGTCGACGGCGACCTGCAGGACCTGGCCATGGAAACCGGCGGTTGCGTGGCCGATTCGCTGGAGATGGCCCGCTTTGGCCGCGACCATCCGGCTTCGACGCTGGTGGTGGCCGGGGTGCGCTTCATGGGCGAGAGCTCGAAGATCCTCTCGCCCGGCAAGCGGGTGCTGATGCCCGACCTGGATGCCACCTGTTCGCTCGACCTGGGCTGCCCAGCCGACCAGTTCAATGCCTTCTGCGACGCCCACCCTGACCGCAAGGTGGTGGTCTATGCCAACACCAGCGCCGCGGTGAAGGCCCGCGCCGACTGGATGGTCACCAGCTCCTGCGCACTGGCCATCGTGAACCATCTGCATGCCCAGGGCGAGAAAGTCCTCTGGGCACCGGACAAGCACCTCGGCGGCTACATCCAGAGCCAGACCGGTGCCGACATGCTGATGTGGAACGGCGCCTGCATCGTGCACGACGAGTTCAAGGGCGTCGAGCTGGAGCTGCTACGCAAGGAGCATCCGCGCGCCAAGGTGCTGGTGCATCCGGAATCGCCGCGCAGCGTGGTCGAACAGGCCGACGTGGTGGGCTCCACCACCCAGCTGCTCAAGGCGGTGGTCGAACTCGACGCGCCCGAGTTCATCGTCGCGACAGACAACGCGCTGTTCCACCGCATGCACCAGGCCGCGCCGGGCAAGCGCCTGATCGAGGCGCCCACCGCCGGCAGCAGCGCCACCTGCAAGAGCTGCGCGCACTGCCCGTGGATGGCGATGAACGCGTTGCAGGGCGTGATCGATTGCCTGCAGCATGGCGTTGGCGAGATCACCGTGCCCGAGCCCATTCGCGCTCAGGCGGCGGGCTGCATCGAGCGCATGCTGGCCTTCGTGGCCGCCCATCCGGAGGCTTTGGCCACGCCGCAGCGTGGCTTCGTACCCAGCATCGGCGCGGCCTGAGCCCTCGCCCGTCAAGTCACCTGCAGGCCTGCCGATATGGCTCGCACTGACCACATCAAAAAGCCCTTGCCGGGCTCGAGCACGCCATGAACGCCGACTTCAGCTCCGTGCACAACCACTACGAACGGCCCGTGTTTGATGCGGTGTCGCGCCTGGCGGCCAATTACCCGTACCTCGAGGAAGAGTCGCTGCCCGACGTGGCCTGCGTGGCGCTGAACCGGCTCGGCGCGCGCTACATCCGCCACTCGGTCGACCTGGCGTTCTACCTCACCGAAAAAGAGCGGCTGGGCATCGACCAGTCGGTCAGCGACGCGGTGGCGTTTGCGTTTGAATTCGTGCAGGCCCGCATTGCCATGCGCGCGCGTCGCTGACGCACTGGTCTCCGCGCGAGGTGACTCGCGCCACCATCGCCACGATCCAGTGGCTACCCGCAGAGTCCCGTTGGCGGCGGTGCAGCCGCGCTGGGCTGGCCAGCCTGCCGCTTGTTGCGGCTGCGTGCCGGGCGCACCAGCACCGTCGGGAAACTCACCGGCAGCTCGTCGGGGAAATCGCGGCTGTAGTGCAGGCCGCGGCTTTCGCGCCGCATCAGCGCCGAGCGCACGATCAGCTCGGCGCAATCGACCAGGTTGCGCAGCTCCAGCAGGTCGCGGTTGACGCGGAAGTTGGCGTAGTAGTCGTCGATCTCGCCGCGCAGCAGATCGATGCGGTGCAGCGCCCGTTCCAGCCGTCGCGTCGTGCGCACGATGCCGACGTAGTTCCACATCAGCAGTCGCAGCTCGTCCCAGTTGTGGGCGATCACCACCTGCTCGTCGGCATCCTCGACCTTGCTTTCGTCCCAAGGCGGCGGCAGTGCGTCAGCCGGCGCGGGCAGCGCCAGCACCTGTTCGGCGCAGGTGCGGCCCACCACCACGCATTCGAGCAGCGAGTTGCTGGCCAGCCGGTTGGCGCCGTGCAGGCCGGTATACGTTGTTTCGCCCACGGCAAACAAGCCGGGCAGATCGGTGCGCCCGGCCAGGTCGGTGACCACGCCGCCGCAGGTGTAGTGGGCCGCCGGCACCACCGGAATCGGCTCGCGCGCGATGTCGATGCCCAGGGCCAGGCAGCGCGCATGGATGGTGGGGAAGTGCTCTTTCAGGAAGGCCTCGCCCAGGTGCGTGGCATCCAGCCACACATAGTCGAGGCCATGGCGCTTCATCTCGAAGTCGATGGCGCGCGCCACCACGTCGCGTGGTGCCAGCTCGCCACGTTCGTCATGCGCCGGCATGAAGCGGATGCCGGAGGCAGCCCCATTGGGGCCGGGCAGCTTCAGCAGCCCGCCTTCGCCGCGCAGCGCTTCGGTGATGAGGAAGGAGCGGTCCTGCGGGTGGTACAGGCAGGTCGGGTGGAACTGGATGAACTCCATGTTGCCGACGCGGCAGCCGGCCCGCCAGGCCATCGCGATGCCGTCGCCGGTGGAGGTTTCCGGGTTGGTGGTGTAGCGGTACACCTTGCCGGCGCCGCCGGTGGCCAGCACCACGGCGCTGGCGGCCAGGGTCTCGACCCGGCCTGAGGCGATGTCGAGCGCATAGACGCCATACGCACGGGGCGACTCCTCGCGCTTGAGGTGGCGCGAGGTGATGACGTCCACCGCCATCCACGGCACGCGCAGTTCAATATTCGGATGGCGCGCCACCTGCGCCAGCAGCGCCTCGTGGATGGCCTTGCCGGTGGCATCGGCCGCATGGGCGATGCGCCGCACCGCGTGGCCGCCCTCGCGTGTCAGGTGCAGCCCCATCGGTCCCTCGGGGTCGTGCGAGAACGACACGCCCTGCGCCAGCAGCCATTCGATCGCCGCGGCGCTGTTCTCGGCGATGAAGCGCGCGGTCTGCTCGTCCACCAAGCCGCCGCCCGCGATCTGCGTGTCGCGCACATGGCTGTCGATGCTGTCGTCGCTGCCCAGCACGCCGACGATGCCGCCCTGCGCCCAGGCGGTGGCGGCTTCGTTGAGATTGCGCTTGGCCAGCACGACCACGCGACGCTGCGTCGCCAGGTGCAGGGCCACCGTCAAGCCTGCCAGCCCGGCGCCGACGATGACCACCGGCAATGCGGCCCGCGGGTCTGAAGGAGATGCCATGAGAGCCAATGTCCAGGGGCGAGCGACATGCCCGCGCGGAGGTCGATGATAGGATGGTTCGAGGCAAGGATCCCCCGATGAAAACATCAGCACCTGGACCGCAGCGCCCAGTGTGGGGCGAGGCAGACGACACCCAGCTGGCCACCCAGGTGGCACGCAGCCCAGGCGACTACCTCGACGCTCGGGCCGACATCGG
>JBDTQF010000096.1:0-14045 GCA_039932275.1 Burkholderiales bacterium
CCCAGCTCGTGGTCGATTTGTGGCAGCTCTCGCACACCGTTGCACCGACGTGGATAGCCGTGTTGGGCTTGCCCACGGCCGGCGCGTAGCTGCCGGTGTGGCACGTCGCACATTGGCTCGACACCGACACGGCACTGTGGAACTTGGCCGGCGCCCAGGCCGCGTAGCCGCCCTTGTGGCAGGTGTCGCAGTTGGTGATGGCCACGCCCGAGAGGGTCTGGTACGGGATGTGTGTGGCCGGGCGCGCATCGGCCGGCGGGTAGGCGCCGCTGTGGCAGGTCGAGCATTGGCCGGTCACCACCACCTGGGTGTGGTTCCAGCGCGAGGGCCGCCAGGCCGAGACCGTGTGGCAACTGGTGCAGCTGGCCGCACCCACCGGGATGTGCGTGGCCGGCTTGCCCGTGGCGGTGCTGCCGTTGTGGCAGCTCGCGCAGTTGGTGGCCGCCGTGAAGGTGCTGTGGTCCACCCGCGCCGAGGCCCAACTGGCGGTGGACTTGTGGCAGCTCTCGCACACCGTCACACCCGCATGGATAGCGGTGTTGGGCTTGCCCACGGCCGGTGCGTAGCTGCCGGTGTGGCACGTCGCACATTGGCTCGACACCGACACGGCACTGTGGAACTTGGCCGGCGCCCAGGCGGCATAGCCGCTCCTGTGGCAGGTGTCGCAGTTGGTGATGGCCACGCCTGCCAGCGCTTGGTACGGAATGTGTGCGGCCGGTTTTGCATCGGCCGGCGGGTAGGCCCCGCTGTGGCAGGTGGCGCACTGGCTGGTCACGGCCACCTGGGTGTGGTTCCAGCTGCTGGGGCGCCAGGCCGTGAAGGAGCGGTGGCAACTGTCGCAGCCCACGCTCGCGCTCACGGGCATGTGCGTGGCCGGCTTGCCGGTGGCGCGTGAGCCGTTGTGGCAGGTGGCGCAGGTGCCCGGTGTCACGCCGCTGTGGTCGAAGCCGGCTGCCGGCAACCAGCCGGTGCTGCGGTGGCAACTGTCACAGGCCGCCGTGGTGGCGATGTGGCTGGCGGGTTTGCCGCTGGAGACCCGCCCGTTGTGGCAGGTGCTGCACGAGCCGGGTTGCACACCCGTGTGGCTGAAGCGCGCGCCGTTGAAGGTGCGGGTGCTGTGGCAGGTGTCGCAGGTCTGCTGCGTGGGCAGATGGCTCTGCGGCTTGAGCACATTGGCGCGGGCCCAGATCGAGCTGCCCGCGTGGCAGGTACTGCAGTCGCGCGGCGTGCCCTTGAAGACGCCGTTGACGTGGCACGACTCGCAGCGTGCGATGGCATGGATGCCGCCCAGCGGATAGCCGGTCTTGGCGTGGTCGAACTTGCTGGTGTCGGGCTGCGCCGTGGCCACGCAGGCAAAGAGCAGCCAGCAGGCAGCGCACAGCCAACGCAGCAGCAAGGTCCAGGCGGGGCGGCTTCTGGTCATGGCGTCCATCCTGGTTCGGGTCGGGTCGGGGTTGACGTTTGCGTCAGGTGGCTGGCCCGGCCCAGCAGGCCGGTCAGCAAGGCGGGCACTTCGCCCGGCGCACGGGACTGCGGGCGAGGCGGTGTGTTTGGCGGTGGGTTTGGCGGTGTACTTGGCAAAGTGCCGGGCGGCTTGCTGGACGGTTCACGGGTGCCACGGTTGCTCACCTGCTTCCAGCGCTCGCTCACATGGCACTGTTCGCACCGGGCGCCGAAGCTGCCGTCGTGCACGTCGTCCTTGCGGTGGCAGCCGATGCAGGCCGAGCCCAGCGGCGCGATGTCCTTGCCGGGCGCCGCCGGGCGGCTGTGGCAGCTGTCGCAGGCCAGCTTGCGGTGTGCACCATCGAGCCGGTAGCTGCTGCGCCGGTCGTGATCGAAATCCCACAACGACCAGGCGCGGGCGTTGTGGCAGCTGTCGCAGCGCACGCCGTAGACCAGCTTGTGTTTGTCGTCCTTCTTGTGGCAGCTGTAGCAATCGCGCGGTGCGTCCTTGTAGCGCGGCGTGGTGTGGCAGCCGTTGCAGGCGGTGGTGAGATGGCGGCCCACCAGGGCGAAGCGGGTGTGGGCATGGTTGAAGGCCGGCACCTTCCAGGACTTGTCGTCATGGCACTGCCCGCACTCGCGGCCCAACTGACCTTCGTGCTTGTCATCCTTGCGGTGGCAGCCGTCGCAGGTGAACGGGGTCTTGCGCAGGCTGCGCAAATCCTGGTGGCAGGACTTGCACTCGACCTTCGGGCCCGCATGCGCGTTGCGCAGCTTGAAGCGCGTCTGGTCATGGTCGAAGCGGCCGCGGGTGCTCTTCCAGTCGCGTTCCTGGTGGCAGCTTTCGCAGCGCTCGCCCAGCGTGCCCTGGTGCTTGTCGTCGGCCTTGTGGCAGCCGATGCAGGTCTTGGGCGCTTCCTTGTAGAGCTTGCTCTTGTGGCAGGCGTCGCAGGCGATGTCGGCGTGTTTGCCCAGCAGCGCGAAGTCGGTCTTGTCGTGGTTGAAGCGGGCCTTCTCCTTCCAGTCGCGTTCGGTGTGGCAGGCCGCGCAGTCCTTGCCCAGCGTGCCCTTGTGTTTGTCGTCCTGCTTGTGGCAGCTGTAGCAATCGCTGCTCAGCTTGAGCTTGTAGAGCGGGCCGGTGTGACAGTCAGCGCAGGCCGCCGTGCGGTGCTGGCCGCGCAAGGCGTACTTGGTGTCGGCGTCGTGGTTGAAGGTGGAGGGCTTCCACGCCTTGGTGCCATGGCAGCTTTCGCAGCGCTCGCCGTACTGGCCCTTGTGGCCCTTGGCGCTGTCGTCCTGCTTCTTGTGGCAGCCCAGGCAGTTGCGCGGGCTGTCCTTGTAGTTGGCCTTGTTCTTGTGGCAGTCGGCGCAGCCGGCATCCTGGTGCTTGCCGGTCAAGGCAAAGCGGGTCTGGTCGTGGTCGAAGCGGGCTTCCTTCCAGTTGTTCTCGGTGTGGCAGTCGGCACACTTGGCGCCCAGCGAACCTTTGTGCACATCGTCCGTGCGGTGGCAGGCCTGGCAGTCCGACGGCGCCTGGCGGTACTTCTTGCCGGCCACGTGGCACTTGGCGCACTCGGTGGTGGCGTGTTTGCCGCGCAAGGCGTAGTCGCTCAAGGCATGGTCGAACTGGCGGGTGTCGAGCTCGACGATGCGCGTGTTGCGCCCCTTGTGGTCGGTGTGGCAGCTGCGGCAGGCCTGGGGCTTGATGCGGCCGTGGTAGCCCAGCTTGGCGCGCACGTCCTGGCCCACTTCCTTATGGCAGTCCATGCACAACCCGTCCTGGGCCTTGCGATCGAAGCGCACGTGGCAGCTCTTGCAGTCGTCTTCCCACTTGGCATGCCCCTGGATGACCTTGCCGGGTGCAAGCACCGACTCGATGCCCTGCGCCTGCACCACCGTTGCGATCAGCAACAACGCTGACAGCCACGCCAGCCAGCGGCGCAGCAGCGAGCCCCAGGGCCGGCTTCCTCCGGACACGCATCGGCTCCGCGGCGATCAGTACGCGTGCACAGCGATCACGTGCGCGATCGCACTGATGATCAGCAGATACACGAAGGGCACATGGGCCACATGCCACAGTGCAAACAGCCGCGCATAGACGCTGAACTGCGCCACACCGACGACGCCGCGCAGGTACTGCAGGATCAAGCCGCGGGCCAGCCGTTGCTGTTTCGCCAGGTCGCTTGGACGCCATCCCAGCTGTTCACCCAAGGCGGCCAACGGCGCCTTGAGCAACGCCTTGCATTCGCGGTAGGTCCACCAAGCCTGCAGCGGCAGCAACAACTGGCGGGTGGCAGTGAGCAGGCTTTGATCGGGCCCGAGTTCGCGCGCTTCGAAGGCCTGCAGACGCGCCTCAACCTCAGGTGCAAAGGCCAGCTTCGAATGGCTGGCGGCCTGGTTCAACCCCAGCCGTGCCTGGAGCTGCCGCAGGGATTGGGCCTGCCCGTGCAAGCCGCCGTTGACGCGTACATAGAGGAAGCGCCCGATCACGCCGCTGCCGGCCACGATCAGCATGCTGTACAGCGCCACAGCGGCGTTGACCGAGCCGACACGAAAGGTGGAATGGACCAGGATCAACAGCGGACCACCGATGCCCAGGACCATGTGCACCAGCAGCCACCACTTGACCTTGCCCCAACGGTGAAACGACTTGAAGTGCTTGCGCAGCGGATAGCTGAAGAGCAACAACATCATCACGCCGCCGGCCACGCCCAGCCAGTAACCGATGTCGTCGCCCGCTGCGAAGTAGCCGCGCCGACTGAACGCCCAAGCGCCCGCGACCAGGCCTGCGATCAATGCATAGAGCAGCAGGTCAGCGCCCGCACCGGAGCGTGAGGTGGCCATGCGCTTGCGCGGCTGGGCAGGCAGCGCGGCGATCGTGCTGTCAGCGCTCGGCACGGGGGATCACGAAGTCGATGATGTCCATGCACAAATCATAGGAATAGCCATGCCTTCAGCGCATGGGCCCTGCCTTCAGGTATGTAGCCAATCGTTGAAGTGAACTCAGCGCGGCCCGTCAGGCTCGTGCGCGCCAACCGTGTGATGCGTCACGTTCTGTGGCACATCACCGAGCCCCAGGTCGATGAGGCCGCCCGCCCCAGCCGCAGGCAGTTGCAGCCGACCGCCATGGGCACGCGCCACCAGATCGGCCAGCATCAGCCCCAGCCCCATGCGCGCGTCATAGTCCTGATCGTCCAACGCGGCTTGCAGGCATTCACGTTCGTCAGGCGGGATGCCACTGCCGTTGTCGCTCACCAACAAGTGAACCCCGTCGGCCCTGTGTTGTGCACGCAGTTCGACCTCCGTCGCGCCGTGGCGCAGCGAGTTGTCGAACAGGTTCATCAAGGCCGCGCTCACGAGATCGGGGTCGGCCCACAGCGATGCCTCACCTTCAGCCCGGATCAGCAGCGCATCAAAGCCCAGGTGCGAAACCAGCTTGGCCAGGTCAATGGTTTGCCAATGCACTTCGCCACCCGACCTGAACAACGTCAGCAGTGCGGTGACGACACGTCGAAGGCGGTCTGCGGCCTCTCGCGCGCGTTGAAGCTGCGGTTGCGCCTCGGGTGGTGATCGACGTTGTGCAACGGCCAGCTGCGCCACCAAGCCAGCCAGCGGGGTGCGCAGCGCGTGTGCAGCGTGGGCTGAGAAGGCGCGTTCATTGGCCACATGCTTGGCCAGGCGCTGACCCAGGCCGACCACCGCGTCATGCATCACCATCAGTTCGTGGCGGGTGGGCTTGAGCAGTTGCGCGTCGGCGCGCAAGGGGTCGAAGTGCGCCACCGCGGAGGACATCTCGGTGATCGACTCCAGTTCCTGGCGTACCTTCACACGCAACCAGCCCGCGCACAGCAGGCCCACGAACAGTGCGGCACCGGCGCTGATGGAGGCCGCCTCGGCGCGCGCTGAGGCCCGTTCCTGGCCGCGCTGGGCCACATAGAGGATGCGCCCGGTGGCATCGAAGGGCATGCCATAGACCCGCCAATCGTCGCCGACGCTCGACAGGCCTACCGTGCGCCGGTGCTGCAAAGGTTGATCAGGCGCACGGTGAGAACGCAGCAGCAGCTCGTGTTGCGCGCTCACCACCTGCCAGACGAGGTCCTCGTGGTGCACCGGCGCGGGCAACATGTCGCCACGGCGCATCGGCAGCTGATCGGCATTGAAGGACAGCAGCCCGAAGAGGATCTCGGCCGATTCCTGCAGGGTGTGATCCAACAGTTCGTCGACTTCATGGTGCACGGTCAGCCAGACCACGGCCGACACCGTCAGACCCCAGGCCGCTGAGATGCCGATCAGTGCGGTCGACAGACGCTTGCGTATCGAAGGTAGCGAGTTCATCCGGGCATTCCACGGCGTGAGCCGCCGCTCGTCAAGCAGGCCGCTGCAGCGCTGCCGCTGCCGGGACGGCCTTACACGGCGATGCGGTAGCCGAGCCCGCGCACGGTGTCGATCAGGCCGCGTCCCAGCTTGCGGCGAATGTTCGAGATGTGCACCTCCAGCGCATTGCTGGCCACCTCGCCCTGCATGCCCAGGACCAGGGCTTCGAGGTCGGTTTTTGATACCAGCCGGCCGGCGCGCAGTGCCAGTGCTTCCAGCACCGCCCATTCGCGGGCGGTCAGGTCTGCCCGCACGCCGCTGCACAACGCAATGTGCCCGGTCAGGTCCAGTTCGACGTCACCGAACACCAGGCGTGGCCGGGCAGAACCGGCGGCCCGGCGTGCCACCGCGCGCAGACGTGCCACCAGCTCCTCAGGATCGAACGGCTTGACCAGGTAGTCGTCCGCCCCGGAGTCGAGCCCGCGGATGCGGTCGCTGAGCAGATCGCGGGCGGTGAGCAGAAGCACCGGCGTGGCGTTGCCCTGGCGTCGCAGGCTGCGCACCCAGTCCAGGCCCGAGCCATCCGGCAGCTGCCAATCCACCAGCAAGGCATCAAAGGGGCCTGCGGACAGCGTGGTCACCTCGGCCAGGCGCTGGAACCAGCTCACGACATGCCCCTCAGACTGCAGGTAGTCGCGCAGCCCCCCGCCGAGGATGGCATCGTCTTCAAGCAACAGCAGTCTCATCCCGGTTGGCTCCGCATCTCAACGAGATTAGCAGCGGCTCCGGCGCTTGGGGTTCACATTCGCTTCAGCTTTGTGCCTGGTCACGCGGGCGCCGGCCAAACCTTCGGTTGCCCTAACAGGCTGCTGAAATACCGTTCTGATTCGCAGCCCTGCTCATTGCAAACGCAGCGTCTGGAAGGTGTTTGTTGCAATGTGGGATGTTGGTTCTGAATTTCATCGGTTTTCAGTCAATTCAGGGCCGTTTTCCCATCGATTTCCCTCACCGCGCGCCTTGCAGGCGGATCTGTCCCAGGGTGGGCAGGCTCACCAAGTTGTAGGCCGCCATGGTCAGCACGAACATCTGGTCCACGCGCTTGATCCCGCGCACCATCACCTGGCGAATGCCGCCCACGGTCTTGGCCCAGCCGAACCCTTGTTCGATCAGCTTGCGTTTGCGCTGCGAGATCGCATAGCCCTCGCGCTGAGCAATGTCGTCGGGCACCGCAGACTTGCGGCCTGATTTGTTCTGCGCCACATGCGGCGTAACTCTCATGTCCATGCAGGCATCAATGAACTCCTGCGCGTCGTAGCCCTTGTCGGCACCGAGCGTGACGTCGCCGCTCAGGCGCACCCAAGGCTTGCCGTGCATCACTGATCATGACCTTGGTCGCTTCACGCCCAGGCTTGGATCGGCGTGCCGTCAACGCTGAAGTGCTCGCCCGACAGCCAGTCCCGCTCTTGGACGAGCACCACCACTTCGTTGAAGAACCTGATAACCGCATCGTGTTTGATGAGGCGCTCGCGATTCTTGGTGAACACGGTCGGCACCCAAACGGCATCGTCCATGGACAGGCCGATGAACCAACGGAACAGCAAGTTGTACTGCACCCGCTCCATCAACTGGCACTCCGAGCGCACGCTGTACAGCACTTACAGCAGCATGGCGCGCAGCAACTTCTCAGGGGCAATGCTGGGCCGACCACCCTTGGCCTCGGCTTCGTACATCCCGGTGAGCAGCGGGCCCAGCTTCGCCAGCGCCGCATTGGCCATCATGCGGATCGCGCGCAAAGGATGCTCGGCAGGAACAAAGTCCTCCAGCGTGCGCATCGTGAACAAGCTCTCGGTGAAGGTGTCAGCGCCGCGCATGTGTCTCAGTCAAATCAGGTCGTCACATTGTCCCAGCCGCAGCTTGATCGAGCATCGCGGACGGTGGGTATTTCAGCAGCCTGCTGGTGGCGAGTGAATGGCGCGAAAGCAAGGCTCCGTCGCGAGCGCAACTGGCTACCGCCCGATCCGCTGCAGATCAATGGGAGCCTTCGTTCGCCTGTCCAGGGTACCCGGACTCAACACAACTGCGCCGGCCGACGTGTCGGGTGATGAGGTAGCTCGCCGACATGGCAACCAGAACCGTAACGCCCAGCGCCATGCCGGTCGCGTCCGTCCAGGCCGAGACGCGCTGCGACGATAGCTCCAGGGCACTGAAAGCGGCGATGCTCAATGTGATGCCCCCCACCGCCAAGCCCATCAGGCGCGAGACCCGGGCCGCGGTGCGATCAGCCCGAGCCAGCAGTCGTGCGACCCAAAGGCCATTCAACCCATCCGTGATCAGCATGCCCGTGGTGAAGAGCAGCCCCAGCAAGATGGCCTCGCCGATGCCTCCCGACCGCATCGCCGAAGACGAGAACAGCAGGGCCTGCGTCAAGGTGTCGAACGACACCGCGAAGAGCATCCCCACCATGGCTACGCCTGCCGGGGTTTGCGCCCTCAGGGCCCTACTGAAGAGAGCTGCTTTCAGGCCAACCAACCTAACCATGTCGCCACTTCCGGACGACGCAACGGCCTGCAGGTTTAGAAGCCCCAAGATCGTGAGCAGGCCAACCGAGATCCATCCACCCACCGGGTCTAGCCACAGCGGCGGCTGCCAGTGGTTACCGGCCAGACTGGCGGCGACGGCAATGGCAACAACGACGGTGCCATGACCCAACGAAAACAAAGCTCCGCAGTAGCGCGACAAGCGCGCACGCTGCGTCAGGTTGAGGCGGGTCAGGGCGTCGATGGCAGCGAGATGATCCGCATCGAAGCCATGTTTGAGGCCCAGCAACACAGTGGCCGCGCACAACGCGTACCAGTTGAAGGAGGGGTCTTGCATGTTGGACCTAAAGATGGGGGCCGACGGTCACACCGACAGATAGGCCTTGATGTGGTTCACATCGGTTCTGTCGCGGGCGGTCTCGTGCACAAAGCGTCCCCCCTCGATCACGAACAGCCGGTCAGCCACGTCCATCGCGAAGCTCAACACCTGCTCCGAAACAATGATCGTGATCTCACGCATCTTCCGGATCTCGTTAAGGGCCTTGGCGATGTCCTTGATGATTGACGGCTGAATGCCTTCGGTGGGTTCATCGAGAAGCAGAACCTTGGGATCAGTCACCAATGCCCGTGCGATTGCCAGTTGCTGCTGCTGGCCGCCTGAGAGGTTTCCGCCCTTGCGCCGCCGCATATCCCAAAGGACTGGAAACAACGCGTAGACCTCATCGGGAACACGGCGCGTCTTCGAGTTTTCAAGGCCCGTCTCAATGTTCTCTTCGACCGTCAGTGTCGGGAAGATCAGCCGGCCTTGAGGCACGTATCCAATGCCCTTGGCAACACGAACATAGCTTTCGTCTCGCGATACATCTCTGCCCTCGACCTTGATGCTTCCGCTCTTGATCGGGAGCACGCCCATCAGGCTCTTGAACAGCGTGGTCTTGCCCATGCCATTGCGGCCCATGATGGCAACGGTCTCGTTCTTTCGCGCGTCGAACGAGATGCCGTGCAGAGCCTCGCTCTGCCCGTAGGAGGTATGCAGGTCGCTGACTTCAAGTATGGTGTTGTCCATCGTTGTCGCTCCCGTCAATGGCCGAGATAGACGTCAATGACGCGCTCGTCAGCCTGCACTTGATCCATTGGGCCCTCGGCAAGCACCTTTCCTTGGTGCATGACGGTGACCTTGTGCGCGATGCGTTTGACAAACTCCATGTCGTGCTCGATCACGATAACGGCACGGTTGACGCAGATGCGCCTGAGCAGATCGGCAGTAAGTTCCCGCTCACGCGAACTCATGCCGGCGATGGGTTCGTCCAGCATCAGCAGCTCGGGCTCCTGCATCAGCAGCATGCCGATCTCAAGCCACTGCTTCTGACCGTGCGACAGCAGCCCGGCATCGGTATCAAGCCTGTCTGCAAGGCGCACTTCGCGAGCCACGCTTGAGATCTTGGCCTTGACCTCGTCGCTGCACTTGAAGGCCAGCGCACCAAACACCGAGCGGCCCGCTGGATACGAGACCTCGAGGTTCTGAAACACGCTCAGGTTCTCGTAGATCGACGGTGTCTGGAATTTGCGACCTATGCCGATTCGCACGCGCTGGTGCTCGGCCATCCTACTGATCTCGATGTTCTTGAACTTGATGCTGCCGGCGCTCGCCTTGGTCTTGCCGCAGATCAGGTCCAGCAGCGTTGTCTTGCCAGCGCCATTGGGGCCGATGATCACTCGCAGTTCGTTTCTGTCGACATAGAGGGTGAGGTCCTCGATGGCCTTGAAGCCGTCGAACGACACGGTCAGGTCTTCCACTGCGAGGGCGAAGTCAGTGTTGCTCATGCGGGAACGCTCACGTGCAGGCTTTCAGTGATGAGGACGGTCAGGAGCGCTTGGGGCCCACGCCGCCAGGCGGTAGCAGCTCGCGCCGCTGCAGGCGCGGACGGACGTGCGCTTCCCACACGCCAGCCAGCCCCATCGGAAAGGCCATCGTGACGCCGATGAACAGCGCCGCCATCAGGAAGAGCCAGAGATCCGGAAAGCTCTCGGAGAACAGCGTCTTGCCAGCGTTCACCAGCAGCGTGCCGTAGACCGCGCCGACCAGGCTCATTCGCCCCCCCACCGCCGCAAAGATCACCATCTCAATCGACGGCACGATGCCGACAAAGCTCGGCGACATAAAGCCAACCTGCAGCGAAAACATCGCGCCGCCGATGCCCGAGAGCGCCGCCGCCAGGCAGAACGTGAACACCTTGAAGTTCGACACGTCGTAGCCGGAAAATCGCACGCGGTCTTCCTTGTCGCGCATGGCCAGAAGCAGCGTGCCAAGCTTGCTGGTCTGGATCCAGCGGCACAGCAAGATGCTGACGATCAGCAGCGCGACGCAGACGTAGTACAGGACGTACTTTGCGCTGTCGGTGCGCGTGTCCCAGCCGAGCAGCGTCCTCAGGTCGGTCATGCCGTTCACACCGCCGGTGTAGCCCTGCTGGCCGATGATGAGCACGGTAAGGATGAGCGCCACTGCCTGCGTGATGATCGCGAAGTACACCCCGCCCACCCGCCGCTTGAACATTGCGTAGCTGACGATCCACGCCAGAAGCGTTGGCACAGCGACTATCAGCATCAAGGTCAACGTGAGACTCTTGAACGGCAACCACATCCAGGGCAGCTCCGTGATCTGGTTCCAGTCCATGAAGTCGGGAATGCCAGGTGTCGTTTGGATCCTGGTGGTGATCGGGTCGGACGCTTCGAGCTTGAGAAACATTGCCATCGCGTAGCCACCAAGGCCAAAGAAGACGCCTTGGCCCAGGCTGAGCACGCCGCCGTACCCCCACACCATCACGAGCCCGACCGCCACGAAGGCGTAGGTCAGGTACTTGCCCACCAAGTTCAGGCGAAAGATGTCCAGCGTGAGCGGCAGCACCACCATCAACAGCAAGGTCAGCAGCAGCAAGCTGCCGATCTGATAGCGTTGAATCCAAGTCTTGAGAGTATTCATAGGGGCTCTGAACGCGCGCTTAACGGCGAATCTTGGAAGCGAACAAGCCCTGCGGGCGCAGCATCAAGATGACAACAATCATCGACAGCGTCAGCACCTTGGCCATGGATCCCGTGAGGAAGAACTCCGCGATGGATTGCGTTTGAGCGATGCCAAAGGCGGACACCACCGTGCCTAACAGGCTGGCCGCGCCGCCGAAAGTCACCACGAGAAACGCGTCGACGATGTACAGGGACCCCGATGTCGGTCCGGTCGACCCGATAGTCGTAAAAGCCGCTCCTGCCATTCCCGCAATACCGCAGCCGATCGCAAAAGTGAGCCGATCTGTTCTTTTGGTATCGATGCCGATCGCGTTGGCCATGACGCGGTTCGCAACCGTGGCTCGCACACGCAGACCCCACCGGCTCCTGTGAAGTGCGAGCAGCACGCCGATCGTGGTGAAGGTGGTGAGCGCCAGAACGAACAGGCCGTTGATTGGGATATCCAGGCCCTGCGCGGGGGCCCACGAACCCATCAGCCATTCGGGAAGGGTTGGGCTGACTTCCTTGGGCCCAATGAAGGTTCGGAAGGCCTGCTGCAGACCTAAGCTGACACCGAAGGTCGCGAGAAGTGTGTCCAGAGGCCGCTTGTAGAGATGCCGGATCAACGCCCACTCCACCAACCAACCCACCACAAAGGCGGAAAGAAAAGCCAAGCCAATCGCGATAAGAAAGTAGTAGGGCATCAGTGACGGTGCAAAACGCTCCGTCAGCTGCGCGGCCATGTAGATGGTGTAGGCGCCAATGGTCATGAACTCGCCGTGCGCCATGTTGATGACACCCATTTGGCCGAAGATGATCGCCAGCCCGAGGCCCATCAGCAACAGCACCGCAAACAGGCTGAGGCCGGCGAAACCCTGCATGAGGCCAATGTTCAACATGTCCGAAAGATTCATCAGGGCCGTCCTCGTTCGCACCACTCTGAAATCCAAAAAGAAAGGGCCTGCGCGGATCGAGATCCGCGCAGGCCCTTTTGCCTGTTGCTGCGTCGACAATGGTGGCGCCGCAGCTAGTGGCCCGAGTGTAGAAGCCGCCTCAGGCCACAGTCAAGCCTTCACACTTCACGATGGATTTGTCTCAGCGACTCAACGAACGGGCACCGCTCTTGCTTCGGAATCCGGGGCGGCAATGTTGCTATTCGTCCGCCGCGCAGTCCAGCCTAAACCTCATGACTCTCGACACCCCCGTGGCCAGTTCCGATCCCATCAAAGTAGGCGTTCTCTTTTCCCGCGAAGGGGCTACCTCCCGGGTCGAGACCTCGATGCTGCTGGGCACCCTCTTCGCCATCCAAGAGATCAACGACGCGGGCGGTCTGGACGGGCGGGAGTTGGTTCCAGTGCACTTCGATCCCCAGTCCGTGCCAGCACGCTATGCGGTGCTCGCGACACAGCTGATTCAGGAGGAAAAGGTCAACGTGATCTTTGGGTGCTACATGTCGAGCACACGCAAGGCCGTGGTCCCGATCGTAGAACGGTGGAACAAGCTGCTCTTCTACCCAACCATGTATGAAGGCTTTGAGTTCTCGTCCAACGTGATCTACACCGGTGGTACGCCCAATCAGAACAGCGCGCCGCTGGCCAACTTCATGACGAAGCACTTCGGTCCGCGCGTCTACATGGTCGGCAGTGACTACATCTTTCCCTACGAGTCCAACCGGACGATGAGTGATTTCATTCACCAGTCCAAGGGCGGCAAGAAGTTGGGAGAGAAGTACCTGCCCCTGGACGCCCAGGAGAAGGACTTTGCCGCCATCGTTCGCGACATCAAGGCCAAGCAGCCCGACTTTGTCTTTTCAACGGTGGTGGGTCGCACAACGCGAATGCTCTATCAGGCCTACGCTGACGCTGGGCTCGACCCGGCGAGCATGCCGATTGCGAGCTTGTCGACTTCAGAGCCAGAGGTAGCCGAGATGGGCAGCAGGCTGGCCCAAGGTCACTACACTGCCGCGCCCTACTTTGGGTCCATTCAGTCTGAGCGGAACCGTGCCTGCATCGCACGCTTCAAGAAGCTCTTTGGAGATCGCACTGAACCGAACATGTCGTGGGAGGCGGCCTACTTCCAGGTGCACTTGTTCGCCAAGGCATTTGCCATGTCGGGCAGTGACGAACATGCACTGTTGTTGCCCCACGTACGTGAGATGGAGTTCGAAGCACCGCAAGGCAGGGTACGTGTGGATCCCTCGACGCATCACACGCGTCTGTATCCCAGGATCGGTCGCGTCGATGCAGACGGTGAATTTGCCATCGTGGCCGAATCACCCTCTGGCGTCGATGCCGATCCTTACCTGACCCATCACACCTTCGACGATTGGGGTAAGGCCCTCAAGATCTTGATCCCGGTCGAGAAGGCGGAAGGCCCGGTGGCGCCATGAAGAAGGGAAAACGCCTGACACCGGAGTTCCTGAAGCAGCTCAGAAGCATGCGCGTTGCTGTGGTGCACCCGAACGATGCAGACGGCGGCGTTCTGGTCGAACAACTTCAGCGTATCGGCTGTCAGGTCCAGAGCTATTGGCCGCTGCCCGAGCAGCTTTCCGGAAACATAGACGTGCTCTTTTGCGCTGTGCAACCTGCATCAATGACACGGCCATCGGATCTGAGTCGGCAGTGCGGCTCTGCTGTGATCATTGCGGTCATCAACTATGAGAACCCCACCGTACTTGACGAAATGCTGGAGCTGGGTGCCTCTGGGGTATTGACTGCGCCTGTCAGATCGACCGGGGTGCTCGCCTCGTTG
>JBDTQF010000097.1:0-13912 GCA_039932275.1 Burkholderiales bacterium
CGACGAAGGGGGTGCTGAAGCTGGCGCCCTCGTCGCCCAGGCGCAGCGGGTCGGGCTTGAAGGTGGCGGGCTCGGGCGGCGGCATCAAACTCGACGCCGCCAGCACGTGGCCCTGCGGGTCCACCAGCCAGAGCCGGCGCACCCGCGACAGGATCAACGAGCGCGTGTGCAGCTGCGCCGAAGCCTCGGGTGCGCCCGGCACGATGCGGCCGTCGCGCAGTTCGTCGCGGGTGACCTGCATGGCCAGCTTGACGCCCTGCAGGCTGCGTTCAAGGTCATCGGCGGAGGCAGTGGCCAGGCTGGCCAGCGCGCGGCTCTGGGTGGTCAGCGTGTCGTAACGCAAATGCCAGAGCCCGAAGCCCACCGTCAGCGCCAGCAGGCCGGCCAGCACCAGCACCACGATCACCGCTGGGTGCAGGCGGTCCTCGCCGGGGCCGGCGGGCCAGGGGTCGGCAGCAGGAGAGACGGCCATGGCGGTCCGGTCAAAGCGGCAAGCGTAACCGCTTGGTTACCCGCGCCGACGGGCCTGCCGCCAAGCGTTTAGCATTCGCCGCTCGACGTCGGCACCGACCGCCGCACCCCTGCCCTGATGACCATGACCACCCTGCCGAACCCGCACATTCTCGTGGTGGACGACGACCCCGCGCTGCGCGCCATGCTCGGCGAATACCTGGCCGAGCACGAGCTGCGCGTCACCACGGTGGCCAGTGGCCGCGAGATGAACGAGCTGCTCGACCACAGCGCCATCGACCTGGTGCTGCTGGACCTCAAGCTGCCCGGCGAAGATGGCATGCAGCTGGCCCGTGAACTGCGCGAGCGCGGCAACCTGCCCATCGTGCTGGTCACCGGCAAGCATGAAGAAGCCGACCGGGTGATGGGCCTGGAATTGGGCGCCGACGATTACGTCACCAAGCCGTTTTCGCCGCGCGAGCTGCTGGCGCGGGTGCGTGCGGTGCTGCGGCGCTACCAGGTGCAGGCTACGCTGCCGGAGCGCGACAGCAGCCGCCGCGCCTTCCGCTTCGCCGGCTGGGAGCTGAACCTGCGCACGCGCCGGCTGAACGGCGCCGAGGGCAGCTCGGTGGAGCTGTCGAATGGTGAATTCAGCCTGCTGGTGGCGCTGTGCGGTGCGCCGCAACGCGTGCTCAGCCGCGACCAACTGCTGTCGCTGTCGCGGCTGCACGAGGCCGAGGTCTACGACCGCACCATCGACGTCCAGATCCTGCGGCTGCGCCGCAAGATCGAGGCCGATCCGGCGCACCCGGCGCTGATCAAGACGCAGCGCGGCGCGGGCTATCTGTTCGATACCCCGGTCGAAACGCTGTACTGAAGCCGACACGGTTCATCAACCGATGCGAATTGGCACGTAGCGCTTTTCGGCGCCGCGTTGCACCAGCAGCGCGACCGACTGCTTGTCGGCCTTGGCCACCGCTTCGCGCACCTGCTCGATCGAGCCGACGCTGCGGCCGTTGATGGCCAGCAGCACGTCGCCGGCCTGCAGGCCGGCGGCGGCGGCGGCCCCGGCGCTGCCCTCGATCAGCAAGCCCTGGCTGGCGCCGATGGCCTGCCGTTCCTGCGGCGCCAGGGGTCGCAGTGCCAGACCGAGGCGGCCCTTGGCGGCGGCCTTGTCGGGTTGCGCCGCGTTGCGTTCGGCCTCGGCGCGGGCCAGCTTGTTGGCGTCACCCAGCGTGACCGGCAGGCTCAGCGACTTGCCGTCGCGCCGCACGTCCAACGTGACCTTGTTGCCCGGCTCGGCCATGCTCACCACGGCCGGCAAATCGCCCGAGGCCACCACCGGCTTGCCGTCGATGGCGACGATCACGTCGCCGCTCTGCAGGCCTGCCTTTGCCGCGGGGCTGCCGGGTTGCACGTTGGCCACCAGGGCACCTTCGGGCTTGGCCAGCTTGAACGAATCGGCCAGGGTCTGGTTGATCTCCTGCACCGTCACGCCCAGCATGGCGTGCGAGGCATGACCGGTGGCGACGATCTGGCGCTGCACGCGCTGCGCCACATCCACCGGTATCGCGAACGACAGGCCCTGGTAGCCGCCGGAGCGGCTGTAGATCTGCGAGTTGATGCCCACCACCTCGCCGCGGTTGTTGAACAGCGGCCCGCCCGAGTTGCCGGGGTTCACCGCCACGTCGGTCTGAATGAAGGGCACGGCGCCGTCGTCGGGCAATGAACGGCCCTTGGCGCTGACCACGCCGGCGGTCACGCTGTTCTCGAAGCCGAACGGCGAGCCAATGGCCAGCACCCACTCGCCCACTTTCAGGTCGGCCGGCTTGCCCAGCACCACGGTGGGCAGGTTGCGGGCGTCGATCTTGAGCACCGCGATGTCGGTGGTCTTGTCGCTACCCAGCACCTTGGCGTGGAACTCGCGCCGGTCGGTCAGTTTGACCGTCACCTCCTTGGCGCCGGACACCACGTGGGCATTCGTGAGAATGAGCCCGTCGGGGCTGACGATGAAGCCGGAGCCCTGGCCACGTACCGGTACTTGCGCCTGAGCGCCGGGCATGCCGCCGCGCCCGAAGCGGCGGAAGAACTCCTGCATGGGATCTTGTGGCACGGCGGCGTCATCGTCAGCCTCGTCGCCGTCGTTGGCCACCTGGCGCATGCCGGTGACGCTGATGTTCACCACCGCCGGGCCGTAGCGCTGGGTGATCTGCGAAAAGTCCGGCACGCCGACGGTCTGCACCGGCGCCGCCGCGACAGCCGCGGCCGGGGCGGACGCGATGTCGCTGCGCCCAGCTTCCACCGCGGCATGCACGCCAAAACCGGCGCCGGTCAACAGCAGCGCCGCTGCCGCTGCGCCCACCGTGGGGCGCAGCCAAGCCGAGGGAAGCGAGTTCATGGTGGTGTCTCCAATCGGTGTGGAATCAGGCTTAGAAGCCGACCTTCAGGCCGACGCTGTACTGATCGGCATTGGCATTGCTGCCGAACGCGCTGGTCTGGTGGTAGCGCTCCCATTCGCCGCGCAGGGCCATGGTCTTGCTGAGGTCGTACTGGATGCCGGCGCCCACCTTGATGGCCGGGCTGGTCGAGCTGCCGTTGTTGGTCTTGAAGCGCGTCTCGGCCAAGCCGGCGCGGCCAAGCAGCGAGAAGCTCTGCCCGATCGGCAGCGTGCCCACGCCATCAATGAAGCCGCCATAGGCCTTGGCCGTGCCGCTACCGTTGTCGATGCGGCCCAGCGCCATCGTGCCGACTTCCACCGCGAAGTTCGGGTTGAGCTGGTAGCCGCCGTAGAGCTTGCCGTCCAGGCCGGAGGCATCACCGCTGACGCCGTTGATCGGGTCTTTCCAATGGCTGTGGCCAAGGTTGCCGCCAACGTAGAAGTTGTCGTTGCGCAGTCCTTGCGCCTGTGCACCGGCCACGCCCGCCA
This sequence comes from Burkholderiales bacterium, assembly GCA_039932275.1. GTDB lineage: Bacteria > Pseudomonadota > Gammaproteobacteria > Burkholderiales > Burkholderiaceae_C > Sphaerotilus. Next base: position 3,377 of record JBDTQF010000097.1, read on the forward strand.
TCAGCACCGAGAGCACCAGCAGAGACTTGTTGAATCGGGTCGACATATGAACTCCTTCTTTCATCTCGCACCGAGAAGACGGTGCGGTGAAAGGATGCTCGCCAGCCCCCGCTGCGCGGGCGTTGCAGCGCGCGCACTTCACATTTCAATTGCAACCACCGTTGAAGCAAGGCCGCCGCTGCTTTGCAAGGCGGTGACTGCACCCCTGAGACAATGCCGCCCCATGCTGCAGTTCGAACTCCTCGCCACCGAAGGCCACGCCCGCCGCGGCCGGCTCACGCTCAACCATGGCGTGGTCGAGACGCCCATCTTCATGCCGGTGGGCACCTACGGCACCGTCAAGGGCGTGATGCCACGCGACCTTGACACCATGGGCGCACAGATCATCCTGGGCAACACCTTCCACCTGTGGATGCGCCCGGGGCTGGACGTGCTGCAGCAGTTCGGCGGGCTGCACCGCTTCGAGAACTGGCAGCGCCCCATCCTCACCGACAGCGGCGGCTTCCAGGTCTGGTCGCTCGGCGACATGCGCAAGATCAGCGAAGAAGGTGTGCGCTTCGCCTCGCCGGTGAATGGCGACAAGCTGTTCCTCACGCCCGAGGTGAGCATGCAGATCCAGACGCACCTGAACAGCGACATCGTGATGCAGTTCGACGAGTGCACGCCGTACTGGCAGGGCGGCAAGGGCTCAGGGCACATCACCAACGAGGCCGAAGCGCGCAGTTCGATGGAACTGAGCTTGCGCTGGGCCGGCCGCTCAAAGGCCGAGTTCGAACGGCTGGCCAACCCGAACGCGCTGTTCGGCATCGTGCAGGGCGGCATGTTCGAGTCGCTGCGCGAGGCCCTGCTCAACGCGCTGGTCGGGCTCGATCTGCCCGGCTACGCGGTCGGTGGCGTCAGCGTGGGTGAGCCCAAGGACGAGATGCTGCGCATCATGGCGCACACGCCGCACCGGCTGCCGCCACACAAGCCGCGCTACCTGATGGGCGTGGGCACGCCGGAGGACCTGATCGCTGGCGTCGCCGCCGGGGTGGACATGTTCGACTGCGTCATGCCCACGCGCAACGCGCGCAACGGCCACCTGTTCACCCGCTTCGGCGACCTGAAGATCCGCAACGCCCGGCATCGCACCGATGAGCGGCCCATTGACGAGAGCTGCGCTTGCCACACCTGCGCCGGCAGCAACGGCAGTGGCGGCTTCAGCCGCGCCTACCTGCACCATCTCGACCGCTGCGGCGAGATGCTCGGGCCGATGCTGGCCAGCATCCACAACCTGCACTACTACCTGAACCTGATGCGCGAGGTGCGCGCCGCACTCGACACCGGCAGCTTCGGCGCCTTCGTGCAGCAGTTCAAAGCCGACCGCCAGCGCGGGGTCTGATTCACGCCGCAGCCCTTCTGGCAAAGCGATCCTGGTCCCGGCGGCACAATTGCGCCATGTTCACGCCAAGCCAGCACGATGTCCGCGCCTTCTTCTGCGAAGCCTGGCGCAAGCACCGCCTCGCCCTGCCGCTCACGCCCATCGAGGACCAGGCCACCCGCTGGACCCTGCAGCACCCCGAATACCACGCCGACCTGGCCGATGTCGAAGCGGCGCAGGCCGCTGCGTACACCGTTGAAGACGGCCGCACCAACCCCTTCCTGCACCTGTCGATGCACCTGAGCATCGAAGAGCAGATCTCGATCGACCAGCCGCGCGGCATCCGCGCCAGTGTTGAGCGGCTGGCGCAGCGGCTGGGCGATCTGCACCAGGCCCACCATGCGGTGATGGACTGCCTGGGCGAGATGATCTGGGCGTCGCAGCGCAGCGGCCTGCCGCCGGACGCGCATGCCTACCTCGACTGCGTGCAGCGGCGTGCCCAGCGCACGGGTGTGGCGTGAGCGCCGCGCCCCGCGAACCCACCGACTCGCGCCGCCCCCTGCTGAGCGATGCGGCGGCGGCCTTCGCGCTGACGCTGCTGATGGCCATGCAGCCACTCACCACCGACCTGTACCTGCCGACGTTGCCGCAGATCGCGGCCGACTTGGCCGCGCCGCCGGCGCAGGTGCAGCTCACCATGTCGGTGATGGTGCTGGCCTGGGGCATCGGCCAGTTGCTGATCGGCCCGCAGGCCGATCGCTGGGGTCGCCGGCCGGTGCTCAGCGCCGGGCTGACCACCTACCTGCTGGCCTCGCTGGGCGCGGCGCTGTCGCAGGACATCGTCTGGCTGATTGCGATGCGGGTGGCCCAGGGCATCGGTGTGGCCGCGGCGGTGGTGTGTGCCCGGGCCATGGTGCGCGACCTCTTCGAGCCGGTGCGGGGCGCTCATGTGATGAGCCTGGCGATGACCGGCCTCGGGCTGGTCGCGCTGTGCGGGCCGCCGCTGGGTGGCGCGCTGGCCACGGTGCTGGGTTGGCGCGGCGTGTTCGCGGTGCTGGCGGTGCTGATGGCGGTGTACCTGGTGTTCTTCTGGCGCCGGGTACCCGAAACCATCGCGGCCCGCAACCCGCAGGCACTCAAGCTCGCACCGCTGCTGGCGTCGTGGCAACGCATCGTGCGCCAGCCGGTGTTCCTGGCCTTCACCGCGCTGTCGGCCACCACCTACGCCGGCGTGTTCGTCTTCCTCAGCGGTTCGTCGTTCGTCTACATCGGCGTGCTGCACACGCCGGTGTGGGTCTATGGCCTGATCCTCGGCCAGGTCGCAGGCTGCTATGTCGCCGGCACGGCGCTGTGCCGGTTCTGGCTGGCGCGGCACGGCGTGGCGGGTACGGTCCGGCGCGCTGGCTGGCTGACGCTCACCGGCGGCCTCTCGATGATGCTGTTCGCCGCGCTGGGCCTGCCGGGTATCTGGCCGCTGCTGCTGCCGCAGTGCCTGTACTCGATGGGTCATGGCATTCACCAGCCCTGTGGGCAGACCTTCGCCATCGGGCCGTTCCCACGTGAGGCCGGCACGGCGGCGGCGTTGGCGGGCTTTCTGCAAGCCAGCTGCGGCTTCGCGGCCGGGCTGTTGATCGGCCACACGCTCGATGGCACCACGCGCCCGCTGGCCTTCTGCCAGGGCCTGATCGCCCTGCTGGTCACGGCCGTGGCCTGGGGTCTGGTGCAGCGCTCTGCGGTACGGACCTTCCAGCGGTGAAGGGCAGCCTGCCGATGGTCCCCACGCTGTGCCTGGCCGGCCCGACGGCCAGCGGCAAGACCGCCTGCGCCCTGGCGCTGGCGCGGGCCCACCGGGCCCGCGGCGGCCCGGCGGTGGAGATCATCAGCGTTGATTCCGCCCTGGTGTACCGCGGCATGGACATCGGCACGGCCAAGCCCAGCGCTGCCGAGCAGGCCGAGGTGCCGCACCACCTGATCGACATCCGCGAGCCGCTGCAGGCCTACTCGGCCGCCGAGTTCGTGACCGATGCCGCCGGCCTGATCGCCGCCATCCGCGCCCGCGGCGCGGTGCCGCTGCTGGTGGGCGGCACGATGCTGTATTTCAAAGCGCTGTTCAACGGGCTTGATGCCCTGCCGGCTGCCGACCAGGCCGTGCGTGCCGCGCTCGATGCCCGCGCCCGCGCCGAAGGCTGGCCGGCGCTGCACGCCGAACTGGCGCGCGTCGACCCGCTCACCGCCGCGCGGCTGCCGCCCGCCGACGCACAGCGCATCCAGCGTGCGCTGGAGGTCTGGCAGGTCAGCGGCCGGCCACTGTCGAGCTTCCACAGCGGGCGCTTCGGTGCGGCTTGCACCGGCGGCTCGGGTGCCTTCACGCTGGTCTCGCTGGAGCCACGCGACCGCACCTGGCTGCATGCCCGCATCGCCGAGCGCTTCAAGGCCATGCTGGCCGCCGGGCTGGTGGACGAGGTGCACGCGCTGCGGGCGCGTGGCGACCTGCAGCCGACATTGCCGTCGATGCGCTGCGTCGGCTACCGGCAGACCTGGGAGATGCTCGACGGCCTGTTCCCCGCCAGTGAACTGGCGCCACGCGGCGTGGCCGCCACGCGTCAGCTGGCCAAGCGCCAACTCACCTGGCTGCGCGGCATGCCGCAGCGCCAGACACTCGCTTGCGACGCACCGGACCTGCTGGCCCGCTGGCTCGATCTGGCGCTGCCGTCGTAGGTGCGACATGCCACGACCTGACAGACGGTCAAGGGTTCAGCGAGCGGTGAAACCCCCATCAACCAACTGGCTGGCGCCGGTGACGAAGCCTGCTCGGTCAGAGGCGAGGTAGACCACGGCTTGTGCAACATCGTCCGGCGTGCCGAGCCGGCCGATCGGATGGGCCGCAATCGCCTGCTGCCGCCCCACGTCGGTGTCTGCCAGGCCCAGCGATTTCGCTCGCGCGGCAAAGGGCAAAGGTCTGCACGACCATGTCCGTGTCGATCGCGCCGGGGTGCACTGAGTTGACACGGATGCGCAGGCCACGCTGACCGAAGTCGACCGCCAGCGCCTTGGTAAAGGTGGTGATGCCGCCCTTGGTCAGCGAGTAGGCCGGGTCCATTGAGCCGCCGACGAGCCCAGCGACTGACGAAAAGTTGATGATCGCCCTTCCCTGCGGGCCATCGCGCGCACACAGGCCGCGCCGATGCCCCGCGCACCGCCCGACAGCAGCGCCACCTTGCCATTCAACAAGCCGACGTCATGCCCCTTGCGGGGTGGTCGCCTTCAATCCGGCGCGCCGATGCCGCGTCTCGAAAACTTCGAGCCCCGAAGCGCGGGTCCACGCTTCATAGGTCGCCATCGTGTACGGCCACTGCGTCACCACGCGACCCGATGCCGCGCGGTAGTACTTGGTGCCCAGCGTGCGCCACGGGCCGATGGACTGGATCGCCTGCTGGACCTTGTCGTTGTAGTCCGCCATCACCTGTGGCCGCACGTCGATCCAGTCCAGCTCCATGCGATGCATGTCCTGCAGCCGCGCGACGATGTAGTCGCTCTGGTGCTCGATCATGGTCAGGATCGAGCCGTTGTTGGTGTTGGGCCCGTAGATCATGAACAGGTTCGGAAAGCCCGCCGTGGTGATGCCGAGGTAGGCCTGTGGCCCGTCACGCCAGGCGTCCTTCAGCGCCAGGCCGTCGCGGCCGCTGACCTCGATGACCGACAGGAACTTGTTGGCCGCGTAGCCGGTGGCCAGGATCAGCAAGTCGAGGTCTTCCACTGCGCCGGCGCTTGTTTGCACGCCGCTGGGCGTGACGCGTTCGACCTCGTCGCTCACCAGCGTGACGTGCGGCAGGTTGAAGGTCGGGTAGTACTCGTTCGAGTACAGCGGCCGCTGCGCGCCCAGCGGCACCTGCGGGTGCAGTTGCTCGCGCACCGCCGGGTCGACCACCTGCGCCAGGTTCTGCAACGCCGCGGCCTTCGTGGCCTCCACGAGGTTGGGGTTGGCGAAGGTGATGCGGGCCTCGAATTCCTCGTAACAGGCTTGGCGCAGCTGCGGGCCGCGTTCGGGCTGGCGCCGGAACTCCGCCAACTCGGCCTCGTCGTAAGTCGCGTCCTTCTTGGGCATGACCCAGTTGGCGGTGCGCTGGAACACCACCAGTCGGGCAGCCTCGCGCGCCACCTCCGGAATCAGCTGCACGGCGCTGCCGGCGCTGCCGATCACGCCGACCCGACGGCCCCGCAGATCCTTGCCCTGCTTCGGCCAGTGCGCGGTATGAAGCACCTCGCCGGCGAAGTCGCCGAGCCCGGGGATGTTGGGCCACTGGGTCTGGTTGAACATGCCCAGCGCGCTGACCAGCACATCGGCCACCACAGCCTCGCCGGTGGTGGTGGTGAGGTGCCATTGACACGAGGCATCGTCCCAGCGGGCCTGGCGCACGCCGGTGTTGAAGCGCACATGCGGCAGCACGCCGTACTTCTCGGCCACGTGTTGCATGTAGGCTTTGATCTCGGGCTGCTGGGCGTAGGCGCGGGTCCAGTCGGGTTTCTGCTCGAAGCTGAACGAGTACAGGATCGACGGCACATCGCAGGCCAGGCCGGGGTAGCGGTTGTTGATCCAGGTGCCGCCAACTTCGTCCTCGCGTTCAAGCAGCACGAAATCGGAAAAGCCGGCTGCCTTCAGCTTGATGGCCATGCACAGACCACCCGGTCCGGCACCGATGATGACAATGCGGGGCAGGCGGGCGCCGGGGCAGACCGGCTGAAGCTGCGATTGCGATTGCGATTGCGATTGCGGCTGCAGGGTCGGCATCGTCACTCCTGTCGGGCAGCGGCGCCGAGCGCGCTCGCCAGGGGAATGCCGCGGGCCGCGGCATCGAAAGCTGCCACCATGTCGCGGTGGGCGTTTGCGGCGGCCGGACACAGCGCCCGCAGCGCAACGAAGCCGTGGATCATGCCGTCGTAGCGCCGCAGCACCGCTGGAACGCCAGCCCGCTGCAGTGCAACGGCATAGGCTTCGCCCTCGTCGCGCAGCGGGTCATATTCGGCCGTGAGTACGAAAGCCGGGGCCCGTCCCGCCAGCGAGCCTGCACGCAGCGGCGCGGCGCGCGGGTCGTGGCGGTCGGCAACGACGGGCGCGTACTGATCCCAGAACCACATCATGCTGTCGCGCGTGAGCATGAAGCCCTCGGCGTTCTCGCGGTACGAGGGCCTGTCGAAGTCGGCATCGGTGACCGGGTAGATCAACAGTTGCAACGCCACCTCGATGCCCTGCTCTGCAAAGAGCCCTGCGACGGCAGCGGCCAGGTTGGCGCCGGCGCTGTCGCCCATCAGGACGAAGGGCAGGACGAGTGACGCTGCCTGCGCCTGCGTCCAGAGCGCCACGGCCACAGCGTCGTCCACGGCAGCCGGGAAGCGGTGTTCCGGCGCCATGCGGTAGTCGGCCGACACGATCGCAAAGCCGGTCTCGTGGGCCATGGCCCGCAGGAAGTTGTCGTACCCGGCGATGCTGCCGATGACCCAACCGCCGCCGTGCAGGAAGGTCGCGTAACCGCGCGGCGCGGACGTCGGCAGGTACACCCGCACTGCCACACTGCCACCGGCGGTGGCGACAACCTGGTCGCTCACCTCGTGCAGCGGCGGGCCGGCCGGATAGACCGTCCCCATCATCGTCGGCAGCGCCCGCGCCTGTTGCGGCGTCAGGCTCGACATGGGAGGGCGGCCCGCCATCTGAGCGAGCAGGTTCTCGACGATCGGATCGAGCGGCATGTTGTCTGTCTCCTCTAGTGCTTCTATTCAGGCCATTCATAATGGTCTGCACCCAGGGTGCCGCACGGCCTTCTTATATTCAGTTTATGGAAGGTGAACACCTTCCGCTACGTGTCGAGGTGAATACCGAAAATTATTTTTCTGAATAGTCATGGACAAGGTCAACCTCCACCTGCTCGCCACCTTCAGCGAGATCTACCGCACCCGCAGCGTCTCCAAGGCCTCACAGAACCTGGGGATGAGCCAGCCGGGCATCAGCGCGGCGCTGGGCCGGCTGCGCCGGCACTTCGGCGACCGGCTGTTCGTGCGCACGTCTACCGGCATGGAGCCGACACCGCATGCGCAGCAGTTGATCCACCTGGTCGACCCGGCGCTTGAACAGGTGCGCCGCGCGCTCGGCTACCAGGCGGCGTTCCATCCGGAGGCGTCGACCCGGCACTTCACCGTGTGCACGACCGACATCAGCCAGCTGCTGCTGCTGCCCCTCTGGCTCGAACGCCGCGGCAAGGAAGCACCGAACATCAGCATCGAGATCGTCCGCGTCTCGGAGGCCAGTTCACGGGCGCTGGAGTCCGGCCAGATCGACCTGGCGGTCGGCTTCTTCCCGGAGGCACGCGCGGGCCTGCACGAGCAGACCATGGACGAGCAGGGCTTCGCCTGCGTGGCCAGCGTGCGCCATCCCCGCATCGGCCACACGCTGTCGCTGGCGCAGTTCCAGACCGAACCGACGGTGGTGATCGATTGCCTCGGTTCAGGCTCGCAATATGCGGAGATGGTGCTGCGCCAACGCAAGGTCGATCGCAACGTCGTGATCAAGGTGCCGGACTTCCTGGGCGTGGAGTCGATGATCGAGAGCACGGACATGATCGCCACCATGCCCACGCCCATCGCCGTCTTCTTTGCGAAGAACGGTCTTGTCAAGCTGCTGGACCTGCCCCTGCCGATCCCACCCTACACACCCAGGGCGCGTTGGCATGAACGTTTCCACCTCGACCCCGCCAACCAGTGGCTCAGGCGCATCGTGACGGACATCTGGCTCGGCATCGTCCGGGGCAACCAGCGCCGATGACAGCCAGCCCTTGCAGAGCTCAGGGCATGAAGCTGCCGCCGTTGACGTCGATGACCGCGCCGGTGGTGAACGACGAGCCTTCGGACGCCAGGAAGGTGACGATCGACGCCACCTCGTGCGGGTCACCGTAACGGCCCAGCGGCACGCTCTTGGCCAGCGTGGCGCGCATCTCGGGCGTGGACTGCGCCGTCATGCCCGACAGCACCGGCCCGGGTGCCACCACGTTGGCGGTGATGTGGTCGGGTGCGCCCTCCAGCGCCAGGATGCGGGTGAAGCCGATCATGCCGGCCTTGGTGGCCGCGTAATGCGCGCTGGCCGCCGGTGACGCGGTGCGGCCACCGCGCGAGCCGATGTTGATGATGCGGCCCCAACGGTGCCGCCGCATCAGCGGTAGCGCGGCACGCGAGAACACGAAGCATGAGGTCAGGTTGACCGCCAGCACCTCGTTCCACTGGGTGGTGGTCATGGCCTCGATGGTGAACTTGCCGCCGTTGCGCTTCGGGTGGATGCCGGCGTTGTTGACCAGCACGTCGCAGCGGCCGAAGCGCTCGTCCAACTCGCGCATCAAGGCCTCGATCTGGTCCTCGTGCGCCACATCGCACAGCCGCCCCAGCACCACGGCTTTGGCCTCATCAGCCAGCGCGGCCGACTGCTCCAACACATTGGCCGAGCGGCCCGCCATCACCGTGGCGAAGCCGGCCGCCGCCAGTTGCTGCGCAATCGCCAGGCCAATACCGCCGCCGGCACCGGTCACCAGCGCCACGCGGCCGTTCGGTTCTTGGAACGTCAAGGTCATCTCGATGTCTCCGTCGCTGTGTACCGAATGCAGACAAAAGGTCCAACCATTTGAGTATAGCGTCGGGGCGCGAGTGTCAGTGAGCGCCTCCGAGGTCGACTGCTGCACCACCGGCCCGGGGCGGCCGGCGGGTGAACCAGATCAGCGCAATCATGGCCACGAACAGCAGGCTGGAGGCATAGAAGATGTCGTCCGCGGCACGCGTCATGGCCTGCTGGTCGATCAGCCGGTTGAGCTGCGCCAGCGCCTGTTCCGGGCTCAGCCCGCCGGCCGTCATGCGGCCCAGCGCCTCCTGCGCCACCGGGTCACCGGTCTGCAGCCGCTCCACCAGGTGGGCATGGTGCAGGGCGGCCCGGCTGTCCCACAGCGTGGTGGCGATCGAGGTGCCCACCGCGCCGGCCATGATGCGCACGAAGTTCGACAGCCCCGCCGCCGCGGGCATGCGCTCGGGCGGCAGGCCGGCCAGCGTCAGCGTGGTCAGCGGGATGAAGAAGAAGGCCATCGCCGCGCCCTGGATCAGCGTGGGCAACAGGATGGTGGTGAAGTCGGTCTGGGTGGTGAACTGCGAGCGCATCCACAGCACCAGGCCGAACACCACGAAGGCGCCGCTGGCCATGATGCGCGGGTCCCAACGCGCCACGTTGCGGCCCACCACCGGCGTCAGCACGATGGCCAGGATGCCGACCGGCGCGAGCGCCATGCCAGCGCTGATGGCGGTGTAGCCCATGTACTGCTGCAGCCACAGCGGCAGCAGCACTACGTTGCCAAAGAACAGGCCGTAAGCCACCGACAGCGACACCACACCGAAGCTGAAGTTGCGGCGGAAGAACAAGGTCAGGTCCACCACCGGGTGCTTGTCGGTCAGCTCCCAGGCGACGAAGAAGGCCAGGCCGACCACCGCCAACACGGCCAGCGCGATGATCTGGCCCGAGGCGAACCAGTCCAGCTCCTTGCCCTTGTCCACCATCAGCTGCATCGCCCCCACCCACAGCACCAGCAGCACCAGGCCAACACCGTCGATGGGCAGCTTGCGGCGTGGCGTCTCGCGCTTGTGGTAGACGCTCCAGGTCAGCGCGGCAGCGAACAAGCCCACCGGCACGTTGATGTAGAAGATCCACGGCCAGGAGATGTGGTCGGTGATCCAGCCGCCCAGCAGCGGCCCCACCACCGGCGCCACCAGCGTGGTCATGCCCCACAGCGCCAACGCGGTGCCGGCCTTGGCGCGCGGGTAGCTCGACAGCAGCAGGGTCTGCGACAGCGGGATCATCGGCCCGGCCACCAGCCCCTGCATCACGCGAAAGGCCACCAGCATCTCGAGCGACGGCGCGAACCCGCACAGCCACGAGGCCAGCACGAACAGCAGCACGCTCAGCGTGAACAGCCGCACCGCGCCGAAGCGCTGCGTCAGCCAGCCGGTCAGCGGCACCGAGATGGCGTTGGCCACGCCAAAGCTGGTGATCACCCAGGTGCCCTGCCCCGGGCTGACACCCAGGTCGCCGGCGATGGCCGGCAGCGAGACATTGGCGATCGACGAATCGAGCACGTTCATGAACGTCGCCAGCGACA
>JBDTQF010000098.1:0-13882 GCA_039932275.1 Burkholderiales bacterium
GATCTGCGCGCATGAGCCCACGGTGGCCCAGGTATCGACCATGGTGCCTTCATCAACGTAGGCGCCGATGTTCAGGTACGAAGGCATCAGCACCACGTTCTTGGCCGCGAAGCTGCCGCGCCGCGCCACCGCCGGCGGCACCACGCGCACGCCGCTGGCACGCAGCGTCTCGGCGCTGGCGCCGCTGAACTTGGTGGGCACCTTGTCGAAGAAGCTCAATGCGCCGGCCTGCATCGGCACGTTGTCGTTGAGGCGGAACGACAGCAGCACCGCCTTTTTGATCCACTGGTGCACGGTCCACTGGCCCACCGCCTGGCGCTCTGCCACGCGCAGGCGGCCGCTGTCCAGTTCGCTGATGACATGTTCGACGGCATCGCGCACTTCAGCCGGCGCAGCGGCCGGGCTGAGCTGGGCGCGGTTGTCCCAGGCGCTGTCGATGATGGCTTGCAGTTGTTGTGACATGAGCAATGCCCCGCGGTGGGGTTCGGTTCAGGAGTGGGATTGGACGAAGCGCACGATGCGCTGGGCCGCTTCGAGGCATTCCTCGACCGGGGCGACGAGCGCCATGCGCACGCGGCCGGTGCCCGGGTTGACGCCGTGGGCCGAGCGGGCCAGGTAGCTGCCTGGCAGCACCGTGACATTGTATTGAGCGAGCAACTCGCGGGCGAAGGCCGTGTCCGAGCCGCCGTACACGCTGCGCGGCACCCCGGCCCACAGGTAAAAGCCGGCATCCGGCAGCGCCACGTCCAGCACCTGCGCGAGCACCGGCGTGACCTCGGCAAACTTGCGCCGGTACAGCGCGCGGTTGGCCACCACGTGCGCCTCGTCGTCCCAGGCCGCGATGCTGGCCTGCTGCACCGGCAACGCCATGGCGCTGCCGTGGTAGGTGCGGTAGAGCAGGAACTGCTTCATCAGCGCCGCATCGCCCGCCACGAAGCCCGAGCGCATGCCCGGCACATTGGAGCGCTTGGAAAGGCTGGTCAGCAGCACCAGCTTGTCGAAGCTGTTGCGGCCCAGCTTGGCCGCCGCCTCCAGCCCGCCCAGCGGCGGTTCTTCCTTGAAATAGATCTCGGAGTAGCACTCGTCCGAAGCGATCACGAAGCCGAAGCGATCTTGCAGCGCAAACAGCCGCGCCCATTCGTCCAGCGACATCACCGCGCCGGTGGGGTTGCCGGGCGAGCACACATACACCAGTTGGGTGCGCGACCAAGTGGCGTCATCCACCGACGACCAGTCGCAGGCGAAGTTGCGCGCCGGATCGCTGTTGACGAACACCGGCGTGGCCCCGGCCAGCAGCGCCGCGCCTTCGTAGATTTGGTAAAACGGGTTCGGGCACACCACCACCGGCCCCCCCGCATCACGATCCCGCGTTGGGTCGATCACCGTCTGAGCCAGCGCGAACAACGCCTCGCGCGTGCCGTTGACTGGCAGGATCTGCGTGGCTGCGTCCAGCGGCAGGCCGTAGCGCCGTTGCAGCCAGCCCGCACAGGCCGCCCGCATCGCCGCCTCACCCGCGGTGGCCGGGTACCCGGCCAGCCCGCCCAGTGAACCCGTCAACGCTGCCTTGATGAACGCCGGCGTCTCGTGCCTGGGCTCGCCGATGCCCAGGCTGATGGGCCGGTACGCCGGGTTGGGCGTCACGTCGGCGGTGAGCTGGCGCAGCCGCTCGAAGGGGTAGGGCTGCAGCTTCTGAAGCAGGGGGTTCATGGGCCAGGATGATACGCAGCGGCCGGGTTCACCAAGGTGCCCCGCCCCGATGCGGGGTAGACAGTTGCCGGTGCTTCAGCAGGGGCGGCTGGGCGGGCGCTTCATCTGCACAAATCAACCACACCTCCTCCGTCAGAGGGACATCCCATCCGGGAAGTGCTGCCTACATTGCGCCACGTTTGTTCACATTGGCCATGACCACAGCACCAGCCCTGCTCGCTGCCCCCACGACACCTCCTTCGACATCGCCTTCTGATGTACCAGAAGGCGGCTCTCTCCAAGCCCTGTGCCTGCTGGCCCGGCTGCACCACGTGGCCGCCGATCCGGCCGCCCTGCGCCACCAGCTCGGCAAGTCAGCAAGCGAACCGATAGGCCCCGACGACCTGCTGCTTGCGGCCAAACACCTGGGCCTCAAAGCCCGGCGCAGCAAGACATCGGTCGAGCGCCTGCCGCACACGCCGCTGCCCGCACTGGCGCTGATGCACGATGGCTCGGTGGCCGTGCTGGCCCAGTGCGACGGCCAGCGCGTACTGCTGCAGGAGTTCACCGGCGGCGCACAAAGCCGCCCCAAGATCGAGCCCGTCGACGTCTTCGCGGCGCTATGGACCGGCGAGCTGGTCCTCGTCACCAGCCGCGCTTCGCTGGCCGGTGAGCTGGCGCAGTTCGACTTCAGCTGGTTCATCCCGTCGCTGGTCAAGCACCGCCGCCTGCTCGGCGAGGTGTTCGGCATTTCGCTGTTCCTGCAGCTCTTTGCGCTGATCTCGCCGCTGTTCTTCCAGGTGGTGATGGACAAGGTGCTGGTGCACCGTGGCCTCTCGACGCTGGACGTGCTGGTGGTCGGTCTGGTCATCGTGGTGCTGTTTGAAAGCGCGCTCACCGTGCTGCGCACCTACGTGTTCAGCCACACCACCAGCCGCATCGACGTGGAGCTGGGCTCACGCCTGTTCCGCCACCTGCTGCACCTGCCGCTGGCGTACTTTCAGGCCCGCCGCGTGGGTGATTCGGTGGCCCGCGTGCGCGAGCTGGAGAACATCCGCAGCTTCCTCACCGGCAACGCCATCACGCTGGTGCTGGACGTGCTGTTCTCGGTGATCTTCATTGCGGTGATGTTTGCGTACAGCGTGCCGCTCACCCTCATCGTGCTGGCCAGCCTGCCGCTGTACCTGGGCCTGAGCCTGCTGGTGGTGCCCGTGCTGCGCGGCCGCTTGAACGAGAAGTTCGCCCGCGGCGCCGAGAACCAGTCGCTGCTGGTGGAGGCCATCACCGGCATCCAGACCGTCAAGGCCGGCGCGCTGGAGCCGCAGCTGGCCAAGCGCTGGGACGAGCAGCTTGCTGGCTATGTGGCGGCCAGCTTCAGAACCGGCACCCTGGCCAGCAGTGCCAATGAAGGCATCAACCTCATCGGCAAGGTCGTCAACGCCGCCACGCTGTGGTACGGCGCGCACCTGGTGATGAACGGTCAGCTCACCGTGGGCATGTTCGTGGCGTTCAACATGTTCGCCGGCCGGGTGGCGCAGCCCATCATGCGCATGGCGCAGATGTGGACCGACTTCCAGCAGACCGGCCTGTCGATGCGCCGGCTGGGCGACATCCTCAACACCCGCACCGAGTTGCCGCCACAAGCCGTGGCGCAGCTGCCGGCACTGCAAGGCCGCATCACCTTCGACCAAGTGGCGTTTCGCTACCGGCCCGAAGCCGCGCGGGTGCTTGACGGCATCACCTTGGACATCAAGCCCGGTGAGGTCATCGGCATCGTCGGCCGCTCCGGCTCGGGCAAGAGCACGCTGACCAAGCTCATCCAGCGCCTGTACACCGCCGAGCAGGGCCGCGTGCTGGTGGACGGCGTGGACATCAGCCTGATCGACGCCGCGCAGCTGCGCCGGCAGGTGGGCGTGGTGCTGCAGGACAACCTGCTGTTCAACCGCAGCGTGCGCGACAACATCGCCATCAGCGACCCCGGCGCGCCGATCGAACAGGTGATGCACGTGGCGCTTTTGTCCGGCGCGCACGACTTCATCAGCGAGCTGCCGAGGGCTACGACACCCTGGTGGGCGAACAGGGCGCGAGCCTCTCGGGCGGGCAACGCCAGCGTGTGGCCATCGCCCGGGCGCTGTTCACCAACCCGCGCATCCTGATCTTCGACGAGGCCACCAGCGCGCTCGACTACGAGAGCGAGGCCATCGTCGCACGCAACATGCAAGCCATCACCCGCGGCCGCAGCGTCATCATCATCGCCCACCGCCTGAGCGCCGTGCGCCCGGCCCACCGCATCGTCGTGATGGAGCGTGGGCGCATCGTGGAGGCCGGGCCGCACGAGGCGTTGCTCCAACACGGCGGGCTGTACGCCAAGCTGTGGGCCATGCAGGGCGGGGTGGTGGCATGACATCGGCAGAAGTGACCCCTCAACCCCATCCGCTGCTGGCCCTGCTGGGCCGCTACGCCGCTGTCTTCAACGCCTGCTGGCAAGCCCGGCACGAGTTGGCCGGGCCCCGGCGGCTGGCCGATGAGCGGGCCTTCTTGCCAGCCGCGCTGAGCCTGCAGGAAACCCCGCCGCACCCGGCGCCGCGCCGCGCCGCCATCGCCATCGGCGCGCTGATCGTGCTGGCGCTGGCCTGGGCCTGCCTGGGTGAGCTGGACGTGGTGGCGGTGGCGCAGGGCCGCGTGATCGTGGGTGAGCGCACCAAGCTCATCCAGCCGCTGGAAACGGCCATGGTGCGGGCCATCCACGTGCGCGATGGCGACCAGGTGGAAGCCGGCCAATTGCTGGTGGAGCTGGACCCTACCGCGCAGCATGCCGATGCCACCCGTGTGGGCGAAGAGCGCCATGCGGCGTTGAGCGATGCGCTGCGGGCCGAGGCCCTGCTGAGTGCCGGGACTTCGGGCGTTGAAGCTCGTCTTGCTGCACCACGCAGAAGCGAAAGCGAAAGCTGGAAAAGCCAGGATCAAGCAGCCACGCACACCCAGCTGCAGGCCGAATGGCAAGACCACCGTGCCAAGCTCGCCAAACTGGCCGCCGAACAGGCGCGCCGCAGTGCCGAGCTGGGCACCGCCAGCGAAGTGCTGGCCAAGCTGCAGGCCACCGTGCCGCTGGCGCGCCAGCGCGAGGCCGACGTGAAGCAGCTGGCGGACCAGGGCTTCATGTCCGGCCACGCCGGCCAGGACCGCACCCGCGAACGCATCGAACTGGAACGCGACCTGGCCACCGCCCAGGCCCGCGTCACCGAAGCGCAAGCGGCCGTGGCCGAGAGCCAACGCGGCCAGGCCGCCTACCTGGCCGAGGCCCGCCGCACCTGGCAGGACCGCGCCGCGCAGGCCCGGCTCAAGCTGGCCGAACTGACGCAGGAGCACACCAAGGCCGCCCAGCGCAGCCGGCAGACGCGGCTGACAGCGCCGGTGGCCGGCACGGTGCAGCAGCTCGCCATCCACACCCCCGGTGGCGTGGTGACGCCGGCCCAGGCGCTGATGGTGATCGTGCCGAACAACGGCGCGGATGGACTGATTGCCGAGGTCAGCATCGAGAACAAGGACATCGGCTTCGTGCAAGCCGGCCAGCACGCCGAGGTGAAGCTGGAGACCTTCAACTTCACGCGCTACGGCACCGTGCCGGCGACCGTGCAGTGGGTGACGGCCGATGCGGTGGTGCAACCCGTGGCGGCCGGCAATGGCAAGGACGATGAGGGCACCAGCGCCAAGGCAACACAGGCTGTGTTCCCGGCCCGCCTGGTGCTGGCGCGTGGTGACATCGCCATCGACGGCAAGACCGTGCACCTGAGCCCGGGCTTGAACCTCACCGCCGAGATCAAGACCGGCAAGCGCCGCGTCATCGACTACCTGCTCAGCCCGGTGCAGAAGCGCGTAGGCGAGAGCCTGCGGGAGCGGTGATGGGGCTACTTCACCGCCTCGATCAGCTCGATGTCCTTCTTGAGCAGGGCATTGACGAGCTCGTTGACGTCGATGCCTCTGGCTTGGGCACGGGCTGCAAGGTACGCCCGCACATCGGCGTCCAGGTACACAGGCAGGTTCAATCGCAGGCCTGCCTGGGCAAACTTACCGCGGATGCCAGCAGAGAAATCAATGTTGTCCGGCAGGTCATCCTCGTCGGCAGGTTGGGTCGCGTTCATCGTGGGCACCTTCGTTCGCTATCTGGGCTCGTTTTCATACTGCAGTCGCTCCCGCCGCGTGGCTTCGCGCGCCGAAATGATGCGCGCTTCGGCGCTGGTCGCTCCGATGGCGACGTACGTGTGTGCCACCGCCAACAACCGCCCGTCGCTCGAACGACCCAGCGTGAACCAACGCTCTTCATGCTCGCTGTGGGCGTCATCGTAAACCGTCAAAGCCAGAGGGTCAGCCAACACCGTGGCGGCCTGCTCGAACGCTACACCGTGCTTCGTCAGGTTCGAGCGAGCCTTCGCGGGGTCCCATGCGAAGTCGATGTGTGCCATGCCTTCGTGCTCCAGCGGTTCAGGCGCGATGCTAGACCAACTTGGGGTGCACAGCGTTCATGCTGACCCTCACCCCCACCGACCACCGCCTGCTGCAATGGTTGGCCGCCGGCCGCACCAATGCGCAGATCGGCCAGTGCCTGCACCGCAGCGAAAAGACGGTGCGCAACCAGCTCACCCGCCTGTACGCCAAGCTGCACGTGGCCAGCCGCGCCGAAGCGGTGGCGGTGTACCTGCGGCTCACGCATGAGGCGGCATGACCCGCCCTGACGCCTCACTTGCGACGGCTATGCCCCGCGCGCCTTGGCCAACAGCGCCAGGCCTCGAACAGTGTGGCCACGGCCTCGCTCAGCACGCAGCACGAAGCGCGCTTCGGCATCGAACTCGGCGATCAACAGCGTGGCCATTTCATCCAGCAGGCGGTTCACGCTCATGCCGCGACGCTTGGAAATTTCCTTCAACCGCTCGTACTTGTCATCGGGTAGCCGCACGGTCAATGCACTCATGGCGATGCCGCGCCCACGTGCAACCGCAGCCCCAGCGCCGACAGCACCTTCAGTACCGTGGCAAAGCTGGGGTTGCCTTCGGCGGACAGCGCCTTGTACAGGCCCTCACGGCTCAGCCCGGCATCGCGCGCCGTCTGGGCCATGCCCCGCGCACGTGCCACATCGGCCAGCACGGTGGTGATGAAGGCGGCATCACCACCGGCCTCTTCTATGGCCGCTTCGATGTAGGCCGCGCAGTCCTGCGGCGTGTTGAGGTGGTCTTGTACGTCCCAGCGGGTGAATGTCTCGGCCATGGTGTCCTACTCCTGGTAATCCTGCGCCATACGCTTGGCGGCTTCAATGTCTTGCGGCTGGGTGGATTTGTCGCCGCCTACCAGCAACAGCACCAGCTGTTGGCCGCGCTGCGTGTAGTACACGCGATAGCCCGGACCGAAATCAATCTTCATCTCTACGATGCCGCCGGTGAGCACCCGATGCTGGCCGGGGTTGCCTTCCTGCAACCGGCGTATCCGCACTGTGATACGCGCTTGAGCCTGGCGGTCTCGCAGCGCAGCGAACCAACGCTCAAACCACCCCGACTTGCGAATCTCGACCATGTGTTGACTGTAGTTAACACAATGAGGCCCGTCAACGGGGCTTTACCACAACCCGCCGCCCAAAGATCGGGACATCTGTCCCGACCTGAATCGCACCAAGCTGGGGTAGCGTGCGGGTCGGCTGCAGCGTCCACAAAAGAACGGCCACACAGGGAGGATTTGATTCAGTGCGCCTGCTCGTCATCCACCAGAACTTTCCGGGCCAGTTCAAGCACCTGGTGCAGGCCTGGCAGCACTGCCCGGGCTGGGACGTGCGCGCCATCGGCCGCGACACCGCGCCCGGCCTGCCGGGCTTTGCCAACCTCATTCGCTACCAACCCGCCCGCGGCGGCCGGCCCGACCAGCACCCCTACCTGCGCACGATGGAAAACGCCGTGCTGCACGGCCAGGCCGTGGCCCGCGTGCTGCTCAAGCTGAAGCAGCAAGGCTGGCGGCCCGACACCATCCTGGCCCACCCCGGCTGGGGCGAAACGCTCTACGCCAAAGACGTGTTCCCTGACGCCCGGCTGGTGCACTACTGCGAGTGGTACTACGGTGCTGAGGGAGCCGCTGGTGAAAGTGATTTGGGCTTCGACCCCGAGTTCCCCGCCACCTTTGACGACCGCGCCCGCATCCGCACCTGGAACGCACTGCACACGCTGAACCTGGAACACTGCGACCAAGGCGTCACACCCACCCGCTGGCAGTGGCAGCAGCATCCCCTGGCGTACCGCGACAAGATCGCCGTCATCCACGAAGGCATCGACACCGACAGGCTGGGGCCCGACCCGGCGGCGTGGATCAAGACACCCAGCGGCAACGTGCTCAAGGCAGGCGACCCCGTCATCACCTATGTGGCCCGCAACCTGGAGCCCTACCGAGGCTTCCACATCTTCATGCGCGCGCTGGAGAAGATCCAGCAGCAGCACCCAACCTGTCACGCGGTGATCGTCGGTGGCGACGACGTCAGCTATGGGCGCCGGCCGCCCGAGGCCAAGACCTGGCGCGAGCACATGCTGCGCGAGGTGACGTTCGACCCCGCCCGTACCCACTTCATGGGCAAGCTGCCGTATGCCGACTACGCGCGCGTGCTACAGGTGAGCGCCGCGCACGTGTACCTGACGTACCCGTTTGTGCTGAGCTGGAGCCTGCTGGAGGCGATGGCGTGTGGGTGCCAGGTCATTGCATCAAATACGGCGCCGGTGCGGGAGGCGATGGAACACAACCGCAATGGCTGGCTCCTGCGGTTTGATGACGTTGATGCGATCGCACATGCCGGGGCTCAAGCGCTGGCGCGGCGTGCTGACCTGCTGCGCCAAAACGCCATGCATACGTCCATCCGTTACGGCACCGACAAAGGCATTGCGGCCTACACCCGCCTGTTGCAAGACCGCCTCCGACCACCGTCGGCAGGCGCCGCAATACGGCGGCAGAACATCGAAGACATCACCGGAGCGACATCACCGTGACCCCCACCATTCAAACGGCCTCCCGCACGGTGCGATGGCTCTATGCCGCCACGTTGGTCGGCGGGCTGGTCGTCACGCGCGCCCTCTGGCTGCAATGGCCCACTATGAGCGGATGGTTCATCGGTATGGGCCTGGTGGCCCTGTGCGGCGTGTTGTTGTGCTTGTGGCGCGCCATCATGGTCTTGCGCAGGCGTTCGACCCTGGACGCGCCGCAAGCCCGTGGCGGCGTGCTGTGGCTGCGCCGTGTGGGCGTCGTCGGCATGGCGGCGGGTGCCTTGTGCCTGCTCGCCAGCCTCGCGCTGCCGTGGGTGTTGGCCAACTGGCGCGCCATTGCCACCGAGCACCTCGGCGTCGTCGGCTTCGTGGTCGGCCTGTTTGTCATGCTGATGTCGGTATGGGCCACGGGTGGGTTGATGCTGTTCGAGTTCAGTCGTCTGCTGGCCTTTGAACAGGCCCAGCGCCAAACCCCGCCTGCAGCGCCACCTGCCACGCCGCCCGGCCCAAACCATGTTGGCTGGCGCCCTCGCGCCGCAGCCCGCCGGGCAAACAACCCCGATTCAACCGAAGGACACCCATGACCACCCGCCGCATCGCCTGCCTGATGGGCACCCTGGCCGCCTGGCCGCTGCTCACCGGCTTCATCTGGCCGCAGTTCTTCGACCTGAGCTGGGACGAAGAGGTGCAACTGCACGACGGCCGCGTGATCGTCGTGCACCTGAAGTTCACCTACGAGCGGCTGAGCCGGCTCAGCAAGTACGAGCGGGCCATCATGCGCAACACCGAGATGAGCTTCGATGCCGGGCCGCCGTATGGGCGAGTGACGCAGTTGTTTATTCATCAAAGACCCATGCTCCTGGACGAGCAGGACGGTCGATGGTTTGTTCTCTTGCAAGGCCGAGCAGGTAAGTCTGTGCAGGACTGGGGAATGGATCAGAACGGTCATGCGCAACGAACTGCAGCGCTCGACAGCAGGGGGTTCCATCCGATTCCCCTCGGCGATCTACCGCTGGGAATTTCCAAGCCCAACATGCTAGTGGACTACGCACCCATCAATGTGCTTACCCAATTCGACGGATCGCTCATAACCATTGAAAAGAAGAAGGTGTACCTCGAACAGTACCCACTGGGACCAGCAGATCGAGTGATCTATCGGCCTCACGTTCAATCAACGACGCAAACATCACGTTAAGGGAGTTGTCCAATGAATCAGGAAACGATCTATTCACTGTTGTCGGCCAATGCGTACTTTGACGTTCGCGACCTCGAACTCAATCGTGCTCCGCTACCGGAGGGCTGGACGAACATTCCAGAATTTGAGCGTACCGATTCAGGTACCAACTCCAGTTGGTCAGGCACCGGATTCAGTGCTCGCGTCTACCAAGGTCCTAACGGCCAAATCGTCATTGCCTACTCGGGCACGGAACTTGGCAACAGCACGGCCGGGCTGGTGAAGGATTTCGTTTCTGGCAACAGTCTGGCTGTGGGCGGCCCAGGTGGGCAAGCCTTCGAGGCCGCGCTGTTGTTCGAGCAGGTCGCGGCCCGGTACGGACGGGACAACATCACCTTCACTGGCCACTCGCTGGGCGGCGGCTTGGCCAGCCTGATGACAGCCTGGTTCGACCGGCCGTCGGTGGTGTTTGCGCCTGCGCCCTTCGAGAAGTCAGCGTATGAGCATGTGGCCACTGTACTCACTGACTCCGTACGACAGAAGCTGGCCGCGCAGAACTTCGTGGACCCGGTCTTCAACAACTATGACTACTTCAATGATTTCGCCACCCGCGAAGCCAAGGTGAAGAGCTATGCCGTGGCCGGAGAGGTGGTCGGGTTGATCCCGCTGCTGAACCGCATTGAAAGCTCACGCACCGAGCTGTACAGCAGCGCAAGTTGGGGCCTCTCCTACGCGCTCGAGAAGCACAGCATCGAGCTGCATGCCGCCGCGCTGCTGACGCCAGCTTTTGAGACATCGGCTTCCAAGCTCACAGAGGCGCTGCCACTGCTATTCGACGAGAAGCTGTACGGCTACAAAGTAACCAACGGCACAGAGCAGAACCTGCTGGTCAAGTTGATTCGCGGCGAGGTGGGTGTACGCGACGAGTCGAACGGGCAGGTGGTTGCGGCCCCGAACGCCCTGCTCACCCACTTCAGCAACGACCTGGGCAAGCTCGACGCGGTGGGCCTGGCCAAACTCAGCCAAGCGGGCCAGCAAGCCGTGCTGGCGCAGAACATGGAGTGGTACTACTGGCAAGGTGGCGCCTATGCGGGCAGTGAGTTCGCCACCGTTGCGGGCAGCCTGCTGCAATACAACTCGGCCGAAGGCGACGGGCTGCTGACCGACGTGTCGCGGGCACAGCCCTGGGTCAAGACCTGGCTCGACGCGGTGTGGGCCGACAACGGCAACAGCGACTACCCGTCCTTCGGCACCCGCTTCCAGCAATGGAGCCTGAGCACCGAACAAGCCGTGGTGGCCAGCGCGCGCAATGCCGACATGACGCAGATCTTCGTCGGTGCGGGTGGCAACGACAGCTTCACCGGTGGCAACCTCGCCGATGTGCTGATGGGCGGCGGCGCCGACACCTTGTCAGGTGGCGGTGGGCGCGACGTGCTCGTCGGAGGCCTCCATACACACCGTCGGCCTCGTCAAACCACTGCGGGCCGCAACGGTTCAGTACCCAGCGAACTGGCTGGCTTGACTGGGCTGTTGTCGTCCGCAGAAGGGTTGCGAACCCCATCGCGTCAGACCATCCGTGGGGGCATGCAATGAACCGCCGTGTCGCCACGCTGCTGGGAGTGCTGGGCAGCGTGCCTTTGCTCAGCGGCTTCTTCTGGCCGCAGTATTTTGATATTGCCTGGGATGAGGACGTACAGCTGCATGATGGTCGAGTCATCGTGGTTCACTTGAAGTACACGTATGAGCGTGTGAGCAGACTCAGCCGATACGATCGGTCGACTCGCCGGGATGTGGAAATGACCATTCCCGCGAATGAATTCAACAAGGCCGCTACTCAGCTGTTCAAGGGCTTCGCGCCCATCCTCCTCGACCAACAAGATGGACTGTGGTACGTCGTCATCATGGGCGGTCACTACGCGCGAAGCAGAGAGATCGCAGGTCAGGATTGGGGTGTTGATCAAAACGGCCAGGGGCAGCGTGTCGCAATGTATAGGGACGGGAAATTCGTGCCCATATCCATGTCACAGCTACCGGAGAAGTTCACGACACCGAACTTACTCCTGGACTACGCGCCGGTCGAAGAACTTTCCCACCTGAATGGTCGGCACGTCACGCTCGACATGAAGGCGAAATACCTTCAAAAGTATCCGCTGGGGCCAGGCGATCAGATGATCTATCGCCCACGTCCATCACAACAAAGCAAATAAGACAAAGGGAGCCCACAATGACTCAAGCATCCGTCTACGCACTACTCTCCGCAAACAGTTACGACGACATTCGACCCCAGGACAGAAACCGAGCCCCTCTTCCCGCGGGCTGGACTGTTCTGACCCAGTACGACGTATCCGGTTCAGGCGCGAACGCCAACGTCACTGGCAGCGGCTTCAGCGCCCGTGTCTACCAAGGTCCAGGCGGCGAAGTCGTCATCGCCTATGCGGGCACCGAGTTCGGCGGCAGCGTGGCAGGGTTGATCGCGGATTTCGCGTCGGGCAACGTGCCGTTGGCCTTGGGCTTGTATGGAGAACAAGCCTATCAAGCGGCCTTGCTCTACCAGCAGGTCAAGGCGCAGCTGGGACCCAACATCACCTTCACCGGCCATTCGCTGGGCGGCGGCTTGGCAGGGCTGATGGGCGTGTGGTTCAACCGGCCAGCCACTGTGTTCGCGCCTGCGCCGTTCGAGCCTTCGGCGAAGGAAGTCTCTGCGTCGGACCTCATCGACCGGGTAAAGAACCAGCTCGCGACCCAGGGGCACGTGGACCCCGCGTTCGACAACTACCGCTACGGGACGGATTTCGCGACCAGAGAAGCCAAGATCGCCAGCTACGCGGTGAACGGTGAGGTGCTAAGCAGCGCGCTGTCCTTCATGGGCTTCATCCAACAAGATCCATCTCACAAGCTATATGCCAGCGCGAGTTGGGGACTGACGTACATGCTGGACAAGCACAGCGTCGATTTGCATGCAGCGGCACTGCTCGTGCCAAGCTTCGACGCCTCGGCCTCAAAGCTCGCACAGGCTCTGCCGCTGCTGTTCGACGACAAGCTGTATGGGTACGCTGTCACCGGCACCCAGCAGAACCTGCTGGTCAAGTTGATTCGCGGCGAGGTGGGTGTACGCGACGAGTCGAACGGGCAGGTGGTTGCGGCCCCGAACGCCCTGCTCACCCACTTCAGCAACGACCTGGGCAAGCTCGACGCGGTGGGCCTGGCCAAACTCAGCCAAGCGGGCCAGCAAGCCGTGCTGGCGCAGAACATGGAGTGGTACTACTGGCAAGGTGGCGCCTATGCGGGCAGTGAGTTCGCCACCGTTGCGGGCAGCCTGCTGCAATACAACTCGGCCGAAGGCGACGGGCTGCTGACCGACGTGTCGCGGGCACAGCCCTGGGTCAAGACCTGGCTCGACGCGGTGTGGGCCGACAACGGCAACAGCGACTACCCGTCCTTCGGCACCCGCTTCCAGCAATGGAGCCTGAGCACCGAACAAGCCGTGGTGGCCAGCGCGCGCAATGCCGACATGACGCAGATCTTCGTCGGCGCGGCCAGCGGCGACCAGTTCACCGGTGGCAACCTGGCCGATGTGCTGTTGGGCGGCGATGGGGCTGACACGCTAGACGGGGCCGGCGGGCGCGACGTACTGGTAGGCGGTGCCGGCAATGATTCGCTGGTGGGCGGCTCGGGCAACGACGAACTGCGCGGTGGTGAAGGGAGTGACGCCTACGCCTTCACCGGCACCTTCGGCCAAGACGTGGTCATCGACTCGGGCGGATCGGGCAGCATCACGCTGGATGGCAGGCCGATCAATGGATCGACCACCGAGAAGGTGAAGGACGGCGTGTACCAAGACGCCGACTTCACCTACGTCGTGGTGGACAACGGGCATGGGGCGTTGGAGTTGTTGCTGCAAAGACGCGGCGCACAGGATTCGATCCTGATCCGCGACTGGGCGTCGGGGCGACTGGGCATCCCGAGTTCGACACCAAACCGCTGTTTCGGGCCGTTTTCTGCAATCGAACTCAAC
>JBDTQF010000099.1:0-13819 GCA_039932275.1 Burkholderiales bacterium
ACGTCAATGTCTTGAAGATATTTCGGTTCATCTTGTCTCCAGTGGATGGTGATGGGTTGGTCCGGCGCAGCGCGCAATGATGCCAAAAAAGATGGTCTACTGGTTGAGCCAATGAAGTGGATGGCCCGATCTGCTCCAGGCCGTCGACGCCAGGCGCCCGCTCCTTGACAGCGTGATAAACGCGGTGCGCAGCCCGTTGCCGCCGAAGCACAGGTTGGTGGTGGAGCGGTCGGGCATGGCCACCCGCTCCAGCAGCTCGCCCTGCGGCGACAGCACGGTGACGCCGGCGATGCCGGGGGCGCCGATGGTGGCCACGCAAACGTTGCCGGCGGCTTCGACCGCGAGCGAGTCGAACATGCAGTAGACGCCCGACCCGAACAGCAGACGGCCCGGCGTGACCGCCGGCCAGGGCTGCAGGGCCAGTTCGCCCGGCGCGGTGACGTCGAAAGCCCATACCCGCGCGGTGACGGTCTCGGCCACGTACAGCGTCTTGCCGTCGGGCGACAGGCCGATGCCGTTGGGCGTGAGCATCGGCACCACCACGTCGCGGATCAGCGAGCCGTCGGCGCGGGCATAACAGACCCGGCCACGCTCGATATCGCGCTCGCCCGTCGCGCCCAGGTCGGTGAACCAGAAGCCGCCGTGGGCGTCGAACACGATGTCGTTCGGGCCCAACAGCGGCCCGCGTTCGGTGCGGTCATACAGGCGCTCGACGCTGCCGGTGGCCAGGTTGATGCGTTCGATGCGGCCGCCGGCATAGTCGGCCGCGCGGCCATGCGGATAGCGTCCGCCATTGGGGTCGCTGTGCCACATCAGGCCGCCGTTGTTGCAGACATAGCAGGCGCCGTCGGGGCCAATGGCAGCGCCGTTGGGCCCGCCGCCGGGTGTGGCCACGGCCTCGACCCGCCCGCCGGGCCACCAGCGGCTCAGGCGGCCGGCAGCGATCTCGACGAACAGGACACTGCCGTCGGGCATCGCGATCGGGCCTTCGGGGAACTGCAGGCCAGTGGCCAGGATCTCAGGGTCGTTGGGCATCATCGTCTCCTCGGTCAAAGGGTCGCCGCTGCAGGCAGCAGGCGGTGCTCCTAATGGCGCAGCATGTGGCCGTTGCGCTGCACATGCTGGGTCGGCTGCACCCGCCGGGCCCGGGCCGTCGCGTCAATCGACCACACCGGCGCGGCGCAGTCGTTCGATCTCGTCGCTGCCGAAGCCGGCTTCGCGCAGCACCTCGTCGCTGTGCTGGCCCACCGCCGGCGCGGGTCGGGGCCGCACCTTCTGCTCGCCAGAGAGTTGGAATGGGCTGTCCACGGTGAGGCCGGTGCCAGGCAAGCCGTCACCCGGCACCAGCGCGCCAGCGGCGAGCATCTGGGCATCGCCGGCCAGGTCGGCGGTGCGCGCGATCAGCTCGATGGTGAGGCCGGCGGCCTCGAAGAGCGAACGCCATTCACTGCCGTCGCGGCGAGCAAAAGCGTCATCGAGCAACGCGCACAGTTCGAGCGCATGCGCCCGACGCTGCGGCAGCGTGGCAAAGCGCGCATCCTCCGTCAGCGAGCCCAGGCCCATCAGCGCGATGAACGTCGGCCAGAGCTTCTCCTCGGCGATGAGGCTGAGGATGAACCAACGCCCGTCACGCGCGCGGTAGGTGTTGGTCAGCGCATTGCGCGGCCGGCTGCGCGGCTGCCGGTACGGCACCTCCGCGCCCACCAGCGCGGCCTGCACCTGCATGGCATTGGCCCAGGCGCCGTTGGCGATCAGCGAGGTGCTGACCATGCCGCCCCGGCCGGTGCGCTCGCGCCGGTACAGCGCGGTGACGATGGCGCCGAACAGCATGGCACCGCTGGGCTGGTCGCCCATGCCGTTGGTGGGGTTGGAAGGCGGACCGTCGGGGTCGGGCCGCACCATGTCGCCTAGCCCGCTGCGGGCCCAGTAGGTGGTGGCGTCGAAGCCGGGTTTGGCCACGTCGGGCCCGGTCTCGCCATAGCCGGTCAGCGAGGCGTAGACCAGCCGCGGGTTCAGCGGCGCCAGCTGCGCATGGGCCAGGCCCAGCGCTGTGCGCGTGTTCGGCGGGGCGTTGGTGATGAACACGTCGGCCGTGGCCACCAGGCGGTGCAGCACCGCGCGGCCATCAGCCTGCTTGAGATCGAGCGCCAGCGCCCGGCGGTTGCGGGCCACCTGCATCCACAGGTAGTTGTGCTCGGACACCGCCTGGTTCGGGATGCGGTACACCTTGCGAAAGCCATCGCCCTCGCCAGGCGGTTCGACCTTGATCACGTCGGCGCCGAAGTCCGACAGGATGGTGGCGGCACCGGGCGCGGCGATGTAGCCAGCGGCATCGATGACCTTGAGCCCCTCAAACACCCTCATCAATGCGCCCTCTGATTCAATGTGGCACGCGCAGCCAGACCTTGCCGACGCTCGCACGCCCCTCCAGCGCGGCCATCGCCTGCGGCGCCTGCTCGAACCCGAAGGCCTGGCCGGGCAGCAGCCGCAGCCGGCCTTCGGCATGCCAGCCGTAGACCTCATCGGTGAGCCGCGCCGCCAGCGCCAGGTCGCGCTTGCGCACCTCGCCCCACAGCACCCCCACCGCGCTGGCGTTGTGCAGCAGCAGCCGGTTGGCGGGCAGCTGGGTCAGCGTGCCACCGGCAAAACCGATCACCAGGTAGCGCGCACCAAAGGCCAGGCAACGCAGGCTCTGCGCACCCACCTCGCCGCCCACCGGGTCGTAGACCACGTCGACGCCGTTCGGCGCCAGCCGGCGCACGCCATCGACCCAGTCGCCAGCACGGTAGTCGAGTGCCTCGTCGGCACCCGCCGCCAGGCAGGCCTTGAGCTTGTCGGGCCCGCCGGCGGTGGCGATGACGCGTGCGCCCATTCGCTTGCCCAGCTGCACCGCGGCGCTGCCCACGCCGCCGGCGCCGGCATGCACCAGCAGCGTCTCGCCGGCCTGCAGGCGACCCGCGTGGCGCAGTGCGAACAGCGAGGTGGGAAAGTTGCTGCGCAGCGCCAGCGCCGCGCCGGCATCCAGGCCCGGCGCGATGGCAATGGCTTCGCTGCGCGGCACCAGCGTGTACTCGGCGAAGCCACCTTGTCGCGATGAGCTGGCGATGCGCGTGCCCGGCACGATGGGCCCGCCCTCGCCGGCCACAACGGTGCCCACCACCTCGGAGCCCGGGGTGAAAGGCAATGGCGGCTTGATCTGGTACTTGCCACGCACCAGCAGCGTGTCGCCGAAGGCCAGCCCGACCGCTTCGACCTTGACCAGGTACTGGTCGGGCCCCGGCACCGGCACATCAATCGTGCGCAGGTGCATCGTGCCGGCGTCGCTGATGCCTTCGACGCGCCAGGCGCGCATCGTCGCCGGCACGCACGCGGTCACAAGGTGGCCCGCCCGTTGGTCAGCACCACCACGTCGCGCTCCACCACACGGCCGCGGAAGGCGACCTCGCCGGGACCGACGCGCCAACATTCCAGGCGGATGGTCTCGCCCGGATAGACCGGCGACGACAGCCGGGTGCGGATGGACTTGAGCCGGGTCGGGTCGTAGTCGCAGAACGACTTGACGATGCCGTGGCAGGCCACGCCCAGGCTGGCCAGCCCGTGCAGGATGGGCCGCGCAAACCCGGCCTTGGCCGCGACCGCCGGGTCGGCATGCAGCGGGTTGTAGTCGCCCGAGAGCCGGTACAGCAGCGCGGTCTCGGGCCGGGTCGCCAAGTCCAGCACCAGATCGGGCGCCGACTCGGGTGTGGCGGGCGCGGCAGGCGCCGCTTCGTCACCGCCGCCGTTCTTCGAGAACCCACCGTTGCCTCGCAGGAAGTAGACCGCCTCGACCAGCGCCACGCGGCGGCCGCTGGCCTCGTCGACGAGGTCCTTCTCGACATGCAACACCGCACCCTTGCCTTCGCCCTTGTCGACGACACGGGTCACGCGGGTGGTGCCCACCAGCGTGCCGGCCACGGGCAACGGCTCGAACAGCGTGATGGCCTGCTCGCCATGCACCAGCTTCAGGAAGTCGACACCGAGCTCGGTTCGCTCACGCAGCCAGGGGCCGGGCGTGGCCAGCACCGCGGTCATGGTGGGCAGCGCGGCCAGGTCCGTCTCATAGGTCAGGCGCAGCTGGCCGGCATCGAGCGGATCCTGGCCGACACCCACCCCCAGCGCATAGAGGATGGTGTCTTTGGCGGTGTAGGCGTGGCGGACCGGCGGCGATTGCCAGGCCTTCAGCTTTGGGTAGTCAAGCATGGTGTGGGGCAAAGGTGGTTGTCGGGGTTCACTTCTTGGCGGAACGCGCCGGCCAGCTGAATTGCGCCGGCTCCTTGGCGGCGAAGCGGCGGACCGACTCGCGCACATAGTCGCCTGCAATCGTCAGGCCCTGGCCACTGGCCTCCATCTCCAGCATGGTCGACAGGTCGCTTTGCAGGGAGGCATTGAGCGCCCGCTTGGACAGCGACATCACCAGCGACGACGCCCCGTCGAAGCAGTGCGCCAGCGCCAGGGCCCGCGGCATCAGTTCGTCAGGCGGCAGGATCTCCAGCGCCAGGCCCATGCTCTTGGCCTCGTCAGCGCCGAACTCGCGCGCCGAATAGACCAGTTCCTTGGCACGCTGCAGGCCCACCAAGCGTGGCAGCGTGTACCAGGCGCCGACGTCGGGCACCAGGCCGATGCGATGGAACACCACGGCCATGCGCACCCGCTCGCTGACCAGCACCAGGTCCGCCAGGCAGGCCAGGCTCACCCCGGCACCGTAGGCCACGCCATCCAGTGCGGCGATCACCGGCTTGTCCAGCTCGGCCAGCGCATTGGTCAGCTCGGCCCAGGGGACCATCACGGCGCGGGCCTGCTCAGTGCTGCGCGCCTCGCCGCTCCCTTTGATGTCGCCGCCGGCCGAGAAGTTGTTGCCGGCGCCGGTGAGCACCACCGAGCGCACCGTCGTGTCGGCCCGGAAGCCGCGGAACCAGGCGGCCAACTGATAGGCCATCGCCGGGGTCAGCGCGTTCTTGGCTTCGGGACGGTTCAGCGTGACGATGGCGACGCTGCCATCGCGCTGCAGTTGGACATGGGATTGGTCGCTCATTGGGTGGTCTCTTGAACAGAAAGCGGAATGCCGTTGGTCATCACGTCGCAGTACTCGGTCATGCCCAGCACGGTGCGACCTTCGCAGGTGTACTCAGACATGCTTTCGGTAATGCGGGTGTACGTACTGAAATCGGTGCTGCCAACTTTCTTGTGGCGCAGCGGCACCGTGGTCAGGATTTTGCCCTTGACCACATAGGTGCCCTGCGCGGTGGTCACCCAGGCCGTCAGGCCGCGCGGGAAATAGGCCTCGTCGTAGTCGGTCTCGATGCGCCCGTCGATGACCGGCTCATAGACGCCGTTGCGCAGCACATTGCCGCTGACCGGCAGCGCCCGGCCGGACTTGGGCTTGATCGACAGCAGCAGGCCGAAGTCGCGGTCAAAGGCCACCGGGAGCCACTTGTACCAGGAGAAGCTGTGCCAGTGCCGCGGGCCCCAGGACTTGTCGCGGTAGCCGGTGCCGCCGCGCATGTCGAAGCGCTGGCCATCCACCGTGATGTGGCCATTCACCGCCATGTGCTGCTCGGTGTGGCCGCGGTAGACCGACGTCTCCGGGTTGACCTCGATCGGCTGGCCGTCGAGCGTGAGGATCTCACCGCCATGCATCGGCGAGGCGCCTTCGAATTCCAGCGAGATGGAGGCGGGCCGCGTGGGGTACTTCTTGAAGGCGCTGCTCGGGTCGGCCATGTCATGCGGGTTGGTCATGATGAGCAGGTCTCCCTCGTAGGTGACACGCAGCCGCTTGAAGGGCTCCAGCACCTCGAAGCGCATGCCACCGGCATCCATCGCGTCGTTGTTGGCAATCTTAGGCCGGCCGTACATGAAGCCCACCTTGCCATCCGGCAGGTAGACACAGCAGGTCATCTCGGCATGGCCTTCATTAACCCGGTTGCCCAGGCGTACCCACATGCCGATGCCGGCTTTGGTGTCGAAAGCATTGAAGTACATGCTCTCGTTGTAGTTGGAGACGGCCTCGGGTGCGTGGGTGTACTCGTCCTTCGGGTCGAGTCGCAGCTTGGTATTGGGGGGCATGTACATGGGGTGCTCCGTTTCGTGAAAGTCAGTTGGACGCGGTCATTTCCAGCGAGCCAATTCAAGCCGGCCGATCTGGTTGTTGTGCACTTCATCGGGCCCGTCGGCGATGCGCAGGCCCCGCGCGTAGGCATACGACTTGGCCAGCATGAAGTCCTGCGAGACGCCACCGCCACCGTGCACCTGGATGGCCCAGTCGATCACCTGGCACGCCATCTGCGGCGCCGCCACCTTGATCATCGCGATGTCCTTGCGTGCTTCCTTGATGCCGACGGTGTCCATCTTCCAGGCGGCATGCAACGTCAGCAGGCGGACCTGGTCGATCATGATGCGCGACTGGGCGATGCGCTCCAGCGTCACCGTCTGGTGGGCCAGGGGCCTGCCGGAAACCAGCCGGGTGTTGGCGCGCTGGCACATCAGCTCCAGGCACCTTTCGGCGCGACCGATCAGCCGCATGCAGTGGTGGATGCGGCCCGGGCCGAGGCGGCCCTGGGCGATCTCGAAGCCGCGGTCCTCGCCGAGCAGGATGTGGTCGAGCGGCACTCGCACGTCGTCGTAGCGCACCTCGGAATGGCCGTGTGGCGCATCGTCGTAGCCGAACACCGACAGGTTGCGCACCACCGTGATACCCGGCGTGTTGCGCGGGATCAGGATCATCGACTGCTGGCGGTACTTGTCCGGGTTGTCCGGGTTGCTCTTGCCCATGAAGACGATGACCTCGCAGCGCGGGTCGGCGATGCCGGAGGTCCACCACTTGCGGCCGTTGATGACGTAGTGGTCGCCGTCGCGCCGGATCTCGGCCCGGATGTTGGTGGCGTCGGATGAGGCCACCTCCGGTTCGGTCATCGAGAAGCAGGAGCGGATGCGGCCCTCCAGCAGCGGCGTGAGCCAGCGGTCCTTCTGGGCCGGGGTGCCGTAACGCGCCAGGATCTCCATGTTGCCGCTGTCGGGCGGCGAACAGTTGAACACCTCGGAGGCGATGGGCGAGCGGCCCATCACCTCGGCCAGCGGGGCGTAGTCGACGTTGCTCAGGCCGGCGCCATGCGTGGCGTCGGGCAGGAACAGGTTCCACAGGCCCTCGGCCTTGGCCAGCGCCTTGAGTTCTTCCATCACCGGCGGCTCGTGCCAACGGCCGCCGGCTTCCAGCTCGGCCTGGAAGCGGCTTTCGGCCGGGTAGACATGCCGGTCCATGAAGGCCGTGAGTTGCGCCAGCAGCGCTTGGCCGCGTTCAGAAGGGGTCAGGTTCATGCAAAGGTTCCTCTGTCGTGCCAGTGAAGCGCCAGGCCCGGCCGTGGCCAGTCGAGCGCGACCAAGCGGCCGGTGGACGAAAGCGTCACGTAGGCGGTGCGCAGGTCCGGGCCGCCGAAGCAGATGTTGGTGGTGAGTGGGTCCGGCAGCGGCACATGCTCGATAGAGCCGCCGTCGGGCGAGATCACGGTGATGCCACCGTTGTACAGCGTGGCCACGCAGATGTTGCCGTTCGCCTCCACCGCCAGCGAGTCGAACAACTGGTAGCCCGGCAAACCGGCCACCAGCAGGCCGCCATGCGCGGCGATGGCGCCGGGCGCTGGTGCGATGCGCCCCGGGCCCGTCACGTCAAAGCCCCACAGACGGCCAGTGGTGGTCTCGGCCACATACAGCCGCCGGCCGTCGGGCGACAGGCCGATGCCGTTGGGTGTGGTCATGGGGAAGATCACTTCCCGGCAGCTGCTGCCGTCGATGCGCGCATAGCACACGCCGCCATGGTCGCCGTCACGAGGGCGGCGCTTGCCCAGGTCGGTGAACCAGAACCCGCCGTCGGCGTCGAACACGATGTCGTTGGGCCCGCGCAGCGGCGCCTTGTCGCTGTGGGTGTAGAGCACGCTGACGGCGCCGGTGACCAAGTCGATGCGCTCGATGCGCCCGCCAGCGTAATCGGCCGGCTGCAGCCCCGGCCGCAACGTGCCGTCGGGCTGATGGTGCCACTCGAAGCCGCCATTGATGCAGACGTAAAGCGCACCGTCAGGACCTAGCGCCGCCCCGTTGGGACCGGCGCCGGTGGTGGCCACGACCTGCCGCTGGCCGTCGGGCCGCAACCGACTCACCACGCCAGCGGCAATCTCAACCAGCAGCAGCGAGCCATCCGCCAACGCCACCGGCCCCTCCGGAAAACCAAGACCCTCGCTCAAGACCCTCATGCCGCGCCCTTCGTCCCATGATTGGATGGATCGGGACAATGGTACAACCAAAGTACCTATCACCCCTTTACCACGGTCATCAGTGGAAACCCGGCACCGTTCGCCGACGCCGACGCAGCAGATTCAGGGTGTGGCCGCGATCACCGATTGCGCCTGGGCCCAGCCTGTGCCGGCGGTGGCCTCGACCCGCGCAGCCACGGCTTCGGCCTTGCTGTTGGCGGCATTGCCATCGAGTGCACGCTTCGCAATGCCCTGCT
Source organism: Burkholderiales bacterium (assembly GCA_039932275.1). GTDB lineage: Bacteria > Pseudomonadota > Gammaproteobacteria > Burkholderiales > Burkholderiaceae_C > Sphaerotilus. The sequence continues at coordinate 8,537 of JBDTQF010000099.1, forward strand.
GGATCGCTGCCAACCGGAACATGTTGAACGCCAGATAGTAGGCCCAGTGCGGTATCCGCCCGCCTTCGCCACGGCCGGTGCGGTGGCAATAGGCCGCAACGTACTCGGCCTCGGTGGGAATGCCAAGCGGTGCCACGTCCACACCCACCAGCGTGCGGTGCATGCCCAAGGGCAGGTGCCAGCTCAGGCAGTGGTAGGCGAAGTCCACCAACGGGTCGCCGAGGGTCGACAGCTCCCAGTCGAGCACGGCCACGATGCGCGGCTCGGTGGCATGGAAGATCAGGTTGTCGAGGCGGAAATCGCCATGCACGAGGCTGGTGGCCTGCTGCGGTGGCACATGCGCGGGCAGCCATTCGATGAGCCGCTCCATCGGCTCGAGGCGGCGGGTCTCGGCAGCGCGGTACTGGCGCGTCCAGCGTTCGACCTGGCGTTCGACATAACGGCCCTCGCGGCCATAGTCCTGCAGACCGATGGCGCGGTAGTCAACACCATGCAGCGCGGCCATCACGCGGTTCAATTCGTCGTAATGCGCTCGACGCTCGGCCGGCGCCAGGCCGGGCAGCGTCTGGTCGCTGAGGATGCGCCCCTCGACGAAATCCATCAGGTAGAACTCGCTGCCCAGCACGGCCGGGTCCTGGCACAGCGCGCGGGCGCGCGGCACTGGCACACCCGACCCCTGCAGCGCGGCCAGCACGCGGAACTCGCGGTCGACCGCATGGGCCGACTGCAGCAGCGCGCCCGGCGGCTTGCGCCGCAACACGTAGCGGCGCGACCCCGCATCGACGATGAAGGTGGGGTTGGATTGCCCACCTTCGACGCGCCGCACCGCCAGCGAGCCGTCGAACGGCTCGATCCGTTCGCGGATGAAGGCCGCCAGCGCCTGCGCGTCGGGCTCTGCGGGCATGACGGCCATGGCCGTCAGAGCGAGACGTGGAAGCCGCCGTTGACGCCCAGGTGCTGGCCGGTGATGTAGCTCGCGCCATCGGACAGCAGGAACACCACGGCCTTGACCACTTCCTGCGGCGTGGCCCAGCGGCCCAGCGGGATCTGCGCCAGCATGTTGTCGCGGAACTTCTCGCCACGCACCACCTCGGTCATCGGCGTCTCGACCACGCCGAAGCAGATCGAGTTGGCGCGGATGTTGTGGCGCGCCCACTCGCGTGCAGCGGTCATCGACATGGCCATCATGCCGGCCTTGGCAGCGGCGTAGTTGATCTGACCGATCGAGCCCTTGCGGCCGGCATCGGACGAGATGTTGACGATGGAGCCGCCGGTGGTGTCGCCACCCTTGGCGCGCTCGATCATCTGGCGGCCCACGGCCTGGGTCCAATAGAAAGCCCCGGTCATGTGCACGTCGATGACCTGCTGCCATTGCAGCGCGCTCATCTTTTCAATCATCGCCGGGCGGGTGATGCCGGCGTTGTTGACCAGGCCGTGCACGCCGCCGAAGCGGGCCGCGGCGTCGGAGACGGCCTGCGCGGCCAGGTCGGGGTCGGTGACGCTGCCCACCACCGCCATCACGCGATCGGCCGGCAGCGGCGCCAGCGCGGCCTGCAGGGTTTCACCATTGAGGTCGACCGCGACGACGTTGGCCCCAACCTCGATGCAGAGTTCGGTCAATGCCTTGCCGATGCCTTGGCCGGCGCCGGTGACGACGACGGTGCGGCCCTGGAGGGAAACGATGGGAGTCATGCGCGATCCTTGTTAGATGGTAGAACCAATGGTATCGTCGGCGCCCACTACGGTCAACATCAAGGCGCACCATGAGCATCCGACGCCAAGCCTGCATTGCAGGCGCCTTCGAACATCCTACGCGCAAGGCCCCGGACAAGACCGTGGCCCAGCTGCATGCCGAATGCGCCCGCGGCGCCCTGGCCGATGCTGGGCTGACGCTGCAGGACGTGGACGGCTACTTCTGCGCCGGCGATGCCCCCGGCCTGGGCCCGCTGAGCATGGCCGACTACCTGGGCCTGAAGGTGCGGCATGTGGACAGCACCGATACGGGTGGCTCGGCCTACCTGGTGCACGTGGCCCACGCGGCGCAGGCCATCGCGGCCGGCAAATGCAACGTGGCACTGATCACGCTGGCCGGGCGGCCGCGCAGCGAAGGCAGCTCGGGCGTCGGTCCGCGCAACGTCACTTCAACCACGCCCGACGTGCCCTGGGAAATGCCCTATGCCCCGGTGACGGTGAACATCTATGCGCTGGCTGCGGCGCGCCACATGTTTGAATTCGGCACGACGTCCGAACAGCTGGCGTGGATCAAGGTGGCTGCGTCCACGCATGCCCAGTACAACCCGAACGCCATGCTGCGCGATGTGGTCACGGTCGAGGACGTGGTCAATTCGCCAATGATCTCCGACCCGCTGCACAAGCTCGACTGCTGCGTGGTCAGCGACGGCGGCGGCGCGCTGCTGGTGGTGCGGCCCGAGATTGCGCGGCAGCTCAAGCGCCCGGTGATCAACGTGCTCGGCGCGGGTGAGCACATCAAGGGTCAGCTCAACGGCCAAGTCGACCTGACGTACTCAGGCGCCGCCGTCTCCGGCCCCATTGCCTTCGCCGAAGCGGGCGTGAAGCCGTCGGACATCCAGTACGCCTCGATCTACGACAGCTTCACCATCACCGTGCTGATGCAGCTCGAAGACCTGGGCTTTTGCAAGAAGGGCGAAGGCGGCCGGTTCGTGGCCGACGGCAACCTGATCTCCGGCATCGGCAAGTTGCCGTTCAACACCGACGGTGGTGGCCTGTGCAACAACCACCCGGCCAACCGCGGCGGCATCACCAAGGTGATCGAGGCGGTGCGCCAACTGCGGGGCGAAGCCCATGCCAAGGTCCAGGTGCCCGACTGCCGGCTGGCCCTGGCCCAAGGCACCGGCGGACTGCTCGGCACACGCCACGGCAGCGCCACCCTGATCATGGAACGGGAGTGACCTCAGCATGACCACGCTTTCTCAAGACCGCCCGCTCGCCGCCCCCATCGTCAACCCGGAGACCGAGCCGTTCTGGCAGGCTGCGGCACAAGGCAAGCTGCTGCTCAAGCGTTCGGTGGCCGACGGCCGGGTGCACTGGTACCCGCGTGCGCTGTGCCCCTACACGCTGGCCGATACGGAGTGGTTCGAATCCATAGGCAGCGGCGTCATCTACAGCGTCAGCGTGACGCGCCGCGCCGGCCCGATCCCGTATGCGATCGCCTACGTGACGCTGGACGAAGGCGTCACGCTGCTGAGCAACATCGTCGACTGTGACCTCGATGCGCTGCGCATCGGCCAGCGCGTCAAGGTCTGCTTCAAGCCGGCCGAAGGCGGCGCGGTCATCCCCATGTTCACCCCGGCATGAGACCCACCATGGACACACTGACGTTCGAAGTGACTGATGGCATCGGCTGGATCCGGCTGGCACGCCCGGAGAAGCGCAACCCCTTCGATGCCGAGCTGCGCAGCGATCTGATGACGGTGCTGGAGCAGGTGCGCGATGACGCCAGCATCCGCGTGCTGGTGCTGGCGGCCAACGGCAACGCCTTCTGCGCCGGTGGCAATCTCAACTTCCTGAAGGAGAAGGCCGACGCCGGGCCGGCCTACTGGCAGCAACGGGTGCAAAGCGGGCTGCGCTGCATCAACGACCTGTTGCGGCTGCGCTGCCCGCTGATCGCGGTGGTGGACGGCCCGGCCTTCGGCGCCGGTTTCTCGCTGGCGCTCACCGCCGACATCGTGCTGGCTTCGCCCCGGGCCCGCTTCGCGATGTCGTACCTCAAGCTCAGCCTGGTGCCCGACCTCGGTCCGCTGTACCTGCTGCCACGCATCGTCGGCCTGCAGCGCGCCAAGGAGCTGATGTTCTCGGCCCGCGAGATCGGGGCCGACGAAGCCAAGGCGCTGGGCATCGTGATGGAGGTGCACGACAGCGACGCCATCGAGGCGCGGGCGCAGGCCATCGCACTGAGCATGAAGGCCATCTCGCCCACCGCGCTGGCACTGACCAAGGCGGCGCTGAATATCTCGCTCGACAGCGACCAGCAGGGCATGTTCGCGATGGAGGCCAACAGCCAGGCCGCGGCCTTCTCGGCCCCGGAACCACTGCAGGCCATCGAAGCCATGCTGGCCAAGCGGGCGCCGCCTTACACCGGCTTCCCACCCGTCACGCCGAAGACGAAGGATTTAGCGCCATGAGCAACCTCCAGGGCAAGACCCTGTTCATCACCGGCGCCAGCCGCGGCATCGGCCTGGCCATCGCGCTGCGGGCCGCCCGCGACGGCGCCAACATCGTCATCGCCGCCAAGACGGCCGAGCCGCACCCGAAGCTGCCCGGCACGGTCTACACCGCCGCGGCGGAGATCGAGGCCGCCGGCGGCCAGGCGCTGCCGCTGGTGGTGGACATCCGCCACGAAGACCAGGTCAATGCGGCCGTCGAGCAGGCGGTGGCGCGCTTCGGCGGCATCGACATCTGCGTCAACAACGCCAGCGCCATCAGCAAGACCGGCACGCTGGCCACCGACATGAAGCGCTTCGATCTGCTGCACAGCATCAACACCCGCGGCACCTACCTGGTCTCGCGGGCCTGCCTGCCGCACCTGCTCAAGGCACAGAACCCGCATGTGCTGATGCTGTCGCCGCCACTCAACATGGAAGAGCGCTGGTTCGCGCCCAATGTGGCTTACACCATGGCCAAGTTCGGCATGAGCATGTGCGTGCTGGGCATGGCCGGCGAGTTCCGCGACCAGGTGGCCTTCAATGCGCTGTGGCCCAAGACCTGGATCGGCACCGCCGCGATCAACAATCTGCTCGGCGGCGGCGAGCGCATGCAGCGCACCCGCAGCCCGGCGATCATGGCCGACGCAGCCTATTGCATCTTCACCCAGCCCAAGACCTTCAGCGGCAACTTCTGCATCGACGAGCCGCTGCTGCGCGCCCACGGCCAGACCGACTTCTCGATGTACGCCAGCTGCCCGGACGACCAGCTGATTCCCGACACCTTCATCTGAGCCCGGCGCGGCCCATCGTTCGGACGTTCAAACTGCCAGCCACTCCTGGCGGACGGCCGGGCTGGCCTGCAGCTCGGCTGGCGTGCCCTCGAACACAATGCGGCCGTGGCCCATGACGTACACGCGCTGCGAGATGGCCAGCGCGATGGCCAACTTCTGCTCGACCAACAGCACCGAGATGCCCCGCCCCTTCAGGGTCTGGAGGTACTGGGCCACCTGCTGGACGATCATCGGCGCGAGGCCTTCGGTGGGTTCGTCGATCATGATCAGGTCGGGGTCGCCCATCAGCGTGCGGCACAGCGTGAGCA
>JBDTQF010000100.1:0-13772 GCA_039932275.1 Burkholderiales bacterium
GGCGCTGGCGCTGATGCACGAGTTGATCACCCACGACTGGCTCGACCATGACTACCTCGCCTGCCACACGCTGGGCTGGGAGGCCCTGCGCGAGCGGGCGCTGGAGTGGCCGCCCGAGCGCGCCGCGGCGGTGTGCGGCCTGCCGGTCGAGCAGATCCGCTCGCTGGCGCGCGACTGGGGCACCACGCAGCCGGCGGCCATCCGCCTGAACTACGGCATGCAGCGGGTGCGTGGCGGCGGCAACGCCACGCGTGCCATCGCCTGCCTGCCGGCGCTCACCGGCGCCTGGCGGCATCGTGCTGGCGGGGTGTTGCTCAGCAGCTCGGGCTGGTACCCGGTGCAGCGCGCTGCATTGCAGCGGCCCGACCTGTTGGAGGCAGGGCAGCCGCGCACCATCAACATGTCGACCCTCGGCGACGCGTTGCTGGGCCATGGCCACGCGTTGGCGGGCGGGCCGCCGATCGAGGCGTTGATCGTTTACAACAGCAACCCGCTGGCGGTGGCGCCGGAGTCGGCCAAGGTGGCGGGCGGGCTGGCGCGCGACGACCTGTTCACCGTGGTGCTGGAGCACTTCCTCACCGACACCGCCGACTACGCCGACATCCTGCTGCCCGCCACGACGCAACTGGAGCACTGGGACATCCACCGCGCCTACGGCCACACCGATGTGGTGCTCAACCGCCCAGCTGTTCAACCGGTGGGCCAGGCCCGGCCCAACACCGCCATCTTCCGTGCGCTGGCGGTGCGGCTGGAGTTCACCGAGGCCTGTTTCAGCGACGACGATGAGGCCCTGTGCCGCCAGGCCTTTGGCGACCAGGTCGACTTCGATGCGCTGCTGCGCGACGGCTTCGTGCCGCTGCCGGTGCCCGACGCGCCGTTTGCCGACGGTGGCTTTCCAACCCCGTCGGGCCGCTGCGAGTTCTTCAGCGCGCGCCTGGCCGCGATGGGGCTGGACGGCCTGCCCGACCACTTGCCCAACTTCGAATCCATCGGCAGCGATGCGCGTTACCCGCTGGCGATGATCTCGCCGCCGGCCCGCAACTTCCTCAACTCCAGCTTCGTCAATGTGAAGAGCCTGCGCGACATCGAACGCGAGCCGGTGCTGGAGATCAGTGCCGCTGATGCGGCGCTGCGTGGCATCACCAGCGGCCGCGTGGTGCGGGTATTCAACGACCGCGGCGAGTACCGCTGCAAGGCTGAGGTGAGCGAACGCGCGCGGCCCGGCGTCGTCAACGGCCTGGGCATCTGGTGGCGCAAGGACGGCCTGGGCGGCACCAACGTCAATGAAGTCACCAGCCAGGCCCTCACCGACCTGGGCCGGGCCCCCACCTTCTACGACTGCCTGGTCGAGGTGGCGCTGGCCTGAAGCGGGTGGCCCGCGTTCCGTTGGTATGCTGATCAATGATCAGACCATTGATGAATGAACCGGAGACAACCGATGAGCGACCGCATCTTGACCGACCGCCCCGCGCCGCATGTGGCGCGCGTGCGCATCCATTGGCCCGAGAAGCGCAATGCGCTGTCGGTGGCGTTGCGGCACGAGCTGATCGCGGCGCTGCAGTCGTTCGATGACGATGACGATGTGCGCGCCATCGTCATCGCCGGCGGCGAGAAGGTGTTCGCGTCGGGTGCCGACCTGACTGAGATCCTCAATGCCAGCGCCATCGACATGATGCTGCGCGCCACCGAGCGGCTGTGGGCCGCCATCGGCCGCACCGGCAAGCCGATGGTGGCGGCGGTGCGTGGCCTGGCGCTGGGCGGCGGCTTCGAGCTGGCGCTGCATGCCGACATGATCGTCGCCGGCGAGGGCACCCGGCTGGGCCTGCCCGAGGTGAAGCTGGGGCTGATGCCCGGCGGCGGCGGCACGCAGCGGCTGCTGCGGCTGGTGGGGCGGCACCGCGCGCTGCAGCTGCTGATGACCGGCGACACGCTCACCGCCCGCGAGGCCGAGCGGCTCGGTGTGGTGAACGTTGTGGCACCCGACGACCAGGTCGATCAGCAAGCCATCGCGCTGGCCGCGCGCGTGGCGGCGATGCCGCCGCTGGCGATCCGCCAGATCCGCGAGGTGGTGGCGCGGGGTGCCGACTGCTCGCTCGACACCGCGCTGATGCTGGAGAGCAAGGCCCTGCAATTGCTGTGCGCCAGCCACGACAAGCATGAGGGCATCGAGGCCCTGCTCGACAAGCGGGCGCCCAACTTCACCGGCCGCTGACTCGGCCGCCGGCTCGGTGGTTGACGCACGGCCTGACGATCAACGCTTGGCGACGTCGGCTTCCCGCAGCATCACCGGTTCGCGCGAGCCGGCCTTGACTCGGCGCAGCACCGCGGCATCGATCTCCTCGCGGTGTACGTTGTAGACGGCCAGCGCATTGGCGCCGCTCATCTCGGCCTGGAAGCGGTAGTGCAGGGTCTGCTTTGAGATGGTGGCGCCGATGTACTCGCCGTTGTCCATCTCTACCCAGAAGCGCACCGCCTCCGATTCTTGGTGAAAGAACGGGGTGGGTGTCATGGTCGGTATCCGGGTGAAAGAAGCCCATACTAAGCCTTTCGCCGTCGTCCGGTGCCGCCATTGGCACGTCGCTTGCGTCCCCCTCGGGGCCCACATCGGGCACAACAAAGGCCAGCATGCAGATCCGCGTGGGTTTCGAGATGGCATACCACTGCCCGCAGCCAACGCCGATGATCCTGGCGTTGAACATTCACTACTCGCGCGCCTCCGATCTGGTGCGGCCCGACTACCTGGTGACCACGCCGTCGGTAGCGGTGACGGCCTACCGCGACCTGTTCGGCAACTGGTGCAGCCGCCTCGTGGCGCCGGCCGGTCGCTTCGTGCTGAGTACCGATTCGCTGGTCAACGACAGCGGCCTGCACGATGTGGTGGCACCGTGGGCCATGCAGGTGCCTGTGGAGTACCTGCCGGAGTCGACGCTGGTCTACCTGCTGGGCAGCCGCTACTGCGAGACCGACCAGCTCTCCGAAACCGCCTGGCAGTTGTTCGGCAACGGCCCCACCGGCTGGGGCCGGGTGCAGGCCATCTGCGACTTCGTGCACCAGCGCATCGCCTTCAACTACGCAGATGCCCGCCGCACCCGCACCGCCTGGGAGGCCTACAACGAAGGCCGCGGGGTGTGCCGCGACTATGCGCACCTGGCCATTGCCTTTTGCCGCTGCATGAACATCCCGGCGCGCTACTGCACGGGCTACCTGGGCGATGTGGGCACCCCGCCGCCCTGGGGCCCGATGGACTTTGCCGGCTGGTTTGAGGCCTACCTGGGCGACCGCTGGTACACCTTCGACGCGCGCAACAACATACCGCGTATCGGCCGGGTGCTGATCGCGCGCGGGCGCGATGCCTGCGACGTGGCGCTGTCCAGCACCTTCGGCCCCAACACGCTGGAGTCGTTCAAGGTGTGGGTGGACGAAGTGCCGGCGGCGCCGATGTGAACGGTGCGCCCGCGTCAGGTGACTTGTCTGCCAGCGCCGTGCGCAGTGCAGCGACCAGGTCGCTGCGCAGCGCAGCCCAGGCGCTTGCGCCCGTGGCCACGAAGCGCTGGTTGACCTCCAGCTCGATGCCCACATAAGCCTGCGCGTCAAAGCGTTTGCGCAGCAGCGTGGTCAAGCCGTCGCTGCGGCCTTGGTAGGGGTGGTTGCGGCGCAGGCTCAAGCCCGGTGCGCGCTGCGCCAGCGCGGCCTGCCAGCGCCGCGCCAGCGCCAGCTCACCGGCGCGTTGCGGGTCGTACAGCCAGGCCACATCGGCGCGTACCACACCGTGCAACACCGCGGTGAAGCTGTGCGAGGCAATGTGAATCACCCGCTGCCCGGTGTGGATGCGGTGCGCGATCTCACCTTCCACCGCATCGCGGTGCGGCCGGTAGTGGCGCTCGGCAATGGCCTGGCGTTCGGCCCGCGGCAGGCCGCGGGTCAGCTCGGAATACAGCTCGCGGTGGCCGATGGAGCGGTTCAGGTCGATCAGCAGGCGCGTCGTCGTGGCGGCGAACAGCGGCGCGGCGAAGGCGCGGGCCAACTGGCGGGCCAAGGGCAGAGCGCCGGGGTCCCAGCCACGGTGGCTGCCCAGCAGCGCGGCGTGGCCGCTGAACAGCGGGGCGTAGGCGGGTGGGACGCGGTTGCCACCGTGTTCACAGCTGACGACGACGCAATCGGGCCGCTTCATCCGCAACCCCCGCACCCTGCCGTCACTGCGGCGCCGCCAGCACCTTCAGCAGCCACAGGTTCAGGTCATCGATTTCTTCGGGGCACACCGAATGTTCCATCGGGTAGTCATGCCACTCGATGGGGTAGCCCAGCGCAACCAGCGCGTCGCGCGAGGCGATGCCGCGGTCGATCGACACCACTGGGTCGTCGCGGCCATGCGCCAGGAACAATGGCACGTCGGCGTTGGCGCTGCTGCGCTTGGCCGCGGTGGTGGCGAACAGCGGCAGGTAGCCCGACAAGCCCGCCAGCCCGGCCAGCCGCCGCGGTGCGCGCAGGCCGGTGAGCAGCGTCATCGCGCAGCCCTGCGAGAAGCCCATCAGCACCGTGCGTTCGGGCGGTATGCCGAGCGCTGCCTCGCGGTCGAGCAGCGCCAGCACCTCGGCCACCGCGGCGCGCAGGCCGGCTTCATCCTCCGGCCGGCCCGGGCCGAGGATGTCGTACCAGGCCCGCATCGCGTAGCCGTTGTTGATGGTGACCGGCCGCACCGGCGCGTTCGGGAAGACGAAGCGCACCGGGCCCACGCTTGAGAGGTCGAGCTGCTGCGCGATGGGCACGAAGTCGTTGCCGTCGGCGCCCAGGCCGTGCAGCACCACGATGCTGGCCACCGGGTTCTCGCCGGTCTGGCCTTCAATGGTTTCGAGAGTCATCGTGAGTTCAGAGTGAGGGCGCCTGGGTGATGTCGGCGTCGAAGTTCATCAGCACGCTGGCCAGTTCGAGTGCGCGCCACAGGTGCGGCGGCATCTGCTGGATCTTGTCGGGCGTCTTGGCCCAACGGGTCCAGGCGTGGATCTCGGCGTGCTGGTGCGGGGTCAGCAGGTTCAGCGCAAGCATGTCGTCCAGGGTCTGCACGGTAGGCCTCCGTTGCGGGCGGCGTACCGGGCCGCCCGGCCTCAAGGCTAACGCATCCGGCGTGTGCAGTCAGCGCGATACGGCTTACGCGGGCTTGACCCGGGGGGTGATGGCGGCCGCTTCACGCAGCTTGTCCTTCTTGCTCTTGCGCCGGCCTTTGATGCCGCCGCTCAGGTCTTGCGGCTGCACCGGCGGCACTCCGGCCACCGGCTCGAAGCCGGGCACCTGCTCGCGCGGCACGCGCTGCTGCTGGCGTTTTTCGATCAGGCGGAAGTGCGCTTCGCTGCCCGGCGCATCGGCGCAGATGAAGCTGACGGCCACACCGCTGCGGCCGGTGCGCCCGGTGCGGCCGATGCGGTGGGTGTGATCGACCGCCGAGCGCGGCAGATCGTGGTTGACCACCGCCGGCAACTGGTCGACGTCGAGACCGCGGGCGGCCAGGTCGGTGGCCACCAGCACGCGGATGCGGCTTTGGTGGAAGTCGGCCAGCACCTGGCTGCGCCGGCCCTGGCTGAGCTGGCCGTGCAGCGCAGCGGCTTCGATGCCGGCGCGCTGCAGCTTGTCGGCGACATGCTCGCTGGCGTACTGCGTGGCCACGAACACCAGCACGCGCTCCCAGCCTTCGGTGCTGAGCAGGTGGCGCAGCAGCGGCGTGCGCTGCGCGGTGTCGACCTCGATGGCGCGTTGCTGGATGGCGGGGATCACGGCGTCGCTGGCGCTGCGCACGTCGACCGTGGTGGCGTCGGCCTGCAGCACGCGCGCCGCCAGCGCGCTCACGCTCTCGGGCATCGTGGCCGAGAACAGCAGGGTCTGCCGTTCGGACGGCAGCGCGGCCAGCAGCCGGCCCAGCTCGTCGGCAAAACCGAGGTCGAGCAGGCGGTCGGCCTCGTCGAGCACGAGTACCGCCACGTCGCCCAGCGCCAGCGCACGCTGGTCCAGCAGATCGAGCAGCCGGCCCGGCGTGGCCACCACCAGGTGGGCGCCGCCGCGCAGCGCCATCATCTGCGGGTTGATCGACACGCCGCCCACCGCCACCACCATCTTGAGCTGCGGCGCCAGCGCCTGCGCGGTCTCGGCGATCTGCGCGGCCAGCTCGCGGGTGGGTGCCAGCACCAGCGCGCGCAGCCGCCGCGGCCGGGCGGCGGGCACGCCGGGTTCGCTCAGCACGCGTTGCAGCAACGGCAGCAGAAAGGCCGCCGTCTTGCCCGAACCGGTGGGTGCCAGGCCCAACACATCGTGGCCTTGCAGCGCCGCCGGCATCGCCGCGGCCTGGATGGCGGTGGCGCTGGACCAGCCGGCCGTGGTGGCGGCTTGAACCAGCGCCGGGGCGAGGCCGAGGGCGGCGAAGCTGGGGGATGCAGCAGAGGTCACGGGGCGTCAGTCGAGTCAATGGTGGGTGGCTGCGCCAGCGGCACCGCGCTGGCCTGCATCGCGGCCAGCAGTGCGCTGTCCAGCGTGGCCAGCGGCAGCTTGCGGCGCTGGGCGAGTTCGAGATAGACGGCGTCGTAGGCGCTGAGCTGGTACCGGGCGGCGAGTGCGTCCAACTCGACCAGGCCGGCCGGCTCGCGGTCGATGCGCAAGCGCACGGCCGCCGCGGCAGCCACCAGCGTGATGCGCTTGGCGGCGTCGATGCGGCGGCGGCGCTGCGCGCTGAGCATCAGGTTGCCGATTTCCAGCAACCACAGGCTCGGCACCCAGACCTCGGTGGTGACCGTGGCGGCCAGCGCCGCTTCGGTGTACGCCGTGGCTTCGTCCGGCAGCAACCAGGCCGCTGCCACCGAGGCATCGACGACGAAGCCGGCCGGCCCAGCCGCCATCAACGGCGGCCCTCGCGGATCAGGTCACGGCTTTTCAGCCTGCCGAGGCTGACGCCCTCGCGGGCCGCATGCAGCTGGGCGATGGCGTCGAGCGCCCGCTGGCGGGTGGCGCCGGTTTCAGGCGGCGTCAGCTGCGCCACCACCTTGCCCCGGCGAGTGATGGCAATGACCTCGCCGGCGAGCACGCGGTCGATCAGCTCGGACAGGCGGTTCTTGGCTTCGAACAGGGCGATTTCGGTCATGGCGCACCTCGAATGAGATGGATATGGCTAGCTAGCTATCTTAAAGCAGGTGCGTGTGAACAGGCTCATTCCCCCCAACGCCAGGTCCAGATCACATCCAGCGCGTTCTCGGCCCCCGACTGCGCCCGCAGCGTGAAGCGTTGCGCCAGGCGGTAGATCACCTGCCAGTTGCCGGCGGTGGCCTGCAGGCTGCGTTCGTAGCCGACGTACCAGCGGCGCGAGAGCTGTTTGCCCAGCGACACCACGGTTTCGCGCACGGTGCCGTCGGTCTGGCCGACTGAGAGGCTGTCGAGCCCCAGGCGCTGGATCAGGCCGGGGCTGTCGCTTTCGCCCGAGATGACCGCGAAGGCGGCGCGCTGCAGCAGCGCCAGGTCGGTGCCGCCCAGGCCGTCGGAGGCACGGCCCAGCAGCAGCCACGACAGCTTGTCGGTGTCGCCCATCTCGGGGTCGCTGTACAGCCGCACGCGCGGCGCCTGCGCGGTGCCGCTGATGGCCACGCCCACCTGCACGGCGTCGAGGTCGTCGCGCGTGGCCAGGACGTCCAGGCGCGGGTTGTCCAGCGCGCCGGTGAAGGTGATCAGCCCACGCCGCAGCGCCAGCTTTTGCCCGTAGGCGGCGTAGGTGCCGTCCTCGGCCTTGATGGTGCCGCTGAGCTGCGGCTTGTTGTTGGGGCTGGTCAGGGCCAGTTGGCCGGTGAGCCGGGTGGCCAGGCCACGGCCACGCAGCTGGAAGGCCGGGCCGAGGTCGGCGCGGATGTCGAGCACGGTGCTGCGCGGGCGCGCATTGCTGTTGCTGGCGGATGCGGCGGCGGTGGCCTCACCCGGGCGCTGCACCGTCACGTCGTCGGCCAGCGCGGGCGCGTCGCTGCGGCTGAAGTCGATGCGGCCTTCGTCGGCCTGCAGTCGGGCGGTGACGCGGGTGGTCTGGGCATCCAGCGTCGCCTCGGCCTGGCCGCTGACCACCACGCGCCGGTCCACCCGCTGCAGCACCGCGAAGTGCTCGGCCTGGGCCTTCAACACCAGCTGCGGCTTGTCGCCGAGTTGGGCGCTGCCGCTGGCGCTGAGCGTGCCGTTGCCGGCCAGCACGCGCAGGGTTTCGATGCGCGCGCTGTCGCCGGCCAGCAGCACGCGCAGCTCGGCGTCATGCCAGTCCACGCCCTGCAGCAGGTTGCGCACGGCGATCTTGCGGCCGGTCAGCTCGCCATCGAGCCGCGGCGCGCCCAGCCGCCCGCCCAGCCGCAGCTGGCTGGCCAGTTCGCCCGAGAGCCGCCAGCCCGGCGGCAGCCAGCGGCCCCAGTGGCCGAGCTGCGCCACCTGCAGCTCCACCTGCCCGGCCAGCGGCGCGCCGGCACCCGGCCACCATGCCTGCGCAGGGGTGCTCAGGCGCTGCTCGCCCACCAGCCGGCCCAGCCGCGTGCCGGCGATCTGCTCGCTCAGGCGCCACTGGCCGCCCTGCGCCTGCAGCGCCAGGCGCAGCTCGGTCAGACCCAGGCTCTGCGGGCCGACGGGGTTGTCGGGGTCCTGCACCACCAGGTCGCCGCTTTCGCGCTGCAAGCCGATGTCGGCCTGGAACTGCGCCGGGCTCGCGTTGATGTCGATGCGCCCGGCCACCCGCAGGTCGCCGCGCCAGCCGAAGCCCGGCTGGGCGCGTGCCAGCAGCGGCGCCAGTGCGAAGGGCTCCAACCGGCCGCGCATCGCCAGCGTCGGCGCGCCGTCGCCGCTTTGCTGCCAGCGGGTGGCGTCGAAGGCCAGCGTGGCATCGCCCAGCATCAGCCGAGTGGGGTCGATGCGCAGTTCGCGCACGGCGCCGCGCTGCTCATAACGCAGCGTGGTCGGGTCGGCACGCAGCCAGAGCGCGCCGATCGGCAAGGGGGCGGTAGCGCTGGCTGCACTCGCTGCTGCCGTGGGCGAGGCAGCATCGGCATCCCGCAGTGCCAGCTGGCTGATGCGGCCCTGCCAGCCCCAGCCGGTGGCTGGCGCTGCGCCGCGTGCTGCGGGCACAGCCGAGCGGAACCAGCCACCCTCGGCCGCCAGCTCGGCCCGGTAGTGCCGTGGCGGGCCGGCATTGGTTTCGCCCGGCGGGTTGTTGACCTGCGCGCCGCTGCGCAGCTGCAGCTGGTGGGCATCGCCGCGGCCCTGCGCGGTGAGCGTGGCCTGGTCGAGCTGCAGCCGGCCCAGCCAGGCCCGGCCCAGGCGCGCATCGAGCTGCAGCGCGTCCTGCGGTGTGCTGCCGGCTTGAAAGCGAGCGCTGACATCCCGCAGCTCGGTGACGCTGCCCGGTGCGGCCGCCTGACCGGTCGATGGGGTGAGCGATGGACCAGGCTGCCAGCGCAGCCGCTGGCTGGTGAGGTTGCCGCTGCCGGCCAGCGCAGGCCAGCGGCCGGCGAGCTGCAGCGTGCCGCGGCTGTCGCCGCTGAGCTGCGCGCTGGGCTGGGTCAGTTGCAGCAGCGGCTGCAGCGTGGCCAGGTCGGGCAGTTGCCAGGCCAGCGCCCAGCGGTCGGTGCTGCCGCGGGGGTCGAAGCTGCCGTCGAGCGTCAGCGTGCCGGCCTGCGCCCCGCTGCCCAGGGTGAAGCGGCCCTGCGTGCCGAGCCCCTGGCCGGGCGCGGCCTGGCGCAGCGCCAGCTCGCCGGCCAGCGGCATGCCAGCCAGTACGCTGGGCGCCAGCGTCAAGGTGGCCTGGCCCTGGGCGCGGGCCAGCAGAGCCAGCGCATTCAACGGCGCGACGCCGGCATCGGGCAGTTGCAGGTCGGCCTTGAGCTGCCCGTCGAGCCGGTGCGGCCCGCGCTGCCACGCGGCGCTGGTGCCGGGCCACCACAGGCTGGGGTCGAAGCGCTGCCAGTCGGCATCGAGCTGCACGGCCCAGCCGGTGTTGCCGCGGCGGGCATGACCTCGCGCGCCCAGGTGCGCCGCGCCGGCCGTGGTGTCGAGGCTGCGCAGCACCACCTCGTTCGGCGCGGCGGTGGCATCGAGCCGCAGTTGCCACGGTGCGTTGGCCGGCGTGCCCATGGTGGCCCGTGACAACAGCCGGCCTTGCAGATCGCCTCGCACGGTGGCGCTGCCGCCCGCGGCCTGGGACAGCTGCAGGTCGATGCGGCCGCCCAGTTGCAGCGGCGGCGCGCGGGCGTCGAGCCGGGCCGGCTGCACGTCGTCCAGGCGGGCCTGCAGGGTCAGCACCAGCGCATCGGCCGGTCGGTCCCAGGTGCCCTGGGCGGTGAGTCGGCCGGCGTTGCCGTCGGTGCCGGCCAGTTGCAGCGCCAGCGCCTCGATGCGGCCACGTTGCGGTGTGTGCAGATCGCTGCGGGCGGTGAGCTTCAGGCTGCGCAGCGGCAGCGCGTGGTTGTCGTAGCGGCCCGGCGCCTCGTTGCGCAGGTCGGCCATCAGTTGCAACGCTTGGCCGGCCGTGTCGAGCTGGGCGTCGACCTGCCCGGTCAGGGCGGTGCGCGGCCAGGCACTGTTCAGCCCGGCCAGGTCGAAGCCCTGGGCGCTGGCCTGCAGGCCCCGCACCGGCTGGGCCTCGGCTGGGCGCAGCGTGGCGGTTGCGTCCAGCGCCTGCTGGCGTGCCCGCAGCCGGGCCTGCAATTGCAGCTCGGCCAGCGGGCCACGGGCAGTCAGGCTGGCTTGCCAGTCCTGCGCCAGCGGCAAGGCGCCGGCATCGCCTGTCTGCGCCAGCGGACGCAGCGCCAGCTCGGCCACCACCGCCAACGGCGCGCGCGCCTGCACCTGTGCGGAGGCGCTGGCCTGCAGGCGGTCCCACTGCAGTTGCAGGCCGTCGATGCGGTGGCTGGCGCCGCTGCCTCGGCCCAGGTCGAGGGCGAGCTGCAGTTGCTTCAGCGGCCGGTCGCCCAGCGCCGGGGCGTCGATGCGGTCGATGGCCAGGCTGCCGATGTGCACTGCCAGCGGCAGCACCAGCGACTGCGGCAGCACGATGGGCTGCGACGCCGCCGGCGCGCCCTGCAGTTCGACGCGGGCGATGTGCATGCGCTCGATGCTCAGCCGCAGGCCGCCCACGTAGTGCCACTGCAAGCCGCGCCAGGACGGCTGCGTCAACACCAGCGTCTGGGTGGCGCTGAGCGGGTAGGTGATGCGCTCGGCGCTGTAGTCACCGCCCAGCAGGCTGCCCTGCGGCTGGCTGATCTGCAGGCCCGGCAGCAGGCCCAGCAGCACGCGTGTGCCGGTGGCGGTGTAGGGCGCCAGCAGCGCCACGGCGGCCAGCACCAGCAGCGCCGCGGTGGCGATGATGGCGGCCAGCCAGCGGCGGCTGTTGCGGCGCCGTGCAATGGTTGCCGGCGGCGGGATGTCGGGTGGCGAATCGGCGTCCATGGCCGACCTCAAAATGTGATGCCGACGTTGAAATGCAGCCGGGCGCGGCGGTCGCGTTCGGCCCAGGCCAGGTCGATGCGCAGCGGCCCGACCGGGCTGCGCCAGCGCAGGCCGACGCCGTAGCCGACGACCGGCTCGAATGCGCGCCAGTTGACAGCGGCATTGCCCGCATCGACGAAGGCGGCCAGCCAGAACGCCGGCTGCTTGCGCGAGATGGGCCGGGCCACCTCGATGCTGGCCGTGCCCAGCACGTGCCCGCCGATGGCGGTGCCGGCGGCATTGACCGGGCCCAGGCCCTGGTTGCCGTAGCCGCGTACCGAGTCGTCGCCACCGGCGCGGAACAGCTGCGTATACGGCACGTCCACCGTCGGCGCTGCAAAGACCTGGCCGGCCTGCAGCCGGGCCTGGCCATACCAGCTGCTGCCGAAGGGCCAGTAGCCGGTGATGCGGGCGCTGGTGCGGCCGAAGAAGCCGCTGTCGGTGTCGGTGTGGAACGAGCGCCCGCCGCCGACCTCGGCCGAGGCACCAAAGCCGCGGGTGGGCAGGATCAGGTTGTCGAGCCGGCGCCAGACCCAGTGGTGGTTGAGCGTGAGGGCCGAGGTGTCGTCGGTCACCGCGCCGGCGCTTTCGGCGCGGGTGACATCGCGTTCGAACTGCAGGAAGTACAGGCGTTCCACCGCTTCGGTGTCGTGGCTGCGGCCGACGCGGGCGGTCTGGCTCAGCACCACCAGGCCGGTGGCCTCGGTGCGGGTCAGGGCGCCCGAGATCAGGTCGCGGTACGGGCCGGGGCGCGGGTGCGAGACCAGGTCGAGCGAGACCGAGCGCTCGGTCTGGCCGATCTGCACCTTGCTCTTGGCCTGCCAGTCGAGGCCGAACGGGCTTTGGTGCAGGTGCTCCAGTGTGATGCGTGGGCCGGTGACGTCAGAGACGCCCAGGCCCACCGTGGCCTGCTGCTGTGAACGTTCGTGCAGCCGCACCAGCACCGGCAGCGTTAGCTCGGCGGCGCCGCTGTCGAGCTGCGCCGGATCGGCCAGCACCTCGGGCGCCATGGCCACCGAGATGGTGTCGAACAGGCCGGTCTTGATCAGCCGGTCCTGGTAGGTCTGCAGTGCCTGTTCGCGCATCGGCTCGCCCTGGGCGTAGGGCTGCAGCGCGGCCACCGACAGCGGTGCGACATGGCGCAGGCCCTCGATGCGGGTGGCGCCGATGCGCAGCAGCGGGCCGCTGTCGAGCACCAGCACCAGCGTGGCCTGCTGCGCCTCGGCATCGACCTGCGCATGGGTGCCGCTGTAGTTGGCCAGGCCATAGCCCTGCGCGCGCAGGCTGTTGATCAGCGCGGTCTTGGCGCCGCTCCAGGCCGCTTGGGTGAAGGGCTCGCCCGGCTTGGCTGCAAAACCGCGCTGCAACCGCGCGGCCAGGGCCTGCGCATCGGCATCGCCGCCGTCGGCCCGTTGGCTGAGCGAACCGGCGAAGTCGATGTGCACCGCGCTGACGCGGGTGCGCGGGCCCGGCTGCACGTCCACCTGCACCTGCAGGCGCGCGCCTGGCGCGGCATCGGGTTCGAGCCGGGCCTGCACCTGGGCGGCGAAGTAGCCTTCGGTCTCAAGCAGCGCGCGGGCCTGGGCCGGTGTGGCGGCCACCAGGCGCTGCAGTTCGCCGCGGCCAATGCGCAGGCTGTCCGCGCCTTTGTCGGGCGTCTTGCTGTCCCGGTCGGCCTGGTCGGCATAGCGGGCCAGGTCGAGGTGGCGCTCCAGCAACTCGCGCAGGTCGCCTGGGGCCTGCACCTGCAGGGTCCAGCTCACGGCGCCCTGGTCGTCGTCCGACGGGGTGGATGCTGCGGCAGGCAGCGCATCCGGCGCGGGCTGGTTCTGGGCGAAGACGGAGCCGCCAGCCATCAACCCGGTGCACAGGGCCAGCGCATGCAGCCCGTGCCGGCCGCGACGCGGTGCCGGCAGGACGGGGCATTGGAAGAGGAGGGGGGATGAACGCAGCCGGACCATCGCGTCCGCCATTGTGGCGGCCAGGCGCGTGGGGCCGGTGAACAACTGCGTCAGAACAACTGCTTCAACGAGGGGCTTACTTGGTCAGCAGTCGCATCGCTGATTCGAGCCCGGCAAGCGTCAGCGGGTACATGCGGTTGCTCATCAACTGCTGGATCACGGCGATGCTCTGGCGGTACTGCCAGGCACCCTGCGGTTCGGGGTTGATCCAGACGAACTTCGGGAAGGCGTGGGTCAGGCGCTGCAGCCACTCGGCCCCGGCCTCTTCGTTGTTGTACTCGACGCTGCCGCCGGGCTGCAGGATCTCGTACGGGCTCATCGTCGCGTCGCCGA